>CAZGDV010000005.1:0-28152 GCA_964524995.1 uncultured Dehalococcoidia bacterium | reverse complement strand
GTAGGGCGTTCGCCCTCGAATGCCCATGGGTAGCTCCGGCTGCCATCGAACGTTGGGTGGGAGAGAACAACGTTCGTCGGTGGGGGCTTCGGAACCGTGGCTGGCCTTGCCGGGTGAAGACTAGAAGAGGCCCTCGATCTCCTTCTCGGACTTGCGCTTCAGTTCCGCCGCATCCATGAAGCCGAACTCTTTGTAAGACTCCGCCGACCCGTAGTCCCTCGTCTTGATCACGACCGGCATGGGGAGGGCGTGGCCGAAGATCAGCGCCTGCTGCTTGGCCTCCAGCTTGGACAGAACGGTCTTCAACTGGCTCTTCCCGGAAGCGCCCATGAGCACGCTGTCGATGTCCTTCTCGTTGTCCAGGAGGTAGGTGACCTTGGTGCCGAGCTGGGACATGACCTCGTCGTCGATGCCGCTAGGTCGCTGGTCGATGACCAGGAGGGTGACGTTGTACTTCCTCATCTCGCGGGCGATCGTGCCGAAGATGGTCTGTTCGGCCACGGACGGGCTGAGGAACTTGTGCGCCTCCTCGATGGTAATTACGAGCGGACGCGGCCGGGCCTTGTCCTCGGCCAGGGCAGCCTCGGTGCGGTCCCGGTACTGATCGTATATCCGGCGGGTGAGTATGTTGGCCACGAGTACGTAGGCGGTGACATCTGTGTACCTGCCGAACTCGAGTACAACGTTCATGCCCCTGTCCAGGTACTCGAGTATCCGCTTGACAGAGTTGTCCGGCGCATGTGGAACCAGGAATGAAAGTCTCCTCAGCTTCTCCATGCCCCGGTGCAGGTTTCTATAGGTGCTCTCGTGGATTCGGAGCCTGTCCAGCAACTCCCTCGTCTCGTCCTCCGATCCCAACTCGAAGAATGACTGGAGCCAGCGACCGTACCCGAACTCGCGCGCTAGTTGGTAGACAGCCTCGACCGCAGGCTGTGTCAGGTTCAGAGTGTCCTGCAGCAAGGCGATGTCCTCGGGCTGTATCTCGTCGTATCCTATCTGCACCACGTAGTCCGTGCTCGCCTTGCGACGGCGCGCGCTCTCCTCGTCCAGCGTGAACAGGGCGACCTTTGAGGAGAACAGTGGCTTGAGCGCCTTCACCTTACGCGCTCCCCCTTCGAAAGTGCCCTCCCAGCCGTACTCGTTGTGCATGTCGAAGATGAGGTTGGCGGCGACACCCTTCTGCACCATGCCGATCAAGAGCAGCCTCGTGAAGAAGGTCTTGCCGGTGCCGCTCTTGCCGAAGACACCGTTGGACCGCTTCACGAATTCGTCGATGTTGAGACAGACCTTGGTCTCCATATCCAGCGGTGTGCCGACATGGAAGTGCCTCTCGTCCTCGGTGCCGAACACGAGCTCGACGTCCTGCTCAGTTGCCTCCCTCACCTCTGAGAAGTGCGCCGGTATGGTCTTGACTGGCTGCGGCCCTTCCAGGATCGTCTTGACATCACCGCTGATGCAGAGCATTGGCACGACGTCTATGACGCCATAGGTGCTGGTGCCGGCTATGACCTCGGATATGAACGAGTCGGATACGTCGGGAGGTGTGATCGCGAATTGCTGGTCGATGGTGCCGAGCTTCACGTCGTTGATCATGCCGAAGAAGTGGCTCTGCTGTCCCTCGATGACGACATAGCGGCCCACCGCCATCTCCTCGATCGGTGTGCCACTGTCCAGCTTGACCTGCAGGCCGCCGGTCAGGGAGCCGCCGACAACGATACCCAGCCTTCGTCCCAGGGCCTCGCTCAAAGCCGTATCCTCCTGAGGATCGTGTTGAGCCGGTTGAACTGTCCGCTCAACAGCAATGCCAGCTCCTTGCCTGCGCCGACAAGGAACGCGCGCGGGTCGTCATGGGCGCGGCTGGCCTCGCGAAGGCAGGCGGCGACTATTTCGTCGCCCGAGCCGTCCCTGATGTTCAGCAGCGTAGACAGGAAGTACAGCGAGGCCGTGAACCGGCGTATCTCCTCGACCTCGCAGGAGTGAACGAAGCTGTGGACTCTGGGGGGCACTGGAGGCAGGTAGTGTCGGATATCGTTGCCCTGCCCGTGTCCGATTACGACGGCGTCGAATGTGGTGCGGAAGAGCCTGGAGAGCTGGGGATTCTGGCGGTATATGTCGTCCTCGGTGGCCTCGTCCCTTCCTCTAGCTACAGGCCGCCGGCCGGGATCGGTGCTCTCCGTTGATGCATTGAACACGACGCCATAGATGTCCACTTCGCCGGCGCTCGTCTTGATGAGACTGCCCAAGGGGGGTGGTGAGTGCAGCTCGTAAGACTCAGCGACGAACTGGCTGGTGCTGGCCTCGACGACCTCTCCGATTCTGGTCGACATTCCGTATCACCCGGCGCGTATTGTACACGGCCGGGGTGGCCACTGCAAAGGGATGGGTTGGTGTGGTTACAGCGCTCCGGGCAAGCCGGTTGGTCACGATGCAGGAGTGGCTGATGGAATGGGTCTTGACAAGAGCGCGTTTCTGTGGTACAAAGTGCTTCCTAGGATACGACATATGATACGTCGTATGATATGACATGCGGGGGGGCCAAATGGAAGATGAGGTGACGAAACGCGATTCCATTGGGATGATGACGGACTCGGATTCGCAGCAGGACGTGAGACGGGCACTTCTGTGGAGGCGGGCCGAGTTGACCAGGGGGTTGAAGGGCCTGGACGGTGTCATTCACGACTTACAGGTCGAGTACTCCAGGCGTCTTGAGGAACTGCGTGCCCAGAAGTATCCCCTGGAGGACGCGCTACACCACGTCGACGCCCTTCTCCGGTACGAGGGGCACCACATTAGACCTTTGCCAACGGCGGGCGACCGCTGTGCGCCCCCGGTCGTGCCTTTGAGAACATCGGGGTCTGTGACAGACATGGCCGTCGATCTCCTTGAGCAACGCGATGAGCCCATGCACTTCAGAGACATGGCAGCCGTGCTCCAGGGGGAAGGCGTCTACATTCCAGGGAAGGACCCGGCGGCAACGCTGCTGTCCAGGATGAGCAGAGACAGTAGATTCAAGCGCACCAAGAGGCGGGGCGTCTACGCTCTGTCGATTTGGCCAGCGCGCAGGCCAAGGTTCGCTCGCCGCCACGTTCGGGGAATCGAAGAGCTTGTGGGAAGCGGATCGCCTGCTGGTCAGGCGCTCCTGCTGTCGCAGCTCGCCGAGCGAGATGTGGGACTAATACGAGACCTTCTGGCGTCAGCCAAGGGCAGCACTCCCTACAGCTGGCTGACGTTCGTCGGAGGCTTGAGCGCACGTTCCTGCAACTAGGCCGAATGTGCGCTGGCGGAAGGAGGCAGCGTGAGTGCCCAGCAGTTCAAGTATCTCTTCACCCCGATCCAGATCGGACCATTCACCGTCAAGAACAGGATCATGGTATCTCCCCACGGCCCCTTGATGAACAAGGATGGCATACCAACGGACGACTTCATCCACTACGAGATCGAGAAGGCTAGAGGCGGTGCGGGATGGGTGGCCATGTCAGTAGGCTACACCGAGCCGCGTGACATCATCTTCATGAAGCACAACGGCGGCCACTACGACAGGCACATCTGGACATGGAAGAAGGAGATCATCCCCGGATTCAAGAGGATAGCCGAAGGCATTCACGAGCAGGGTGCCTACTGCAGCTTCCAGTTCATGGGCATGACTCTCGGCAACAAGCGGGGCCCTTCGCTGAAGCCCGACCCGAACTTCGGCGACCAGATGTGGGAGGAGATGACCGAGGAGGACTTCAAGCGCTTCTTCGAGTACTGGGCGATATGCTGCGAGAACCTCAAAGAAGCCGGAGTCGATGCCATAGACATTCACAACCACTCCGGCATGGTCGCGGACTTCCTATCCGCCACCATCAACTCCCGAACTGACGAGTGGGGTGGCCCCATCGAGAACCGCGCCAGATTCCTCATGGAGACGATCGACGTCACCAGGAAGGTCGTCGGCGACAAGATGGCCATCGGCTACACCCTCACGGTCGACGACCTGCTCCCCGGCTCCATCGTCCCCGAGGACGCTGTGGCGCTGGCAAAGATGCTCGACCAGGACAAGAAGGTCGACTGGCTGATCTGCGGCATCGGCAGGGAGACCCAGTCCATGCACATGTACTTCGGCCCCCTCTACTTGCCGCCGGCATACCAGATGTATGCCGTGGAGCAGATCAAAGAGGTCGTCAAGAACATACCCATCGTGGCTGTGGGCAGGATCAATGACCCAATGATCGCCGAGAGCATACTGGCCGAGGGCAAGGCCGACATGGTCGCCATGGCCAGGCCGCTCATCGCCGACCCCGAGCTGCCCAACAAGGCCAGGGAGGGACGCCTCGATGACATACGCCCCTGCCAGGGCTGCAACCAGAACTGCATCAAGTTCATGATGGACGGTGCCCCGATAAGGTGCGTCACCAATCCGACCGTCGGCATGGAGCAGTGGGGTTGGGGCATCGGCAGCTACAAGCAGGCCCCCGAGAAGAAGAAGGTCGTGGTCGTCGGTGGAGGCCCTGCGGGCATGGAGTGTGCCAGGGTCTGCGCCCTCAAGAGCCACGATGTGACGCTGTACGAGAAGGACGCCGAGCTCGGCGGGCAGGCGCTGCTGGCCGAGCAGCTCCCCGGGCGAGAGGAGATGGGCGGCCTTATCAGGTGGCAGAAGATCCAGCTGCCTCAGGTCGGCGTCAAAGTGGTAACGGGGACAGAGGCCACCGCACAGATGATACTGGACCAGAAGCCCGACGCCGTGGTGATCGCGACGGGCTCTACCTGGATGCGTAACGGCTTCAATGGTGGCACCCAGATGGAGGTTGCCGGTTGGGATCAGCCTCACGTCTATTCCGCCGATCAGATCGTGAAGGGCATAGCCGAGGGCAAGGACTTCGGCAAGAAGGCCCTCATCTTCGACACCAGGGCCGACGTCATTGCCGCCGGCCTGGCGGAAATGCTGGCCGACCAGGGTCTGGAGGTCGATCTCGTTACTCCTCTTCCCAATTACGGTGGCGTTGGCTTGATCCTGGACATGACCTGGTTCCATGTCATGCCGAGGATGCTCAACAAGGGTATCAGGGTTGGTGCCGATACATTCATGGTCATGATCGTCGAGAAGACCTGTACGGTGATCAACATCCATACGATGGAGATGAGAGAGATACTTGATGTTGACACAGTCGTTCTTCTTAGCGGAAAGCTGCCGAACGATGGTCTGTACAGAGAGCTTCAGGGCAAGGTCAAGGAAGTCTACAAGATAGGTGACGCACGGTCCCCGCACCAGATGGGCGAAGCGAATCGGGACGGTCATTTCGTGGGAAGGCTGATCTAGCCGACCGGGCTGGCCACCTGAACCAAGCTAGGGAAGCCTTTACCGTCCTAGCTGGACTCCATCGGCGGGGTTATCTGGCGGTACAGACCTCCGCCTACAGCGACGACCAAGTCCGACATCCTCCCTTGTGTTGTCCTGCTGTTGACGTTCTCTGTGAACGTGACCAGCGTGGACGTGAGGTCGTCCGTCTCTATCTCGTAGACGGCCAGGAACTTGCCGTGAGCGTCGTCCGGGTTGGTGTTCTCATACCTCGATGCACGAACAAAGCCCGATGTTTCCAGAATGTCGGGCAGGTGTACTTCATCGTACCACTTGTTGAACTCAGCCTCTCTGGATGGGTCAGCGCAGTTGCTCTCCACGGTCATGAGCCATTTGTCCATTCTGGTTGCCCTCCACTTGGCGGGATTCGGCTATGACGTAGGGGCACGGCGTGCCGTGCCCCTACGAATGGTTAGGATACCATGCAGGTGGTTGGGCATAATCACCCAACAGTCCAACTCGATAAACGGGAAATGGTCGGGTATGGCGAGCCAGCACTCTGCTACGATCCTGCGCAGATCGGGATCATCGAAGAGACATGTCTCGTCATGCGTGCATATCGTGACGAAGTATGCACCGTCCTGGGAGTAGTCATATCCCTTAAGGCGGATCGAGCGGCGGTTGTGACCCTCACGGAGCGGGGGCATGACACCCAGTCCAGGTTGCTAGTCCTGCCTTCTCTCAATGGCCGCCAGAAGGATTCCTGCAGCTATCAGCAGCCTGCGGTCGATGGGCGGGTTCGCGTCCGCTATACGCATGTCGTACTTGAGTACGAAGAGATTGAAGTGCTGGTCGATCTCGGCGACCGGTGCCTCGTAGGTGGTCTCGGCGACGTAGTGCTGCGGTACCCAGTTGATCCATCGGCTGAGCAACGCTCCGAGCAGGCTCCTTTCCTTCAACTTGCCGATCTCCTGACCATCCGGTGACAGGAACATCCACTGATCCCTCACCAAAGACCTGAGGAACGTCCGCCTGACGGCCCCGACGGCTTCGCCGGTCGTGGAGTCCTGGACATCATACCTGGCGGCGATATCGAGTATGTGAGGTGTCTTGATCCTGAGTAGCTCGGTCGTCTGGCGCTCGTCCGAGTGAATGCGGAAGTCCTCCTTCAGTTTGAAGGCCAACTGCTTCGAGTACAGGACGACATTCCCCATCTCGTCATAGACGTGGAACGCTCCACCGAAGACCTTGAACACCTTCCTGCGAAACAGGTAGTAGTGATGCATGAACTCGGGCCTCAGGTTGCTGGCGGCGGACACGGCACACCTCCCTCATGTGGTTGGACACGTCCACGGTATTCTAGGCTATTCGTGGGTGATTATCCAGCGGGAAAGCACGCGTGAGGGCCACAGAGGAGGCGATTATAGAGGCTTGACTCCACGCAGGATCGCCGCGGGGCCTTCGAGCTCCATCGACAGGTATCGCAGGCCCGACTGCTCGACGACGCCGGAAAGCTCGGGGAGCATTAGCACCTCCTTGCTCCCTATCCAGTAGGCCAGCGTTGTCCATATCGAGCCCCCGAGGTCGGACACGGTTGCCCTCACGGTGCCGAAGGACGGCCTGCCGCAGCCGTCCATGACAGCCATGACGCCGCCCGGCTTCAGCACTCGGTCGACCTCACGCAGTCCTTTCGCCTTGTCCCTCCAATGGTGCAGTGACGCGAAGCTGACTACTGCGTCGAAAGACTCATCTTCGAAGCCGAGCCGGTGGACATCATGGGCCTCGGCCCGGATGCGATGGCCAAGGTTCAGCCTTTGGGCCCGCCTTCCCGCTTTGCGGGCCATGTCGGCCGAGATGTCGCTGGTGACGATCATCTCGATCGTGGGGTAGCGCTCAGCCAGAGCCACCGCGAGCCGGCCATCGCCGCCGCCGATTTCCAGCAGTGTCTTCGTGGTCTCGGGGAGGGCAGCCCTCTCGGCAATGTACACGTACGCGGGCTCCATCACGTTGGCGATCCAGCTGTACACAACGCTGACCGGCCAGTTGAACTCGTCGGGCTCCAGCAGTCGTAGCAGGGGCTTCATGTCCGGGATCCTGTAGAGGGTTGGATGCTCGCTGGTGTTCTACAGGGCCTTGCGCATCCGGTAGAAGGCCAGGGTCTGCCCGCCTCCGAGGGAAAGCCGTCGCTCTGCGGCGACGGAGAATCCGAGCCTGAGATAGAGTCGGATGGCGCTGTGGTTGTCCGCTTCCACATCCAGTGTCAGCGCCGATGCCGCGTTCCTGAGTGCCAGGTCCTGAGCTTCTCCTATGAGCCTGGTCCCGATGCCGTTGCCCCGATGGTCAGTGTAGACGGCCACGTTGCTTATGTAGACCTCGCCCTTGGGAACGTCCCCGACTGCGTTTCGGCTTCTCAACAGGCCCGGTGCCCTTCGGATGATGCCGAACTTGAGTTCCCTAAGCAGCAGGAGACCGGTGCGCCAGTTCTGTTCCCGCCTTGTGCGCCAGTCGTATGCCAGCAGCATTCCCACGTTCTTGCCGCTCAGTTCGGCGAAGAGGGCATTCTCGCAGCTGAAGAGATTGCGGGGCTGCCGGTGAAGCGATCGCAGGACCCGGCTCGCGCTATCACCGTAGATGGCTGGAAACAGCGTCGGTGAGGAGAGCAGCGCCAATTCCGCGAAGTCGTCTGCATCGGCCGGGCAGCCCCGGCGGATCATGACGTGGCCGTTGCGGAACAGCCGCAGGATTGCGGCCGAGACCCTGGCTATTAGCGTTCTGACTATGCCCGGCACTTTCGTCCCGTCCGATTCAGATTATATCCATCGAGTCCGCTTGCTTCTACTCTTCGCTGAGGTCAGGGTGGGGAAGGAGCGTTCGGCGAGAGCAGCCTCCACCAGTTCCTGGAAGCGCTGGCGGTCGCTGGCGTTGACCACGGCCTGCTCATGGGCTTCGCTGAGCGCGACCGGATAGCCGTGCCCTCGGCAACACTGATCGAGTATGAGGCTGTGGAGCAGATCGACCAGATCTCTCTCCTCCACCCAGCGGGGGAATTCCATCCGGCCTATCTCCTCGTCGGTCTTGAGGTAGCAGAACCTGATCTCGTGCTCGCCATACCTCTCGCGCACGATGGAGGAACGGCTGGTGAAGGTAGCTGATCTCTCGCCGTGCTCCAGCACGGCGGAGAAGACGCTGCTGTCCTGGATACCGGCCACTTCATCACACGGCCTGTCCGCTGGTGGGAAGGAGCGGCAATGCAGGTCGCAGTTGGGTGGATCATGAGGACAGACGGCTACGCGTAGCGCGTTCACCACGTCTGTGCTCCTCGGGAAGCTGATGTAGCTGGCGACCGCGAGTTGCCTTTTGTGGCCGGCGTCCCTGAGTCTGGCCAGTCCCGCCAGGAAGCCGTTGTCCAGGAGTTCGGTCTTGACGAAATCCGGATACGTCTGTCCCGCGAGGCCCCACATTATCAGCGAGCCGTCGAAGAGGGCCAGCGTGGGTATGTGCGGTGGCGACTCCAGGGCCAGGTCCGCCAACGCGATGCACTCCGCGACATCGCGTTTCATCCCCAGGACTGCACCCTCTAGGCGCTGCTCGTCGCTGCCCTGCGGGTTGGTGATGGCTAGGTTCTGGCTTCCCGTGTAGAGCGTAGGGGAGTTGCTAAGCAGGGCGTCGGGATTGCTCCCGTAGCGCAGCATCACAGTGCCGATGTTGATCAGGGCACAGCGCGCAGGGCTGTGCCGGTCCACGTCGATGTGCGAGCCGTCGCTCGCAAGCACGGCGAAGGCTTCTGGCAACAGCACCGGCGGGTGGCGCATAGCCGGGTCGTCGCCGATCCCGGCCACCAGCCAGCTCGTTCTGGACGCCTCGACCCTTTTCCTGAGGGTATCCAGGTCCCCGGACTGTGCGTGGAGCGTGTGTACTGCGCGATCGAGGCGAGCAGCCCTGTCACGGCGCTCGGCCGCCAGGCCCGCCGCCATCTCCTCCACTTGAACTGCCACCCGGGCCAGGTCGAGAGACATGTCTCACCCTCGTGTCGCAGAGTATAGCACACCCGGCCCGGCGGATACAATCGTACACGAGGTGATATACTTGAGAGAGATGGGGGTAGGCTCTACACGAACACTCCTCTACGTATTCCGCTTTTCAAACGCTTTGGCGTTTCTGTTATAATCATGGCAGCAGTCCAGCTAGAAGGATCGAAGTGCCAAGGATATCGCGTAACCTCATCATCTATCTGCTCATCCTGGCGGCCATGGTAGCTGTCTTCTACTGGATCGTCGGCCCCAGCGGTGGGCCCGAACGTCTTACCACGTACGAGATGTTCCAGAAGCTCGAGACGGGGCAGTGGGATGTCACTCTCAAAGGCCAGACGCTCACGGCGGTCGAGAAAGGACAGGACGAGGAGTTCGTGACAAGCGTTGCCGCCGAGTTCGACCCGTTCGAGCACTTCGGGGACAGAGCGACGGGTGCCGATCCCGCCATCGCGATCAACATCGAGGAGACGGGTGGCTTCAGCTGGGTCAGTCTCCTCATCAACTTCCTGCCGATAATACTCATTGTTGGTCTGTTCCTGTTCATATTCCGCCAGGCGCAGGGTGGCTCCAACCAGGCGATGTCGTTTGGCCGGAGCAGGGCCCGCATGGTCACCGGGGACAAACCCACCGTAACCTTCAGCGACGTGGCCGGTGTTGACGAGTCGAAGCAAGAACTCCAGGAGGTAGTCGAGTTTCTGAAATTCCCGGAGAAGTTCATATCGCTTGGCGCGCGCATACCTCGCGGCGTGCTGCTGATTGGGCCGCCCGGCACCGGAAAGACGCTGCTGGCGCGGGCCGTGGCTGGTGAGGCGGCCGTCCCCTTCTTCTCCATCAGCGGAAGTGAGTTCGTGGAGATGTTCGTCGGTGTCGGCGCGTCTCGCGTGCGGGACCTCTTCGACCAGGCGAAGCGCAATGCGCCGTGCATCATTTTCGTTGACGAGATCGACGCGGTGGGCCGGCATCGCGGGGCTGGGCTGGGTGGGGGGCACGACGAGAGGGAGCAGACGCTGAACCAGATACTCGTGGAGATGGACGGGTTCGATTCCAGCGTGAAGGTCATAGTCCTCGCCGCCACGAACCGGCCGGACATCCTTGACCCTGCGCTCTTGAGGCCGGGCAGGTTCGATCGACGCGTGGTACTCGACGAGCCCGACATCAACGGCCGCAAGGCCATCATGGAGGTCCATGCCAGGGGCAAGCCTCTGGACGAGGACGTGGACTTCGAGGTAGTGGCCAAGCAGACGCCGGGGTTCAGCGGTGCCGATCTGGCCAACCTGGTGAACGAGGCCGCCATCCTGGCGGCCAGGCGCGACAAGAAGAAGATCGCCCTGGCCGAGTTCCAGGAGTCAATAGACAGAGTCCAGCTCGGGCCAGAGCGCCGGACGCGTGTGATAAGCCAGAAGGAGAAGCAGATCGTCGCCTACCACGAGGCGGGGCACGCGCTCGTGGCACGCCTGCTGCCGGGCTCAGACCCGGTGCACAAGATATCCGTAGTGGCCAGGGGCATGGCGGGTGGCTATACCAAGCAGCTGCCGACGGAGGACCGCCACTTCTACTCGATAGTCCAGCTGCGCGACAAGATCACCGGCGCGTTGGGTGGGAGAGCGGCGGAGGAGATCATCTTTGGCCCGGACGAGGTCACCACCGGGGCCCGGAGCGACCTGGAGGTGGTCACGGAGCTGGCGCGCAGGATGATCAAGGAGTATGGGATGAGTGCGAAGCTCGGCCTCCGGACCTTCGGTCGCAGGGAGGACATGGTGTTCCTGGGCAGGGTAGTAGACGAGCAGAAAGACTACGGCGACACGATAGCCGACGAGATCGACCAGGAGATCAAAGTACTTATAGACGAGGCGTACGCCGAGGCCAAGGACGTACTGGCTAAGAACAAGGATAGACTTATTCACATCGCCAAGCGTCTAATCACCGAAGAGACGCTTGAAGGCGATGCTTTGGAGACTGCATTCACCGAACCGATCTCCGAGGATGCCTCCGAGGAAGCGCCGGCCCCTCAGTCTTAGGCAAGAGCTGCAGGGCATATCGTCTAACCGTTCTCCGTCCCCTCATCCCGTTCCCAGATAGGCCTGGTGAAGTGCTGGAGGTACTCGCGCCTCATCTCGTCACCGATCTCCTTGATCTGCCGCTCGGTACTCGCCGCGAGCTCCTCCAGTTCGGCCATGTCGATCTCTACGTCCAGGAGTTGGGTCAGTACCCCGAGCACTGCTTTGGAGGCCCTGGGGTTGGCTATCTTCGCCGTGTACTTCGCCGTCTCGCCGAGCAGGCACAAGCCTTCCAGCCCCCTGGCCTTGGCCGCACCGGCCAAGACGCCGTTCAGCCCCGCAACGTAGAAGTCGCCGGTCAGCACCGCGCCGCACTTGCTCAGTTCGTCATGGAGCGCCGCTGATGTTGCGGCCCCGATAACCCTCGGCTTGTCGGGATAATGCTCCGTGAGCGCGGCTGCGAGTGTACACACTCGCCGGATGCCGAACTTGCCCGCCACGTCCAACACCATGTTCGCGTATTCGTGCGCCTTCGCTGCCGGCTGCGCCTCGGAGACGAAGATCACGAGATCGGGCCCGGTGTCGCCCCGCTTCCAGAAGTGGAACTTGCTGGACGGGAACTCCGGTGCCTCGATGACATTGTCCTTGATGAACACCCCTCCCGGCTCGAAGAAGCCGGAGGGGCCGATCTCGGCGAATTCCTCGGCCTCCAGCTTGTCCTTCAGGTAGGTTGCGGCAATGAGCGCCACATTGCCCACTCCGGGCCACGCAGCAACCAGCCAAGGATCAGTCAGCTCGGGTTCATTGTGTATCCTGACCCCCTTCATGGGACCTCCCTGTGTGTTATCGTCATGAGACTGCGCTACTTCCCGATGCAGAACCGGCTGAAGATCGCGTCGAGAAGCTCCTCTGTAACCGTCTCGCCTGTTATCTCCCCCAGAGCGTTTATGGCGGCCGTCAGGTCTATGGTGACGAGGTCCTCGGGTGCTCCTTCCTCGAATGAGGCCAGGGCCAGAGACAGGCCCCTGTCAGCTCTGACAAGGGCGTCCTTATGACGCGGACTGGCAACAAGCACGGCATCCGAGGGTACCACTGTACCGCCAAGGATCGCACTGGCCATGGCGCTCTCCAGCTCGGGAATGCCTTCCCCGGTGAGCGCCGAGGTGTGGACTCGCAGCCATGGCAACCCGTCGAGTTCAGCCTTCGGCGACAGATCGCACTTGTTCACCGCCACGAGCACTGGCCTCGCGCCAATGGACTCCGCTAGTGTGCAGTCGGCCTCGGTCAGTGGCTCGCTGCCATCCACTACGAACAGTACGAAATCGGCCTTGTCTATTGCCCGCCTGCTTCGCTCTATGGCGAGAGCTTCGATCTCGTTGCCGCCATCCATGATACCAGCGGTGTCAATCAAGACGAATGCAATGCCCTTGATGTTCGCTGCCTCCTCCACGGTGTCCCTCGTTGTCCCCGGGGTCGGCGTCACGATTGCCCGGGACTCCCTGAGGAGGCGGTTGAGCAGGCTCGACTTGCCTACGTTGGGGCGGCCCACAATGGCCGTTCTCACCCCCTGCCTGTAGATAATGCCGGCGTCGGCGGTCGATACGAGCTCCTGTATGCTTGCCAGGGCGGCGCGAAGGGACTCCGATACGTTCTGCTCTTCGACCTCGTCCTCCGGGAAGTCGACCCGCGCGGTCAGGTAGGCCAGAACGTCCGTGAGGTCGTGCCGCAGCTGCCTGATTGGCTGCGACAGCCGCCCACCCAGCCCCTGCACGGCCAAACGAAGCCCCGCCTGAGTCTTGGCCTGGATTACGTCCAGCACGGACTCCGCCTGGGCCAGGTCGATCCTGCCGCTCAGGAAAGCGCGCAACGTGAACTCGCCAGGGTTGGCCAGCCGCGCCCCCTCCCTGAGGGCGAGCTCCAGGACGCGCTGCAGCGCCATCGGGCCGCCGTGGCAGTTGACCTCTACGATGTCCTCTCTAGTGTAGGTGTGCGGAGCGCTCATGTAGGCGACCAGCACCTCGTCCACGACGTCGCCGGTGGTCGGGTCCACGATGTGGCCGTAGACCAACCGGCGGCTCTCCAGCCTTCTGGTGAACAGCCTGTTGGCGATAGCTTGGGACTCCGGCCCGCTGAGCCTCACTATGCCGATGCCGCCCTCGCCGATCGGGGTCGAGACCGCCGCAATGGTGTCCTGGTACATCGCTATGTTAAGTATACACTATCGTAGGGAGGTCACCCTGCTAACCGGCGTTAGGTGGTCCCGCCCGCCCGCCCACGGGCGCTCCGCACCCCGACCGTTGCGCCTGCAATGCCACTGTGCTATGATATCGCCTGCCGATATCGGCAGGCGATAATAAGAACCGGAGGCCACCTTGCTGCAAGACTTCTTCCTCGGCTTCATCAAGATACACATCCTGTATCACGCCGCCAAGGAGCCGGTATATGGCGCTGAGATGCTGGAGGAGCTGGGGCGGCACGGGTACAGTCTCAGCCCCGGTACTCTGTATCCGACGCTTCATCGATTAGAGCGAGAGGGATATCTGCGCATGGAGCGGAGAACCGTGGGAGGCAGGGTGCGCAAGTACTATTCTGCCACCGAGCTCGGCCTCTCGGTGCTGAGCGAAGCCAAGGAGAAGATAGCCGAGTTGACTGAAGAGGTGCTGTTCGACAGATGACGGACGACCGCGAGAGCAGGGTTCTCGGCATGAGCCGCAATGTGTTCTTTCTGGGCGTCGTCAGCTTCCTGACGGATGTGTCCAGCGAGATGATCTTCACGCTGCTGCCCCTGTTCCTGAAGAACGTGCTCAGCGTCGGTTTGCCCGTCATAGGCCTTGTCGAGGGGATAGCGGAGGGGACGGCTAGCCTTCTGAAGGTCTTCAGTGGTTGGCTGAGCGATCGCCTGGGGCGGCGCAAGAGCTTGGCTGTCGTGGGGTATGGGCTATCTACGCTCGCCAAACCGGCTCTTTACTTCGCGGGGAACTGGGGCATGGCCGCAGGCGTGCGATTCGCGGACCGGGTGGGGAAGGGCATTCGCACGTCGCCGCGCGACGCGCTGGTGGCCGACTCGTCCACGCCGGAGGAGATGGGCAAGAGCTTCGGCTTCCATCGAGGAATGGATACCGCCGGCGCGGTCCTGGGCCTCGGGCTGGCTGCGGCGATAGTCTATCTGGTGCAGAGGGGCGGTCTCGAGCTGACAAAGGACGCATTCCAGACGATTATCCTGGTGGGCGTCGTGCCAGCGGTGCTGGCGGTCGCGGTGCTGGTGCTCTTCGTCCGCGAACGGAAGGGGGCGATAGGATCTCCGCCGGTCGGCGCCGAAGCGTGCGAGGACGATGGGACTCCGGCTTCACGTCAAGGCGGCTTCGATCTGCGGTTCAAGGTCTTCCTGGCTATAGTCGTGGTGTTTACGCTGGGGAACTCCAGCGATGCCTTTCTGGTGCTGCGCGCCCAGAACCTGGACTTCTCGGTAGTCCGCATTCTGCTGCTTCTGCTGGTCTTCAATGCCGTATATGCAGCTGTCTCCGCACCGGCGGGGTCCATCTCGGACAGGCTGGGGAGGAAAGGCGTCATCATGGTGGGGTGGGCCATTTACGCTATCACATACCTGGGATTGGCCCTGGCCTCGGAGGCATGGCACGTGTGGTTGCTGGTGGCCCTGTACGGGCTGTACTACGGCGTGGCGGAGGGAGTCACGCGGGCCTTTGTTGCCGACATCGTCCCATGTGAGCGCAGGGGGACGGCCTACGGACTGTATCATACCGCCGTGGGGCTCTCTCTGCTTCCGGCCAGCCTGATCGCGGGCTGGTTGTGGCACCTGGTTGGCCCGGCAGCGCCGTTCTACTTCGGGGCCGGCATGGCAGCTGCTGCGATGGCAGCGTTCGCCCTGCTGATCAGGGAGTAGGAGGGTGGCGCGTTCCTCGACTTGACGTCCGGCCAAAACCTGCGTATCATCGCCCCGAGTCTACTCCCAGGAGATGGTCTATGTCGGATAGAGTCGCGATCTTCATCGACGGCAGTAACCTGTACCATGCGCTCAAGTCGAACTTCAATCGCTACGACTTGAACTTCACCGAGTTCGTGAGCAAGCTGTGCGGATCTCGCCGGCTGTTCCGGGCCTACTACTATAACGTTCTCCAGGACCCCACACAGAGGGCCGACGCCCATCGCGACCAGCAGGACTTCCTGGCCGCTCTCCGGGAGACGCCGTACCTTGAGGTGCGGCTCGGCGGCACGAAGCTGGCTCAAGGCGTTACGGTCGAGAAGGGCATAGACGTCATGCTGGTGACGGACTTGCTGAACTTCGCATGGAAGGACATGTATGATGTGGCTGTCGTCGTCAGTGGGGACGCG
The DNA here is from genome assembly GCA_964524995.1 of uncultured Dehalococcoidia bacterium. Classification (GTDB taxonomy): domain Bacteria; phylum Chloroflexota; class Dehalococcoidia; order SZUA-161; family SZUA-161; genus CAZGDV01. The sequence goes on along the minus strand of CAZGDV010000005.1, from coordinate 12,496 downwards.
GACTTCGCCTACGCTCTGCAGGCGGTGAAGAACCTAGGCAAGTATGTGGAGATAGCCTGTTTCGAGAGCAACGTATCGCGGGATCTGCTTGATGTGGCCGACAACAAGCAGGCGCTGGGTCGCGATTTCTTCAAGGGTCTCTGGGCCCACAAGGGCCCGCCCCGACGCAAGAAGAGACCGGCGATCAGGACAACGGCCGGTCAGGCCGAGAAGCCCTCCTGAAGCTCTGTGGTTGTCAAGCGAGGTCCCTGAGGGCCTTACGGAACATGTCCCTGTGGTGCTTTTCTCTCTCGTAGGCGATTCGGAACGACTTTGCAGCTTCCTCCCTGCCCTCCTCCTCCGCCTCCCGGATGAATTTGGGATACATGGACATTATCTCCAGGTCCTCGCCCTCGGCGGCGTCCTTAAGGTTCTCCTTCGTTGACTTCACAGCACCCATGACAACGAGATGAGTGAGGGCGTGCACGCTCTCGGCACCTCCGGCCTCCTTGAAGAGCTGGGCTATCTCAACCATCCCTTCCTCGATCGCCTGGTGGGCATAGGCGAGGTATTCGATGTAGGTCTGAGCTTCGTCGGCGAAGGCGATCTTCAGGTTCTCATCGGTCTTGGACATGTTGTGCCTCCTGTTGGGTTCGGTCGGCAGGACGCGTACAGCTTAGCGCAGGTCTGTGACGGTTTCAAGATGTTCCAGTTCGTTTGTGGCTGCCATCGAGCGTTGGGTGGTCCCAACCTGCCCACGGGAGCTCTGATTCCGAGCCCTCGTCACGAAGGGGTCGCAAGGGAGCATCCGCTCCCCGATCGGGATGTCTTCCCGTAGTAGTCGCCTGACCTGGCTGGGACGTTCAGAGCTACGGGCGTCTGCCGGGGGCGTAAGCCCCACACCCGTAGGGGTCAGGGCACCTGACCCCTACCCTTCACAACGTCTATTCTCGTGGGGGGTTGTGGTGGGGGGGTGCGCGATTATATTAGGGTAGCCTCTGTTGAGTATGTCAGCCCTGTTGACATGAGGTGGGCGCTCCCCTATGATTACGGTGGCAGAACTTCGTGTGCGGTCAAGGAGGAATAGGACTAATGCGGGCGAAAGGCACGGCAAACATCGTTCTCATGATCACCGTGGCGACTCTGATCTTGGTTCTGGGGTGCAGCGGGACTAGCGGAGAACCTGTGTCGGAGATCACTGTTGAAGAGGCGACGCAAGTCCTGGACGATGCAGTAGCGTACGCGGAGTCGGTCGATATCGAGGGACTCTGCAGCATCAGCAGCTCCGAGATCATGTGCAGGCGGGCCTGGGCAGACGCCCGGGAGTGGGCTTCGGTACCCGCAGAGATGCCAGCAGTGATGGATACCTACATACAGCCGACCATCGAACTCGCTGATGGGTCCCAGGCTACCGGGGGCCGGGTCCTCGTGCCCTCCAGCACGAGGGGCGATGGCTCCCAGTACAGAACGGACTTCCTGGTCTTCAATGCAGGGTCTCACGGGTTGAAGGCGCTGAACGCCATATACTGGTCAGGGATAGGCCTGGGCGATATCGATGGTGACGGGCTCGCAGTGACGCAGCCGCAGACCTAATAGATGTGCGTATGACCTCCCTTGCCCCTTTCTGACCATTCCACGATTCCTCTCGGTGATCTGACACCACGCCATCATGCGTTGGGTGGTCCCACCCGCCCGCCCACGGGAGCGCTGCTCCCGATCCCTCGCCGTCAGGAATGGTAGGGCGTCTGCCCTCGGATGCCTGCGGGTAGCAAGGGAGCATCTGCTCCCTTGTCGGGGGTGGCTTCCTGTAGTAGTCGCCTGACCAGGCGTTCGCAGTCTCGCGGTTGCGATTGTCTGCCGGAACCGAAGACCCCCCGCGTGGAGGTCAGGTTACCTGCCCCCTACCTTTCGGGACGGTGAAGCCCCCGAAAGCGTATGTGGGAGGGCGGGTGGGAAAGATCAACGTCCGTTGGCGTGGGGACTGCGGTGGAGGGAGGCCCGATGGGGCGAAGCGGGTTCAAATTGACAGGGAACGGTGGCCGAGGGTATCATTTTACGGGTTATGCGCGCACGACAAAGGGGCGCGCATCGAAGCTAAGAGGAGGTAACGAAGTGCCCTACGACAACATCATATTGGAAAAGGAAGGCTTTCTTGCGACGTTGACTCTAAACAAGCCGGACCGGAACAACTCGTTCGACTTCCCGATGATGAATGAGATCGACGACGCAATCAATGACGTGGCCCAGGACAGCGATATCAGGGCGCTGATCATCACCGGCGCGGGCAAGGCGTTCTGCACCGGAGGCGACGTGAGCTATCTGGGGACGCTGATAGAGGACAGGGCGGCGTTCTCCAGGACCACCATAGGTGACGCGGTGCGACGGATCGGGACCATGCCTACGACCGTGCTGAAGATCCGCAACATGATGAAGCCGGTGATCGCGGCAGTGAACGGCACCGCCGCGGGCGGAGGCATGGGCCTGGCGATTGCCTGCGACATGAGGGTCGTCTCGGACAAGGCCAAGTTCAGCACCATATTCATCAAGCGCGGCGTGATCCCCGACTGCGCCGCAACGTTCAACCTGCCGCGTTTGGTCGGCATGGCCAAGGCCTGCGAGCTGGTCCTGACCGGCAAGGTAATCACCGCGCAGGAGGCTGAGCGCATCGGCCTGGTAAACAAGGTCGTGCCCCACGACGAGCTCATGCAGGCGACCAAGGAGTTTGCCAACGAGATAGCGCAGAACCCGCCGCTGGCGATAGGCCTGGCCAAGGCGGCGCTATACAGGGGACTGGAGGCCGAGGACCTCGGCGGGCAGATGGACTACGAGAACTACACGCAGAATGTCCTCATGGGCACGGAGGACTTCCAGGAGGGAATCAACTCCTTCATGGAGAAGCGCGAGCCCATCTTCAGGGGCAAGTAGTCCCGCCTCTTTATAGGGAGGGGCGCTGGTCGAAACCCGCGACACGAAAGGGGAGACAATTGGAGTACAAGACGGTCATCTATGAGAGGGACGGCAATGTTGGGGTGATGACCCTCAACCGCCCCGAGGTCAAGAACGCATTCGATGCCACTATGCAGGCCGAGATGGATGCGGTTGTGACCGAGGTGGCCAAGGACGTGGATGCCAGGGTGCTGATAATCACCGGTGCCGGCAAGGCATTCTGCACCGGTGCCGACGTGGCATACCTGATGTCGATCGGTGAGGAGCACAAGCTGCACCAGACGGCAATGGAGGAGATGATAAGGGGGGACAACAACATCCTGACGACGGTGATCAAGATCAGGAACCTGCCCAAGCCGGTGATCGCTGCGGTGAACGGGACGGCGGCGGGCGGCGGTCTCGCGCTCGCACTGGCGTGCGATTTCCGGGTGGCATCCGATCAGGCCAGGTTCAACATGATCTTCACCAAAAGGGGCGTGATACCGGAGTCGGGCTCGACGTACACCCTGCCGAGGCTGGTGGGAGCGGCGCGCGCCCTCGAGCTGATTTTCACGGCGGACACGGTGGACGCCGCCGAGGCCGAGCGCATCGGCATGGTGAACCACGTCTATCCGGCGGGCGAACTCATGTCGAAGACCAAGGAACTGGCCTCCAAGATCGCCCAGAACTCACCCATCGCGATGGGGTTCTCCAAGGCGGCCATTTACAAGGGTATGGTCGAGACGGACATAGCCGCACAGATGGACTATGAGGCCTACATTGAGAATGTCCTCTTCGGCACGGAGGACTTCCAGGAGGGCATCAAGTCTTTCATGGAGGGACGCCCCGCGCAGTTCAAAGGCAAGTAGCTGGGGATAGGAGGAGCCCGATGGCCGTTGAAGGTCTTGACTTCACCAAAGAGGACGGAGTAGCGCTGATCCGGTTCAACCGCCCGGAGAAGCTGAACGCTGTCACCGAGGCCATGAGGACGGAGGTGCACAGGATAGCCACCGAGCTCCGCACGGATGACGACACGAAGGTGCTCGTATTCACCGGCGCTGGTGAGGCCTTCAGCACAGGTGCCGATGCGAGCGAGCTGACGGCCGACTACAGCGGCCCGATAGAGCCTTACATACTCAAGCGGCCCCTGGGCTGGTGGACGCTTCCGGTACGCTACTTCCCCAAGCCGACGATCGCGGCCATTCCGGGCGTCGTGGCCGGTGTGACCTTCTCGCTGACGCTGGCCTGCGACTTCAGGATCGCCTCGGAAAAGGCCAGATTCAGCATGGTATTCGTCAAGCGGGGCCTTGTCCCGGACGGGGGCGCGACGTACTACCTGCCGCGTATGGTCGGCACTTCGAAGGCGCTGGAGCTGATGCTGATGGGCGACACTATAGATGCAAAGCAGGCCGACGAGCTCGGACTGGTGACCAAGGTAGTGCCGCATGACCAGCTCATGGACGCGACGATGGAACTCGCAAGGCGGATCGCAAAGGGGCCGTCGGTAGCGGTCGAGCTTATCAAGAAGGGGGTCTACAAGGGGATCACCAACGATCTCGAGTCGCAGCTCGACTTCGAGACGCTTGCGCAGCGCATTTGCTTCCAGACCGAGGACTTCAAGGAAGGGATGACGTCCTTCCTGGAGAAGAGGCCGCCGGAGTTCAAGGGCAGATAGGCGCGACCACGTTTTACTCCGTACCTGAGGGGCGCTCGTTCGAGCGCCCTTTCTTTCTCTCCAGTCCCATTCTGAGCGCCTGACCGAGGGTGGACGCTGCTATGGGCTCTATGCCGCCGGGCAGTCTCAGGCCGTCGCCTCCCGCCGGGAGGAGGCAGTACTTGAACCCCAGGCGCGCTGCCTCGGACAGTCGCTTGTCCGTCTGGGAGACCTGCCTGAGCTCTCCGCTGAGCCCCACCTCCCCTACCGCGACCATGCCGGGCCTGACCGCTGAGTCGCGTACGCTCGACGCGATGGCCAGGGCCAGGCCGAGGTCGGCACCCGGCTCACTCACCTTGATTCCTCCCGCCACGTTGGCGATGACGTCCTGGCTACCGAGTCCGAGGCCGGCGCGCTTGCTCAGGACGGCGGTTACCATCAGCAAGCGATTGAAGTCCAGGCCGTTGGCGTTTCGTCGCGGCTGCCCGAACAGCGTTGGGGCTGTGAGCGCCTGTATCTCCACCAGCATGGGCCTCGTGCCCTCCATAGTGGGGACCACGACTGAGCCAATCGCTCCCTCGTCGTGCTGCGACAGGAACACCTGTGAGGGATTCGGCACCTCCACCATCCCCTGATCGCGCATCTCGAACACACCGACCTCGTTGGTTGAGCCGAACCTGTTCTTGACCCCTCGCAGCAGCCGGTAGGCGCTGAAGCGCTCCCCCTCGAGATACAGCACGACATCGACTATGTGTTCCAGCGTGTTGGGCCCCGCGATCGCCCCGTCCTTGGTGACGTGCCCTACAATAAGGATGGGCGTATTGGTCGCCTTGGCCCAGCTCATCAGCCGGAGCGTGCACTCGCGCACCTGGCTCGTGCTGCCGGGCGCGGACTGGATGTCGCCACACGACATCGTCTGGATGGAGTCGATCACCACCAGCGCGGGCGTCATGCCTGAGCCCTGGGCGATGATGCTCTCCAGGTCCGTCTCAGCGAGCAGGAACAGCCGCTCGCCGACCAGACCAAGTCTGTCGGCCCTGAGCTTGGTCTGGTGCGCCGATTCCTCTCCCGACACGTAGAGCACGCTGCCGAACCGCCGCGCGGCGGCATCCGCCACCTGGAGGAGAAGGGTGGACTTGCCTATGCCGGGGTCGCCGCCCACCAGCACGAGTGAGCCGGGGACTATGCCGCCGCCGAGCACGGCATTGAATTCGTTCAGCGGCAGCCTCAGGCGCGGCGCCGAGTCCGCGGGCAGCCGGGATAGCTCCTGCGGAGGGTTCGCGGTCGCGCGTGCCGTCTCCTTCTTCCTGGGGGCGGTCTCGACCAGGGTGTTCCAGGCGCTGCATTCGGGACAGCGGCCCATCCATCTGGGACTCTCGGTGCCGCACTCCTGGCAGACGTAGGTGCTCTTGGCTTTGGGCATAAGTTGTCTCTCTGAGTGACTACAGCGGATATTATACAGGAGGTGCCAAAGGACAGGAAAGGCGTTGGCTCGTTAGGTGCGTCCGCTGGACGGTGCCCCTGTATCTGCAAACTCGGTAGTCTTGACATTGGGTCTATGATAATAGCGGAGCATCGTCAAGGAACGTCATGCCACAGAGGTCGCTATGCGGTTACCGTGCCGTGCTCATCCCGGGGCTGTCTGGCGTGAAAGAGACTACCGATGTATTCCAGGTCGTGTTCCACAGTTGTGGTGATAGCCTCCGCCGTGTTGCTCCTCTGCACTGCTCTGGTGGGTTGCGGTGGTGAGTCGCTTTCTGTGGAGATGGTGTCCCCCCAGGATGGGTCACACCTGAGCTTTGAGCTGTTCAAGGTGAGCGGCACGGTCTCGCAGGCCGAAGCCGAGGTTGTTGTGGAGGGCTCCGGCGCATGGGTGCGTGAGGACGGGACATTCTATGCCTATGTACAGTTGGGGGAGGGCGACAACTCCCTCGAGGCGGTGGCCACGCTTGGTGGAGAGACGGCGCGAACGGCCATTGAGTGCAGCTCATCGGGGGCCATTCCATTTGAACGCACAGAGGGTGAGAAGGTTGTTGTTGCTGTCGGTCAGGAGTTCGAGATATCCTTGGACGTGACGCTCCGGCTTGGCCATGATTGGGAGGCTGGCTATGACAGGCGCATGGTCGCGCTGGTAGACAGGTCGTACGAGAACGGCCCATCGACGCCGCAAGGGATTCGCCGTTTCCGGTTCAGGGCGCTGGAGGGAGGGCACACGGAGATTACGTTTGCCCTGATTCATGGCGGCTCCGGGCCCATCTTCGAGTTGCGGGTGGTGAGCGTCGAAGTATCGTAGCCGGACAGGATGATCAAAGAGCCTGCCTCTCGTGCTGAGGTAAGAAAGAAGGGGAGCCCCCTGGGGGCTCCCCTTCCAATCTGCACTGGCTCAGTTGACCTGGCTAGCCCTGCTCGGCCAGCTTGGCCATGATCCTATCTCGGACGTTCTCCTGGACCAGCTCGATCCGCACGCCGTTCGTCTTGGCGGGGTCGAAGTGGGCGAAGGCCATGATACCGACCATCTTGAGGAAGCAGATGTTCTCCAGCCCCTGCGCCTCGGCGTTGGCAACCTCCTTTTCGAGGTCGGCCACTTCGAAGCCGAGGTGATGTACGCCCTCACCATGCTCCTTCAGGAAATCGGTGTAGAGGCACTCACCGTCCACGACCTGTACCATCTCCAGCCGGATCGGACCCATTTGGGCGAACGTGACCCTCATGGTATACGGGCAAGGCTTTCCCTTGTAGATGACGTCCGGCGGAAGCTGGTGCTCGGCAATCTCCTCGAACTGCAGGCCGAACGCCTTGCTGTAGTAGTCGACAGCCTTCTGAATGTCCTTGACAATGATGGCCAGGTGATCGAACTTCAAGTCGCCCAGCTTGAGCTGTGCCATCTCGTTTGCCTCCTTACCTACTATATCTCCAGGGCTGCCCGCCAGCCCTCTTTGATGGCCTCGAGTATCCGCCTCGGTTCAACGCAGTCGCCCACGCTCTTGACCTCGGCAACCTTGCCTTTGAGAGCCTGTGCGAGGTCCGTGTTGGCGGTGGACCCGGCGGCTATCACGATGGTGTCGGCCACTATGTTCTTCATGCCGTCGGCGGCGATCTCGGCCATCGAGGTTATGCCGCCGCGCACATGAACACGGACACCCGTATCCGCCGCCGCCTGGTACAAGACGTTCGGCACAAGGCGTACGCCTTTGTTCTTCAGCCTATCGACCAGGATCATCTTCATGTCGGGGTTCATGCTGTCCGCCATATACGCGCTTCTCCTGGCGACCGTGACCTGCTTGCCCCGGTCAGCCAGAAGCTCTGCGATCTCGCAGCCGACCAAGTCGCCACCTATGATCATGACCCTGTCGCCGACCTTGGCCTTTCCAAGCAACACGTCCTCTGCCATCACAACGTTGGAGAGCGTGCTGATCCCCGGTATCTGCTCGTCCGTGGGCATCGTGAACTTCACGCCTGTGGCCACGATAACGGCGTCCGGCTTCATCTTGGTGATGTCGGCTGCCTTGACTTCCTTGCCCAGCTCGATCTTGACCTTGTTCTTCTTGAGCTGGCCTACCTGGTACTTGACGAGGTCGTTGATCTCGGACTTGTGCGGTGGAATGGCTGCCTGGATAAGCTGTCCGCCCAGCTTCTTGCCCTTCTCGTACAGGGTGACATTGTGTCCCCTGAGGGCTGCGACTCGGGCTGCCTCCATCCCCGCCGGGCCCCCCCCGACAACGACCACCTTCTTTTTCTTCTTGGCGGCCTTGATCGCGAACTCATCCTCGCGGCCCAGCGCGGGGTTGACCACGCATGCGACACCATCCGCCCAGGAGAGGGTCTCGATGCAATTGTTGCAGTGTATGCAGGGGCGGATCTCGTCCAGCTTGCCAGCCTGGAGCTTATTAGGCAGCTCCGGGTCAGCCTGGACGGCCCTGCCCATTCCTACGAAGTCAAGCAGCCCTGCCTTCAGGGCGCTCTCGGCTATGTCCGGCTTCAGGCGCGCGGCGGCCAGCACCGGTCTGGTGCTCACCTTCTTGATCTGCTCGACCATGTTGAGGTACGGTGCCACGCCGTGGACCTCCACCGGGCACATGGTGTAGTACTGCCAGGCGTAGTCGTAGAAGCCGCCCTGGGAGAGGTGGACGGCGTCCGCGCCGGCGTCTATGAACATCGGCACTTGTATCAGGGTGTCCTGAAGCGTGACGCCGTACTCAGCGACCTTGCTGTTCGGGACGTAGAAGACCTCGAATATGCTGGTGCGGCACCAGAGTGGGAAGTTCTTGCCGACTTCCTTTCTCACGGCTCTGAGGGTGTCGCACATGAATCGGGCACGTCTCTCGACGCTCCCACCGTACTTGTCTCTGCGCTTGTTCCATACAGCTGAACGGAACTGGGTCTGGCCGTTGATGTTCGCACCGTGAATCTCGATGGCATCGAAACCTGCCGCCTTGGCCCTTCTCGCCGCCTCGACGAAGCGCTGGATGATCTGCTGGATGTCCTCGACGCTCAGTTCTCTGGGTAGCTCGGCCCCGAAGACCGCTCGCTGATCGGGCTTGGCCCAGATGCTGCCATGGTAGATCTGGATACAGGCCTTAGCGCCGTTTGCCCTGATCGTGTTGGCGAGCTTCTTCAGCCCGGGAATTACCTTGTCGTTGTCAATATTCAGGCCGAACGGGAGCCCGGCCCCGCCCGCGGCATCGACGTTGGCATTCTCGACAATGTCCATGCCGATGCCACCCTTGGCACGTGCGGCGTGGTACGCCAGGAACCTGTCGGTGACTTCGTTGCCGACGCACACATTGGTTCCCATTGGCGGATAGTACAGGCGGTTCTTGAGTTGAAGTGTGCCGATCCTGCCCGGGGAAAATAACCTCTCGTAACGTGGTTTGGCCATCTGACCTCCTTCCTGGTGGTAGGTGTTCAAAGCAGAATGCGGGTAGCACCCATGGTTGTTATAGGGAAATGCTCAGGCGGGCCCTTCCAAGGTGCCGGGCGCGTGAGGACGCCGGCGCGAAAGCAGCGGGCGGCTTGATATCGAAGGGGGCTGTTGTTGTGGGCATACGTAGGAGGATGGATGAAGGGCGCTTGCGAGCATGGTGGCGCAATACTATCTGATAATACGGCGCTTGTCAATGGGTGCGTTCAGCAGGAGTGTGACGGGAACGGCGCAGCAGGCCCGCGCCCCGCGAGGGTGGCGTGCGGGTGGGCAATAGGAAGGCGTATCGAGAATGGATCGACTGAGGGCTCGGCGGGCAAACAACGGCTAGGTCGAGGGGCTGACGAGTTGGCCCGTGTTGAGAATGATCTCCTCATTCTGGCAGTCGATCTGAACGGTATCGCCCGGGTGGAACCGCCCTTCGAGCAGTGCCTCTGACAGCGGGTCTTCGACCATGCGCTCGATGACGCGCCTCAGCGGTCGTGCGCCGTAGGCAGGATCGTAGCCCTTCTCGCCCAGGAAGTCCTTGGCAGCATCCGTTATGTCGATCTTGATGTCTCTCTCCTGCAGCTGCGTCTCGATCTGGGAGAGCATCAACTCGACGATCTTGCGGATATGGTCCCTGGTCAGCGGATGGAACACGACCGTGCCGTCGATGCGATTGAGGAACTCGGGACGGAAGGTCTTCTTCATCTCGTCGAGGACCTTGTCCTTCATCTTGTCGTACGATATCTGCGCTACCTTGGATTCGTCAGTACGCGACATGAATCCCATGGAACTCTCTTTGCGGATCGTCTCCGAGCCTATGTTGCTGGTCATGATGATGATGGTATTCCGGAAGTCGACCTTTCGCCCCTTGGCGTCCGTGAGGTGGCCGTCGTCGAATATCTGGAGAAGGATATTGAACACGTCCGGATGCGCCTTCTCGATCTCGTCCAGCAGGATGGCGGAGTACGACTTGCGTCTCACTGCCTCCGTGAGCTGTCCTCCCTCGTCGTAGCCCACATAGCCGGGAGGTGCGCCCACGAGCCGGGCTACGGCGTGCTTCTCCATGAACTCCGACATGTCGAGCCTGACCAGTGCCTCTTCGCTGCCGAACATGAACTCGGACAGCGCGCGCACCAGTTCGGTCTTACCAACACCTGTCGGGCCGAGGAATATGAAGCTGCCGATGGGACGACGCGGGTCCTTGAGGCCGGCCCTCGCTCTTCTCACGGCCTTGGCAATCGCGACAATGGCCTCGTCCTGCCCGACGATCCGCCTGTGCACCGCCTCCTCCATCTGGAGGAGCCGGGACGATTCGTCGGCGGCAAGGCGCGTTACGGGGATGCCGGTCCACATACAGACTACTTCTGCAATGTGCTCGTCTGTGACCACCTTCTCTTCCGAATCGAGCTCGGCCTGCCATTGCTTGCGCTGCTCTTCGATCTTGGTGTTGAGCTCGATCTCCCGCTCGCGCAGCTCCGCGCCGTACTCGTACTGCTGAGAGGCAATAGCCTCCTCCTTGTCCTTTCGGACTGTCTCCAGCCCCTTCATCGCCTCATTGAGGCTGAGCGGCAGGCTGGCGCGCTTGATGCGCAGGCGGGAGGCTGCCTCGTCGATAAGGTCTATTGCCTTATCGGGCAGGAACCGGTCCGGTATGTATCTGGCCGCCAGGCTGGCAGCCGTCTTGAGAGCTTCGTCGTCTATACTCAGGCGATGATAGTCTTCGTAGCGGCTTTTGATGCCTCTAAGGATCTCGATCGTCTGCTCGATCGTTGGCTCCTCTACCAGGATGGGCTGGAACCGGCGCTCGAGAGCTGCATCGCGCTCGATATGCTTGCGGTAGTCGTCAAGGGTCGTTGCGCCTATGCATTGTAGCTCGCCGCGTGCCAGTGAGGGCTTCAGTATGCTGGCCGCGTCAACAGCACCCTCGGCGGCTCCGGCGCCCACGAGGGTGTGTATCTCGTCGATGAAGATGACACAGTTCCCGGCGGTCTTTATCTCCTCGATAACCTTCTTGAGCCTCTCCTCGAATTCCCCCCGGTACTTGGTCCCTGCCACAAGGGAGCCGATGTCGAGAGTGAGGAGCCTCCTGCCCTGGAGGGTCTCGGGAACGTCGTTGGCTGCGATACGGTGGGCTATTGCCTCGGCAATAGCTGTCTTACCTACTCCGGGCTCACCGATAAGAACAGGGTTGTTCTTGGTTCGCCTGCTGAGCACCTGAATAACTCGCTCGATCTCCTTCATCCGGCCGATCACCGGATCGAGCTTCCCTGCGCGGGCCGCGGCAGTGAGATCGACGCCGAGTTGGTCCACCGTCGGGGTCTTGGTGGTGGGTCTGGGCCCGGCCTGCGGGCTGCTCTGGCTGAGGATGCGGTTGATCTCCGAATGTACTCGCTCGACCGTGACCCCCAGGCTCTCCAGCACGCCTGCGGCCACACCTTCGCCCTCGCGGAGAAGTCCGAGGAGTATATGTTCGGTACCAATATACTGGTGCCCGAGGAAGCGGGCCTCATCCACTGCGAGCTCTATGACTCTCTTCGCCCTGGGCGTGAGGCCAACGTCGCCCTGGTTCGAGCCTTCCCCGCGCCCGATGATGAACTCAACGGCGGCACGGATCTTGTTCAGTCCGATACCAAGGTTCGAGAGAACCCTGGCCGCCATCCCCTCTTCTTCTCTAACGAGGCCGAGGAGTATGTGCTCGGTACCGATGTAGTTGTGGTTGAACCTCCTGGCCTCTTCCTGAGCCAGTGCCAGTACTTTCCGGGCTCGTTCGGTGAACTTATCGAATCTGTTGCTCATTGCTCGCCCCCGAAGGGATTATGCAAGCGAAGCCAGTCAGGGCATACACCTACAACCCGATTTTACCACACGATATCTAACGATGAAAATAGCCCAAATTTACCATACCCTCCGATAATTTGGGCTATTTACTAGAGCTCCTGGCAGCGGCATATTTTCCACGGGGAGTTGCCTCCCGAGTATCGTCTGCGCTGGGGCATTTCACTTCCGTGTTCGGGATGGGAACGGGTGGG
>CAZGDV010000004.1:0-55738 GCA_964524995.1 uncultured Dehalococcoidia bacterium | reverse complement strand
CGCCTTCTCCTCATCGGATAGACATGCCAGGAGACGGGCGGAACTCTGCTCCGCGAGAGAGTACTCGTATGCAGCGTGTCCCTTGTCAGTCATCTCGACCCTTACGTAGTTCCCGCGAGCCAGGTCTTTGGTCTTGGTAACGAGCCCCTTTCTTTCCATTCGCTGCAGAAGCTTCGATGTGGAATGAGGTTCACGCTGTATCCAGTGCGCGATAGTCGAGGGAGTGGCAGGGTTGCCGACACTGTCGATTGCGAAGAGGACTGCTGCTTCGGCAGTGGATATCCCAGCCGGCGCTAACTCCCTCTCCTTCACTCTGACGACAGCTCCTCTAGCCCGATCGAGCAGAGTGGAAAGTCTGCGGTCGGCGTCGGCCGGGGCGTCCTTCGGGTGAATCTTGGCTGGTTTGGCGTTGGGCTTCTTCGAGCGCTGTAGTTGTCTCTTGGCCCCTCTCTCGCTGGCTTTAGCCATCGCCATGGTCCTCCGACTTATCACTTATCAGCCAGTATGGTGGGTATTCTCTGTCTGCCTTGCCTCCAACCCTGGGAGACAGCCTGATATCAACCGCCCACATTATGATACACGCCAACGCTGTTTTCAATATCCGTGGGGCGACTCCAGTTGTCTGTTCTTCGACTGACCGCTACTGAGAGCAAAGGTCCCAACCGGCGATGGAGTCGCGTCCGCCAACTGTGTGGGATGTGCGGACATTGGATCGGCAATCTCACGCCAACGTAGCGGATTAACTCATTCTAATCCGTTTTTCATGGTCATCTTATTCCGTATGCAGTGTGTTAACCCGCTTTTCAGCGTACGAGTCTAGACTTCTGTCTGAATGTGTGATGGACTCGCGAATGCTTGGACTTCGACTTGGGTTGGACACCTGCGCACTACACTCGGCGCAGGGTGGCCTCACGGGGAAGGAACTGTCACGTGACCACTGAAAGCTCTATTGTGGAGAGCATCTCCACATACGTCACAAGCAGTTCGTGTGTTGCCGAGGGGGTGTGTTCATATCTGGCCGACGTCGTTGACGTGATACGGCGGTTGCCAATAGATAGGGTCGGCCAGGTGATCCACCGCCTGGAGGAAGCGCGCTGGAAGCAGCAAACGGTATTCACCTGCGGCAACGGAGGATCGGCGGCTACCTCCATCCACTTTGCCTCGGACCTCTGCAAGGGTGCAATGGTACCAAGCAAGCCCCCGTTCAAGTCCAGGTCCCTGTGTGAGAACATCGCGCTTGTTACGGCCTGGAGCAATGACGAGTCCTACGATCAGATATTCGTCCAGTCTATGGTTGCCTGGATCTCACCAGGCGACGTGCTGGTTGCGATAAGCGGAAGTGGCAACTCCAGGAATGTACTGCTGGCGGTGGACGCAGCGGCGGCAAGCGGAGCAACGACGATTGGCTTCACCGGATTCGATGGTGGAGAGCTGAAGGATATGGCCGACATATGCATTACCGTACCGTGCCACTGTATGGAACAGGTCGAGGATGTTCACCTCCTGCTATGTCACCTTATCACCAAGTGTTTGAGAACAACCACTCTTGAACGCATCTGTTCGGAATGAGGACACTAGTAACCGGAGGGGCTGGATTCATCGGTAGCCACTTGGTTGAGCAATTGGCGAACAGTGGCCATGACGTCGTCATTCTGGACAACCTCTCAACCGGTCGCCTCGACAACCTATCTCACCTGGCCCGTACCGCTCAGATCAACTTCTGCAATGTGGAGATCGCAGAGTACGAGACCATAGAACCCCTGTTCGAGGGGGTTGACTGGGTCTTCCACGTGGCGGCGCTGGCCGACATCGTCCCCTCGATCAAGCAGCCGCTGGAGTACTACCGCTCTAACGTGACTGGCACAGTCAACGTGCTTGAGGCATCACGTCGCGCTGAAGTGGCCCGGTTCGTCTACAGTGCGTCGGGGTCGTGCTACGGGGTGCCCGATGTGTTCCCGACACCCGAGACCGCACCGATTCGGCCGGAGTACCCGTATGCGCTGACCAAGTACGTCGGCGAGGAATGCGTCATGCATTGGGGCAAGGTCTACGGTCTTCCAGTTGTCTCGCTACGCCTCGCGAACGTCTATGGGCCCCGTTCGCGGACTTCCGGCACCTATGGTGCTGTGTTCGGCGTGTTTCTGGCACAGAAGCTGCACAATCAGCCCTTTAGCGTCGTGGGAGATGGCACGCAGACTCGCGATTTCGTGTATGTCACCGATGCCATTCGGGCGCTTGTGATGGCGGCGGAGTCGGGCCTTCAGAACGAGGTATTCAACGTGGGCAGTGGGGGCACATACAGCATTAATCGCTTGGTCGAGTTGTTGGGTGGAGATGTGGTCTACGTTCCCAAGAGGCCGGGAGAGCCAGACTGTACTCACGTGGACATATCCAAGATACGTAGGCTGGTAGGCTGGGAACCCGAGGTCAGCTTTGACGACGGCGTCAGGGAGATGCTGCGCAACATCGAATACTGGAGAGACGCGCCGGTCTGGACACCCGACAGAATCGAAGAGGCAACGAAGGAATGGTTCACATACCTTGGCAGGAACAAGGTTCTTGCCCTGGGTGAGGTGACGAATTGACGCAGGGCATCAACGGTTCGAAGTTCAAGTCGCTGGATGAGGTCTGTGCCATTGCCGAAGACCTGAGGAAGCAAGGTAAGGCCGTGGTGCAGTGTCACGGAGTCTTCGATTTGCTTCATCCGGGGCACATAAGACATCTCGAATCAGCCAAGCGACAGGGGGATGTCTTGGTTGTCACGGTTACCAGGGACGAACACGTGGGCAAGGGCCCCGGCAGGCCGGTCTTCGGCCAGCAACTCAGAGTCGAGTCCCTCGCCGCACTGGAGTGTGTCGACTATGTGGCGTTGAACGAGGGGCCCATAGCGGTTGACACAATACTGAAGCTCAGGCCGGATGTGTACGCGAAGGGCAATGAGTATGCGGACGCCAAGAATGATCTCACCGGCAAGATAGTAGATGAGGAGCAAGCCGTTGAGTCCGTTGGCGGTCGCATTCACTTCACAGATGACATAACCTTCAGTTCAACAAGTTTGCTGAATAACCATTTCGACGTCTTCTCGGAGGAAGCGAGGGGTTTCCTGACCGAGTTTCGCAGCTCATTCACTCCACAGGGAATCATCGATCTTCTTCAATCTCTCAAAGGGCTCAAGGTACTGGTAATAGGTGACACGATCATAGATGAGTACCACTACTGCAGCCCAATGGGGAAATCCCCCAAGGAGATACTAATCCCGGCCAGGTACCTATATGAAGAGGTCTTCGCGGGAGGCATCCTTGCCATAGCCAATTGCGTTGCTGGGTTCTGCGATGATGTGGAACTGGTCACCGTGCTGGGTGGTGAGGACTCCCGTGAAGGCTTCGTACGTGGGCACCTCAGACCGAACGTTGTGCCCACGTTGTTTTGCCGCCCGGACACCTGTACGCCTGTCAAACGACGCTTCGTCGAAGTCGACCTGTTACGGAAGATGTTCGAGGTCTCGTTCATTGGCACTGACCTGCTGCCGGACATCGTGAGTCACGAGGCGGCCTGCTATCTACGGTCGCGCCTCCCCGACTATGACTTGGTCGTTGTCGCGGACTACGGCCACGGATTCATAGACGATCGGATAATCGCAGCACTCTGCGATGAATCGAGGTTCCTGGCCATCAATGTTCAGACCAATTCGGCAAACTTGGGCTTCAATCTGGTGACCAGGTATGATCGCGCGGACTACGTGTGCATAGATGAGACGGAGGCTAGGCTCGCGACTCACGACAATTGCAGCCCGCTGGAGGATCTCGTGTGCGGGATAGCTAGCGAATTGCGCTGCCACCGGGCGGTTGTCACCAGGGGGCATCGTGGTTCCCTGGTCTACGCCAACAGCGGTGGATTCCTGGAAGTACCGGTGTTCTCACGTGAGGCAGTGGACAGGATAGGCGCTGGCGATGCCTACTTCGCCGTGACAGCGCCTTGTGTGGCTGCTGGCTTTCCGCCCGAGCTAGTTGGCTTCATTGGGAACGCAGTTGGCGCCCTCGCGATACGCATTGTCGGCAATAGAACGGTTGTTGACCCTGTTCAGCTGTCCAGGTACGTAACGACGCTACTGAAATAGGCGCACAAGCGCGGTTGAGACTTACGGCTTGCGCATACGGTCAACAGTTAATGAAGCAACGAGTGAGAACGAGAGGAAGGCGGATGACCATGACTTCGGCAACACAGAATGTATTGGTGACCGGGGGGGCGGGATACGTCGGCAGTGTCCTCGTACCGAAGCTCCTGGCAAGGGGACATCAGGTCAGAGTGCTGGACCTGTACCTGTACGGGGAAGAGGCGCTTGCCGAGGTCCGGAATCATCCAAGACTTGTGCAGATAAAGGGAGACATAAGGGACATAGGTTTGCTGGAGAAGGCAATTCCCGGGAGCGACTGCGTGCTCCATCTCGCTTGCATATCCAACGACCCCAGCTTTGAGCTCGATCCTGCCCTCGGCAAGTCCATCAACTATGATGCCTTCTTCGGCCTCGTCGATGTGTGCAGGAACAGCGGCGTGAAGCGCTTCATCTACGCCTCGACCTCGAGCGTGTACGGCATCAAGGAAGTCGAGAACGTCACCGAAGACATGACACTGGAGCCCCTTACAGACTACTCGAAATACAAGGCCCTCTGCGAAGAGGTGCTGTTCAGCCGACAATCGCCTGATTTCGTGCCGGTCGTGATTCGCTCCGCTACCGTCTGTGGGTATTCTCCTCGTCTCCGATTGGACCTCATCGTCAATATCCTGACCAACCACGCGGTGAATAACGGACGCATCAAAGTAATCGGAGGGACACAGAAGCGCCCGAACATAAACATCCAGGACATAACTGATCTGTATGCCCAGCTTGTCGAACTGCCCGATGAACTGGTTGCCGGCAAGGTCTTCAACGCTGGCTGTGAGAACCACACGGTGAGCCAACTCGCCAAGATGGTCAGAGAAATAGTGGGCCGTGCCGAAATCGATGTCGTTCAGGAAGCGACAGACGATCCCCGATCGTACCACATCTCCTCCGAGAAGATACTCAGAGAGCTTGGGTGGCGGCCCAGGCACACGATAGAGGACGCGATCCGGTCGCTCTGCGAGGCGTTCGAGGGAGGCAAGGTACCCGATCCGATGGACGATCCACGGTACTACAACGTGAAGATGCTGCAGCTTGAGCGAATCGCCTAGGCGCTCGGAGCGTGCCGCATGTGCGTGAGGCGAACGACAGTATGACTACCCACGTTGATGTAGCGGTTGTAGGGGCTGGCGTCATTGGGCTCGCCGTGGCAGCCGAGGTGGCGAGGGATGACAGAATCGTGGTAGTGCTGGAGAAGAACGATGGCTATGGCCTTGGCACCAGCAGCAGGAACAGCCAGGTTATCCATGCCGGGATATACTACCCGGCCGATTCCTTGAAGGGCAGGACCTGTGTGGAAGGGAGAGAGATGCTGTACAGGCTGTGCAGCAAGCATGACCTCCCGCACAAGAGGACCGGCAAGATCATAGTGGTTACTGATCAGCAGCGTGTAGCTGAACTGGAGGAACTGCACGACAGGGGCAGGAGCAATGGTGTAGATGACCTTGAGCTGCTGTCGAGACAGGAAGTGAAGAGGCTGGAGCCAAACGTGACTGCCTTGGCTGGCCTCTTTTCACCGTCAACAGGCGTAGTCGACGTCTTCGCGCTGATGAGGCATTTCGTGGCCAAAGTGAGGTGCAGGGGCGGGAAGGTTGTGTATCGGTCGAAGGTTCAAGCCGTTGAGCGCAGAAATGGCGGCTTCACTGTGCATTTGGACGACCGGGACAGCTTCTCCTTCGACACGAAAGTGCTGGTGAACTGTGCGGGGTTGGCGAGCCACGAGCTGGCTGAGGCGGCGGGTCTGGACATAGATGACTGTGGATACAGAATCCACATGTGTAAGGGCGAGTACTTCAGGCTCAGTTCACAGAAGGGCAGATTGATCGGGAGACCCGTCTACCCGCTGCCGGGGTCGTCGGGCGCTGGTCTAGGCATACACGCGACGCCTACGCTGGACGGCAGAGTCCTTCTCGGGCCAAGCAGTCGCTATGTTCACGACGAGGACTACTCCGTCGACTGCGGGCTGGGGGAGCTGTTTTACCAGTCGGTGGTGGAGTTTCTACCGTTTGTGGAGGCTGAAGACCTTGAGCCTGAGATGGCCGGCATACGTCCCACGTTGCAGGGTCCCGATGATGTCTTCAGAGACTTCGTTATCAGAGACGAAGTGGAAAGAGGACTACCCAGTTTCGTCAATCTCATTGGCATCGAATCCCCTGGATTGACCGCAGCACCGGCGATTGCCTCATTTGTTGGAGCTATCGTGACCCGCGCACTAAGAAACTGAAGGAGAATGAACACCGACCATGCAGAGCCAGGCCGATAGCACAGCAGTTCTGCTCTTCACCACAGGTGAGGACACGAATCCGGTCCCGCCACCTTCGAAGTCGTTGACCGTGATAGTACCGGCGCTCAACGAAGAAAGCAACCTGCCCCTGGCACTGGACGGGCTGATCGGCGTCCTTGGCCGGGACGGAGTGGATTGGGAGATCATCGTGGTGAATGATGGTAGCACCGACAAGACCGGTGCCATCGCAAACACCTTTGCCAAGAGCGAGCCCCGGATTCACGTGCTGGAGCACAGCAAACCGGCGGGCATAGGTACCTGCTTCTTGGACGGCATTCGAGCTTCCTCGAAGGCGGCAATTACCTGGTTCCCCGGGGATGCCGAGAACGAGCCGGAGGAGTTGCTGAGGTACCTGCCGCTTCTCGATCAAGTTGACATAATAGTGCCGTACGTGACGAATAGAGAGGTGCGCAGCCGACAGCGGCGCTTCGTCTCGAAGCTCTATCTGCATGTAGTGAACCTGCTGTTCGGCACGACGTTCAGCTATACAACGGGGAATGTCATCTATAGACGCCAGGTTCTCGACGCGGTCAGGCCCGTGGCCACAGGTTTCACGTATCAGACGGAATGCCTGGTAAGGGGGGCACGTGCAGGTTTCACATTCGCCGAGGTGCCGGTGCGGCTTGGCAAGAGGATGCACGGCCGGTCCAAGATACTGACCCTGGGGTCAGTGCTGTCCGCGGCATATGATCTTGGTCGCTTATTCGTTCGGGTCCGTGTACTCCGAGCTGACAAGATAGTCGCCATGAGCGCATAGCCATTTTGAATGAAAGGGGATAGTCGTGATGTTAGAAGCGGCAGAATTGGAGAGGAAGGCAAACTGGATACGCAATGAGATCGTGGAGATGACTGTGGGGCTTGCCGGTGCGCATCTGGCTCCATCGTTCTCGTGCACTGAATTGCTCGTTGCCCTATACCATGGTGGAGTCCTGCGGTTCAATCCCGAGGATGAGCAATGGAAGGGTCGTGACAGGTTCGTGCTCAGCAAGGGTCAAGCCTGTCTGGCCCTTTACCCGGCACTGGCGGACCTCGGCTTCTTCCCGGTGGGCGAACTGCGGTCGTTCTGTAAGCTGGGAAGCCGGTTAGGCGCTCACGCCGAGTCGAACGTGCCGGGTGTGGAAGCATTCACCGGCTCGCTGGGACACGGTCTCTCGATAGCGGCAGGAATGGCCCTGTGCGCCAAGATGGATGGCGACGACTACATAACTGTTGCCCTTCTTGGCGATGGTGAGTGCCAGGAAGGCTCCGTTTGGGAGGCCGTGATGTTTGCTGCTCACCAACGTCTTGATAATCTCGTGGCCATCATCGACCGCAACACTCTCCAGGCCATAGACTTCACAGAGGAGGCACTGGCTTTGGAGCCCCTCGAGGCGAAGTTCGAGGCCTTCGGGTGGGAAGTGCGGACCGCAGATGGACATTCATTCGATAGCATTCAGGCGGCGCTTGCCGACATCCGGGACCGCAGTTCCGGAAAGCCGCTTGCCGTGCTTGCCCGAACCACGAAGGGGAAGGGCGTTTCCTTCATGGAGAGCAAGCCGATCTGGCATTACAGGACGCCGAACAGGGAGGAGTTGGAGCAGGCTAGAAAGGAGTTGGCGAGATGAGAGATGCTTTCTTTGTTTCACTATACGAGACCGTGGCGCGAGACGAGCGGGTCGTCGTGCTGACCTCTGATACGGGGGCTCTGGTGCTCGATGCCCTGAGGAGGGACCTTCCACAGCGCTGCATAAACGTCGGTATCGCCGAGGAGAACATGATAGGAGTCGCGGCGGGCCTAGCGATGAGTGGCAAGATAGTCTATACCTACGCGATAGTGCCATTTGTCACGATGCGCTGCTATGAGCAGGTCAGGGTGGACGTGTGTTGTCAGAACTTGCCCGTCAAGATGATAGGCGTCGGCGCGGGAATGGACTACTCTATCCTCGGGCCTACCCATCATGGAACCGAGGACATCGCCATGATGCGGCAGCTCCCTGGAATGACCGTCCTGAGCCCTTCGGACAATAGAACGGCTGCCACATTCGCATTCATGGCCTACGAGACGCCCGGCCCCGTCTACGTAAGACTCGATCGGACCGGCGAGCCGCTCATCCACACAAACACCGTCGAAGACTTGTCTGCCGGCGCGAGCGTACTGAGTACGGGCACCGACCTCTGCATCATTGCCACCGGCCGTATGGTGGCGACGGCTCTCGATGCAGCCAAGCTCCTGTCTGAACAGTCCATCAGTGTGGGCGTCGTCGATCTCTACAGGATCAAGCCTCTCAACGCCGAACTGCTCTCGGACGTTATCAACGGGTCGAAAAACGTCATAACGCTCGAGGAGCACTTCATCACGGGGGGAATAGGCAGTGCGATAGCGGAGCTAATTGCCGAGAGGGGCCTGAATTGCCGGTTCAAGCGGGTTGGCATGCCGGATCAGTTCGTTCGTGAGTATGGAAGCCGGGAGTACCTGCGAGCAACTATCGGACTGAGCGTCGACAATATCACCAACCGGCTTGCTTCCTGGGTCGGCGCTCTTGCGGAGCAGGTGTCCAGATGAGGGTGCTCTTCGTCTTCAAGAGCGAGAACTTCATAGCTCCCCTGGGTCCAGCCGTCATCTCGGCCATGGCCAGGAAAGAAGGGCACGAGACGTTTCTGTGTGAGTTGAACCGGAGCGATCCTGTTGACAGTGTCGCCGAGGTCAGGCCGGACGTCGTAGCGTACAGTTCGTCCACCGGGGAAGCGAAGCATTACTTGAGGGCCAACAACCGGATCAAGCAGGAGTTCCCGGACGTCTTCACAATCATGGGTGGGCCGCATCCCACCTTCTACCCCGGGGATCTGATCCACACGACTCTGGATGCGATCTGCATGGGTGAGGGCGAAGGCGCTATCGTGGATGTTCTCCGCGCCCTGGACTCCGGTCGCGAGGTCGATGGGATCCCCAACATCGTCACTCGCAACCACGACTCTTCGACTGTACGCAATCTGGTTGAGGACCTCGACAGCCTGCCGTTCCCGGACTACGATCTGCTGTACAGTGCTACGCCAATGATGGGCCAATCGCTCTTGAAGTCGTTCATAACGTCCCGGGGCTGCCCTTATCGGTGTTCATACTGCTTCAATACAAGATGGCGCGAGATCTACAAGGGCAAGGGCAAGGTCGTTCGACGGCACTCCGTCGATCATGTGGTCGAGGACATACAGAGGGTCATGGCGAAGTGGCCCCTGTCCACAGTGAAGTTCTACGATGATGTCTTCGCCTTCCGGGCTGACGAGTGGCTAGAGGAATTCTCCAGGAAGTACAGGAGGAGGATTGGTCTGCCGTTCTTCGCCCTGACACGCTGTGATCTTCTGACGGAGGACATAGTCAAGCTGATGAAGGAGGCCGGTTGCCGGACCATCAGCATGTCCATCGAGGCCGGCAATCAGCAAATCCGGGAGAGTCTGCTCAACAGGAGGATGACTAACGAGCAGATTGTCGACTCGCACCGGCTCTGCGAGAAGTACGGCATCTACACGTTCACCAACTGCATCATCGGGCTGCCGGGCACAACGTTTGCCAATGACCTGGAGTCCTTGAACCTGTCTCTGCAATGTCGCGTGGACTGGGCCGAGTTCCTGCAGTTCCATCCCTATCCCGGAACTGAACTGGGCGACAAGACCATCGCCATGGGCGCGTACTCTCCTGAGTATGAGAGGATGCACACGTCATATCAGTTCGAGACACCTTTGACGTGTTTCACCGCTAAAGAGAGGAACCTGCAGCGCAATCTCGCGGTGCTCGGGCCGGTGGCAGTGGTATTCCCGTGGACCCGCCATCTGATCACCAGGCTCCTTCTACGCCTTCCCATGAACATTGGCTTCACGCTCTCGTATCACGTTGCGAAGATGTATGCCTTCCGGCGCAAGATCTATGTCACGAAGACGACGTTTTCTGAGTCCCTCAAGATATACGCGCGGAGTCTGCGCCAGGATGTGTTCAGGCATTCGCCCGAAAAGGGCCGAGAATTCGCACAGAGGGAGGCCGATGCCGTTCGTTCTTAGCCTGGAGCAAGTCCAGAGAATCCGCGAGTACGCTCGCGAGCGGCACAAAGACCAGGATTTCGATCACACTATGGAGCACGTAGAGCTGACGGTGGAGATATCGAGGTGGCTGGCGAGAAGGGAAGGTGCTGATGAAGAGATAAGCGTCATCTCGGCGTATCTCCATGACATAGCCAAAGGCGTGGGCGCAGAGCATGCCGCGATCGGGGCTCGGGAGGCCGGAGCCTTCCTGGAGAGCATACGGGCGCCTGAGGCCTTCATCGAGCAGGTCTGCTACGCGATATCTCAGCATGCCAACGATTTGCCCAAGCTCACCAGGGAGGCCGAGGTACTCTGGGACGCCGACAAGCTCCAGTCGGTCGGGCCGCTCGGCTTCGCCCGGGTGTTCGGCTATCGCATGGTGTACGACGGCAAGCAAGTCCAAGGAGCGATGAGGAAAGCAAGAAACTACATCGGCTTCTTCTACGACAGATTCTATACGGAGACGGGACGAGTTATAGCGGCAGAGCTTCGGAATGCCATGGACGACTTCTTTCGTCTGTATGATGTCGTTGTCAGCGCAGAACTAGACGAGTTCCTGGCAGCACGTATTTGAGCAGTCAAAGCGGCTCTCACTATCCAGTCAAACGAACTCGGCTTCAACCGAGCTCAATGGTCTTTCTGTAACTATGCTCTCACCCATGCCCATAGAGCTTCGCAGGGGTCTTGTACGGAGGCTGATACTACCTTCGGTGGTGTTTGCCAGCCTCACCGCATCCTTCTTTGAGCGAACCGTCGCCAGAGGGTGGCCTGTTCCATGGCGGGGAGACGTGGGACTCAAAGGGCTTACGTTGGTGGCAGCGAACAGCAAGCGCGTCTGCAACGTGCTGGTGGTGAGCTTCGCGCTTTTCATCCTGGTCTTCGGCCTGGTGCGGGCAGGGTATGAGCTGAGATGGAGTGGCTGGGCACCGGGCGATGCCCAGACCATGTCGGCGGCCCGCCATTTCGCTGACGAGGGCTTCATAGAGCATGGGTTCCTCACCTACTATCACCCCGGGGTGGTTGGCTCTGCCTACTTCCTCGATGAGTATTACACACATTCGCCTCCACTGTATGGAATGGTCAATGGGGTCATACTGGCGCTGGGTGGGGGCCGCTATACGTGCGAAGCCTTCTCGGTGTTCCTGAGCGCTTGCGCACTGCTTCTGTTCTACAGGTTCTTCAGCTACTTCTTCAGCAGGCCGGCCGCACTTATTGGAGCGGCAGTCGCAGGCTTGTCCGTGGTCTTCATGGAGCACATGGACGGCCTGTCCCCGCAGACATATGACATATTCCTCGTATCAGCCGCGATGGCCCTCTTCGCCGCCGCGCATCGTGACGAGAGGGTGCTCCGGAGGCCACGTCTCAGACGCCTGGCCTTGGCAGGGGTATGGCTTCTCGTCTTCCTACAGGCGTGCAACTCCTTCGAGTACAGCCTCTTCCTGCAGGTATTCATCGTCGGGTACTACGTGCTCAGTCGTGCGAAACCATTTCCATTAAAGAGGATCCTGCTGTTCATCGCCGCGCCCGTGTCCGCCTTCGGGCTCCATTTCCTGCAGTTGATGTGGTCGGTGGGAGGCTTCTCCGCTGCCTGGCACGACACCTGGAGCGTAGTCTGGAACAGGACGCTAGGGACTGGCGCCGCCATGAGACCAGGATTCTTTCCCACGGAGATATTCGGCACCGTGAACCGCTACTACTCCGAGGCATTCGGACTGGGCATCTGGGCACTGTTGGCAATGGTGGTACTGGTCAAGTTCCTGGAGAACTACGACAATCCCAGGGGCATGCTGAGGTTCGAACGTGGCTTCAGCCCGAGCAATGTGCTCTTGTGGCTCGCGGCAAGCTTTCTCATCTGGCGCCTCGTCATGCCCAAAGCTCTGGAGGTATACCATCCGCTGCATGCCCTTACGTTCGTGGGGCTCGCTCTTGGCCTCGCAATTGCCCTCTTCTGGACAAACGCCTTCGGTTCCTTCCGGCGTCATCTTGCGGGGCAGTCTCGGCACGACGCCACTGGCGCCGGTATCTTCGAGAAGAGCATGTTCAAGTTCGGCGTGACGGGTCTGATAGTCATCATTCCTGTAGTCGCCTTCCTGGCTAACACAACCTCCTATCTCGGCGAGTACCCCAATGAGATCAGTCCCGAGAGGACGTGGGGTGTTCACGTCTCGCGAGATGCCCTTGCCGAGGGGTTCGCAGTCGCCAGCGAGGTCGGGGAGATGACTTCTTATGGCGACATCGTGTTCTACAACCTGAATAATGAGTGGCAGAACGGGGCTGAGACATTCCCTATGCACGATGAGTACATGGGGCGGCGGGGATTCGTGCTCGGTTCGTATCTGCAGGAAACGAAAGTGGTCCCGATAGAGAACGGAGACTGGCAGACTGCCCATTCTCTAATCAGGCCGCAGTATGCTCTCTTTGTGTCAGACTGGGAGTTGATCGTCGACGGGTTGCCTGACGACGCTTTCCTTCATGAGTACCACTATGAGGATGTGAGAGACGGAGAGAAAATCGAGTACGCAGTGGGGATCAAGAACTTCAACTACCGGCTCGCGAGGCTGAGGGAACTGCGGGAGGGGCTGATTGCTGAGGGGGTGGTGTCAGCCGACCAGATACACTACTACGCCCTGGTCGACAAGAGCCGTAAAGCACGACCGCTACAGCACCATCTGACGACCTACTTCGTCACCGAAGACATCAACTCGGACTACCTTCTCGTTCACCTGGACGAGCCTACCTCCTTCATGGCCTCGCTCGAGGCCTACTACACGATGGGCGATGACTCCGGCTCACTGACGAGGGACCTGTCCGGATGGAACCGCCATCTCTCACTCCAGTTGGACGACTCTCTCAGGTCTGAGGGAAGCACAGACTCCGCAGTGGCGTTCGAGGGCGGCGAAGGCCAAGCGACTGCCAGGGGACGAAATAACGTCTTTGGCCTCTACCTCAGCGACGAACTCACGGTTAGCTTCTGGGTGCGGCCACAAGAGACTGATCGGGACGCCACCATCCTCGCGCTTGACGACGACGGTCATGCAGGGAAACTCATAATCGACGATGAGGGGCAGCTCAGCCCGTTTGTATCTCCGGGGGGCGAGGGTGATATGTTCGCCATCGGGTTCGAGGACGGTGGCTGCGGCAGGCTGATGGTCCAGGCTGGAGAGAATCGCCGCTCTTCGCTCGGTGAGGTGCCGGCCGATGACTGGACACACGTAACGGTCGTCTTTGACGAGGCAGCGGGTACCATGTCGGCCTACCTTAATGGGGTGCTCGATGTGTCATATCAGGTCGACACGATGCAGTTTTCCGGGCAATTCATCGACTTTGCGCAGGTTGGGAGATCCTTCTGGGGGGAGGACGATCAATTCCTGGGGAGCGTGGACAGTCTCGCCGTGTTCAACCAAGCATTATCCGCCGCTGAGGTGTTTTCGGTCTACGAGGATGGGCTGGACCACAGTGAACTCGCAACGCTGGGCCTTGAACAGATAGTCGCCGCCAGCCAACGTCCACTCATACCGGACTGGGTCGTCTTCAGCGACATGACTGTTGCCCCGGATCAAGAGGCGAACATGCCTTGGCAGTCTGTCGGCTCCTTCGAATTCTCGGAGGCACATGGCGGCACACTCACTATCAAGACGAGCGGGCTCAACCCAGGCCACTACAAGGTTTCCGAGCCGAGGTTCGATGACCGCAGAGGCGTGACTGCAGAGGTGAGGATGAAGCTTGTCGGCGCTGCGACGACGGGCTACCAGGGTGCTTGTTTCACACTGCAGGATGGTAGCAGGGAGGGCAAACTCACGTTCTACCCCGATCGTATCACGCTACGGGACCAGAATGACGAGGTATATACACACTCGATGTCTACCGGCGACGGCTTCCATACCTACCGCCTGTGCATCGTCAATGGGCAACTCGCACTCTACGTCGACGGGAGTCTGCTGGAGACAGTCCAATTGAAGAAGGTAGTAACGTTGAAGGACATTGCCTTCGGAGACTTGAGCAGGGAGCCCGGTGAGAACATACATGCGGAAATCGACTACATAATCTATAGCACCGACGCGGCTGAGCCACCCGCTCCTCGACCGGCCACACTGGCCGCCAGCGCGTCGACGGAGTCGAAATGGCACAGCTCAAGCGCCCCGGCCATACTGGGCCGCGCCGACCCGAATGGCATCTGGACGCTCGGTGGTGAGTTCAACGTACTGGATTGTGCGGATGATGTGGTGACACTGCAGACCAATGGCAACAACGTGGGCTACTTCGTTCACTTTGATGGCGGGCTGGACAACAGCATAGGCTCGTCAGCGGAGATCACGCTGAGGATGCTGGACGGGCCGAATGTGGAGCGGAGCAGCTTCCTGTTCTCCATCCAGGATGGCACCCGAGACGGGAACCTGATCGTCGAGCCTGACCGAATCGTGATCCGGGACGGTACTGAGGACAGTACCATCCATGAGATGGACACAACCGGCGGCTTCCACACCTACAGACTCGCTCTGATCAGGAATGCGCTCAAGGCTTTCGTTGATGATGAACTCGTAGCGGATGTCGTTCTCAAGGACTACTCTTCCGTCAGGGCAATCGTGTGGGGTGATGTTTGCCCCGACGACAAGGTCAATGTCTGTGCCCAAGTCAAACGTGTGGCGTACACTGCGTCTGTCACAGATAGTCCCACGAGCGACCTGGTTCCTTTGGAGCCTCCGACTGGGGCGGTTGGGGCAGTTGACGGGATGCCGCATGTAACCAAGATCAGCGACATGCGTGCTCTACCGAATACGGAGCAGGTGTCTCCTTGGCAGGCCGAGGGCATTCTTGGTGAGGCCGGTGTCGCCGAGGGCATGCTGACGATCGCGACCTCCGGGGCCAACACTGCGTACTACAGCCACACCGATGATCGTTTCGACAACTCGATTGGAGCCACAGTCGAGGCGAGGATCAGAGTGGAGACCTTGGGCCAGAGCTGTCAGCGAGCTTGTGTCGCCGTCCGGGACGGTCTGCGCGAGGCGAAGATGGTCCTCTATCCCGACGGAGTATCGATCAGCGACGGTGATGACTTGAGAGAGACGTACGCCATGGACACGACCGGCGGTTTCCATCTGTATCGCATGGCCGTCAGAGGGGACACCGCTCATCTGTACGTGGATGGGGAGCTGGCTGTAAGCGCTGTGCTCAGCAATAGATCGGACGCAAAGGGGATCGTGTTCGGAGACCTCAGCCCGGTTGATGGGGAGAACATGCGCGTGACGGTCGACTATGTAGCTTACACCGTAGACGGGGCGCTGTCGCCCGATGGGACGCCGGTGCCGGGTATATCAACCTCGCCGTCCGTGCAGGAGCCAGATGGTGTAGGAGCGGTTGAGCCATCCGACGCTGGGACGGAGCCACCGTCGGAGTGGAACTGTGTCATGGAGATGGACGTTTCCCCTGAGACTGTAGACGAACATTGGTCTGCCGGCGGCAGCTTCGAAGTGAATCAAGCTTCCGATGGGGTGCTGGTCGTCAGGACGTCGGCCAGCGATATTGGCTACATCGAGTGCAGGGACGACCGGTTGGACAACTCCGTGGGCACCACCGTGGAACTGACGCTCAGGATCGTTGATGCATCGTACGATGGCTATCAGGGCGCTTGCTTCTACGTGCAGGACGGTACACATGAGGCCAAGATCACCTTCTATCCCGACCGTATCTCGATCCGCGACCAGAATGACGAGAGGGCGACGTTCCATATGGACACCACTGATGCGTTCCACGTCTACCGTCTGGCCGTCATCGAGGACGTACTGCGTGTATACGTGGATTCCGAACTGGCTGCCAAAGCTACGTTGGGAAACCGGATCGCCGGCAGAAGCTTGCTGCTGGGTGACCTGAGCCAGGAAGCGGGTGAGAACATCCATGCCTTGGTTGATTACCTGGCTTACTCATCGACCGGTGCATACGCCCCTGATGGCTCGCTGCTGGGTCCGGAAATCGTGGAATCGGGTGCTGACTCAGTACTGCCTTCGGGGTGGACCGGATACGCAGATATGAGCGTACCGCCCTGGCAGCAAGACGATAGGTGGATCGTGCGCGGCAACTTCGACATCAGGCGTACGTCCGGCGGCGTCTTGACTCTCAAGAGCAGCTGGAGTGACACAGCATGGCTCGAGTGCCAGGAAGATGACCTCGACAACCTTCGGGGGGTGACCGTTGAGGTCAGGCTCAAGGTAGTCCAGGCCGCTTCGCACGGCCATCAGGGCTCCTGCCTCTCCGTACAGGATGGGGAGCGCGAGGCCAAACTGACGTTCTACCCGGACCGAGTCTCGATACGTGACCAGAATCAGGAGAAGTCCATCCATCGAATGGATACGACGGATGCGTTCCACACCTATCGTCTCACAATGAGAGACGATATTCTCCACGTATACATTGATGGCTTCCCCAGGGCGATAGGCCTGCTGAACGGGGTTTCGACCAAGGGCATCTACCTTGGTGACCTCAGTGCCGTCGAGGGTGAGAACATGCATGCCGAAGTCGACTACTTGCTCTATAGCGTGGAGAATACCTATCCGCCCAGCGACTTGCCGAGTCCAGATGGTTGGTGATCTGCAGTGAGCCGCAAGAAATCAAGGAAGAAGCGAAGAAGCCCGCACCGTCTCGCGGCTGCACGCACGGCATGCAGCTCAGCACTTGTGTGGCTCCGGGCCAGGCCTCTTGTAGGTTGGCCACCTTTGTGGGTCTACCTGGGGTTCTTTGGGCTCACCGCCGTACTGTACGCTGCCTTGCTCAGCGATCTGCCTCGTGCTGACCATCTAATGTTCATGTCGAATTTCCGTGAGGGTGGCATGAGCATGGCAGATCTGAAGAGATCCCTCTTCTTCGAGTTCTTCGGGTCCGACAAGCGGTTTCAGCCGCTCGCCTTCCCGGTTGTCTATCTGCAGTGGAAGGTCTTCGGCACGAACTTCCTCATGTACCACCTGACCACAATCGGAGTGCATGCGCTCAATGCCACCTTGCTCTTCCTGCTCGTGCGACGCCTGGCGCCAAGCGCTCTGTTCTCGTTGTTCATCGCTGCCCTCTTCCTCACGGCCGCGACGCATCTGGACGCGATAGCATGGACAGTGCATACTTACGTGCTTCTGCAGGTCTCCTGCATACTGCTGGCCGTCTTGTTCCTGCTGGAATGGCAGCGCAGTTCGAGACCGGCCTTGCTGTATCTGTCCTACCTCTTCATCTTCATACAGATGTTCTTCACCGAAGCTGGGGTCGTATTCCCGCTGCTTCTGTTCGCCGGTACCCTTGTCCTATGGCGGCACAATCGGGCTACCATGGGCGATGCAGTCCGGAGGTCAGCCATCCTGACAATCGGCGTCTACGCTGTTTTCCTCCTTGCGTTCGGCGTTTTCGCGATCCTCGACCCCAGGTCGATGCCCGGCGAGCTCCTTAGCTCGGGGAACATACTGCGCGCTATCTGGGGCACCATCATTCATTTCGGTTCCTCTGCCTTGCTACACAACACCGTCTACTCGTCGGAAATCGTTGTCGATGACATGGTCTACTTCGTGCCGATCACATGGCCTTCGCTGTCGCCGACATCGGGGACCGCAATCGGGCTCGTGATAGGGAACACGGTGGCGGTGATCGCTGTCGTCACGCTTCTTCTCCAGCTCCGCGTACCGCCCAGTGGCAGAAGGTCACTGGTATTGCTGGTTGCGCTCGGGGGCCTGGCGTTTAGCTTCCTGCTCCTTCTGGTAAGACCGACTTCGTACGCGATCTCGCAGTCAAGGTATGCCTATATTCCTACGCTGACGGTGGTGTCTCTGCTCGCCATACTGCTTGCCCAACGTTTTCGCCCCGACCTCGCAGGCTTGGCGGGCAAGAACGACCCGGGCTTGGGCCGCTTCCGCAAGGTGGCAATAGTACTGGCGATCGGCTGTCTGGTGGTGCTCAGTATGGGCCGGACGATGACCGGAGCTCAGGAGGTCGCGAGCGCCCGCGCGGACACCAATGGCGTCTACTACGCCGCCAGGGAGTTCGTAGCCGAGCCCGAGAACGCGGGCGCACGGTTGTTCGTTTCGGCTTCCACGTATCCCTCGCACGAGAAGCTGGCGTGGGGCGCGGATATTATTCCCGACCTCTTCCTCAGCAGCCAGGCCGTGACGAAAAACCTCTCTGAGGCGACTCATGTCCTCCGCGAGGGTCCGATAATAGAGCAGGCCCCCATGAGGAGCATGCCCCGTATCGAGTTCGCTGGCAGGGGAGGCAATGGGGAGTTCTATCAGGACCTCTCCGACCAGGCGAGCGAGCTGGCGGGACGCTTGGTGACTCTGAATGTCACGGCCAGGGCCGCGCTTTGTGAAGCGGTTGCGCCGTTCATATGGAGCGATGTAGGCGGGTACGTGATGGGAGACTTCTTCACAGCTGCCGAGGAACTCGAGTGTCGGGAGGTCACCATCGCCATACCCCAGGATGCAAAGGCTGTACGAGTTGGGCTGGCGTTCACCAGGACCACTCTGGCGTGGGTGTCCGAGCTGGACTTCCGTGAGGTCACATCGAACACGGGGAACCTGTTACCCAACAGCGATTTGAAACGCTGGTCGGCTGGGGGAGGCCCTTTCACAGATGCTGGCGATATGTGGGCTGACGGCTGGCTCATCGACCTGCGTGGCGAATCTGAGATGGCGGTGAGCCGGGTAGTCGAGCAGTCCGGCGAGACGATTGCATTGGCGGAGTACTCACACGACGACGAGAGCTACTTGGTCTGTAACGTGCCGAATCCGGACTCGTTGATAGGACACACGGCGACGCTCTCGGCTATGCTGAGGGCCGATGCAGGTAAGGCGGTACGTCTGAGCATGGAATGGGATCGCGAAGGTGGGGCCTGGTCCGATTTCCATCCTGGCGATGGCAACTGGCACCTCATGAGCCTTGCCGCTACGGTGCCCGAGGATGGCGTCGACTTCCTGACTTTGAGCGTGGTGCTGGATCGTGATTGCTCAGTGCAGATCAAGAGCCCGACTCTCATGACGACGTTGTCGCGACCGGGCAATCTGTTGGAGAACCCAACGTTTCAGGGCTGGGATGAGGACTCACTGCCGGTTTCTGCCGGTCCCGTGGCGATGGAGGTGGCCGACGGCTGGTGGCAGAGCGTCGAGGGCGAGAGTGCTCTCAGCTCCTGGGTTGTCGAAGTAGCGCCGCCAGCTGCTACAGCTAATCCCGATGACTTCAGTGTGCGCTTCGGGCTCATGCCGACTGGTTGGCCTGGCGAGCCGCTGGAGATGTTCGGCTTCACTTCGGCGACACGCGAGAACCCGGAGGGATGGTTCCTGCGATTACTCTATGGAGTGGGGGCGGACTCTCCTCAAGCCGGATATCCTCGCCTCGAACTGGGACACCGAGAGGGGACAAGCGAGCAAGTCGTGTTCTGCAGCCGGCCGCTGCCCACGGAGACGCGGATGAATCATTACGTCGTAGGCAGGGATCATGGTGTCTTCTATGTGATCCTCAATGGAGAGCTTGTCGAGAAACGCGCCGACAATACCGGAGAGGCGTTCCGCGATATGGAACTGGAGCTGGGTGAGGTGTACTCCTACGTGTATCCGTACTATCAGCACCCTGTACCGTACTTCGCTTATACACACGTGCAGGTCGGCGAGAGCGAGATGTCGGTCGCTGACAA
The DNA here is from genome assembly GCA_964524995.1 of uncultured Dehalococcoidia bacterium. GTDB lineage: Bacteria > Chloroflexota > Dehalococcoidia > SZUA-161 > SZUA-161 > CAZGDV01. The sequence goes on along the minus strand of CAZGDV010000004.1, from coordinate 35,590 downwards.
GCCGTTGGGACATGTCTTCGGGGAGATATCGTTCAACGTTTATGGGTTCATGCCCTATCACGTTTCGCTGGGGTGGTGAAGTGTCATACGGCAGATACACCAGGTTGGCGACCGGTCTCTACGCGAGGACTATCGCCCGGTACCTGAGCCGAAAGCGATGCGCTCAAGTCAGACCATGGCTCAAGGGTGATGTGCTCGATATCGGGTGTGGCGGTGAGTCTTCGCTCGCAGACTACTTGGCCGGAGGCCAGAGATATGTGGGGATAGACATCCAGGAGGCCGTGATACGGGAGTTGCGTGAGCAGAAGCCGGAATGGGAATTTCATTGTATCGATATCGAGCAGGATGGCAATCTCCTCGATGTGGTGCGATCGGAGTTCGACACCATCGTGCTGCTCGCCGTCATAGAGCATCTCCACGATCCTACCGTGGTGCTCAAGCAATGCCGATCATTGCTGAAACCCGGTGGCCACCTGGTCATCACGACACCTTCTGCAGCTGGGGACAGGCTCGTTAGGGCATTCAAGCGATTGCTCGGGGTCAAGCACGAGGAACTGGAGATGTACAGCCCACACCAGGCGAACTACAATGAGCGGACGCTGCAAGAAATAGTTGCCGGGGATGGCCACTTCAGAATCGAGTGCTACAAGACCTTCGAGCTCGGCCTGAACCAGCTTGTCGTAGCCTCAGGCTGAGCCCGCTACCCTGGCCCCTATGATCCACACGGCCACATCGAGGAGACTGTGTCCGATAAAGTCGGGTCTCGCCCCCTGGTCCTCCCAGGCGTATGGGTCGGAACACACGATCGCCGTTCGGCAACCGGCCTCCCGCCCGGCCTCGATGTCCCTCAGGCTGTCGCCGACCATGAACGACCTCTCGAGATCCAGGTCTAGGTCCTGCGCCGCCCGCCGGAGGAGCCCTGCCCTCGGCTTCCTGCATTCGCAGCTATCGTCTGGACCATGAGGGCAGTGGTAGATCGCATCGACTATGGCACCCTCCCAGAGCAGCCGCAGCAGCATGCGCTGGTGTATTCTCCTCAGTACCTCTTCATCGAGAAGACCACGGCCGATGCCGGACTGGTTCGTTGCCACAACCACCCTGAACCCGCTGTCGTTGAGCAACTTGATTCCCTGTGCGACACCAGGCAGTATCTCGACATTCCTCACATCGCGGCAGTAGTGCACGTCCCGCATTATCGTGCCGTCTCTGTCCAGGAATACAGCGCTCGCCGGTTGCCTCCTCGGTGGCATGGTATCGCTGCCAAGGGGCCCCACCTGTGGCACCTCCGTTTCAGCGTGCAACAGTAGCTTCGGCGGGACTGGGTTCTGCCTCACGGGGTTTACCAACTCCTTTCCCTTCGAGCACGAGCGCTAATGGCAAGCTGGACCCGAACAGAACGGCATTGCCGATAAGGAGCACCATGACGGTCTGAAGCAGTGAGTCATGGTGCATGGCAATCGCCACGACCTGTGCGATGCTGATCGTGTCTGCCCAGAGCATCAAGGCAAGGTTGTGAGTCGCCAGGCCATAGTGCATCAGAACGCAGTTCAGCGAAACGAGCAGCATGGCGGCCGCATACAGGCCGCAGATCTGTTGTGCCCCAACGTAGGCCTGACCGAAGAACATGCCCACAACCATATCGGGCAGTGCCCAGCATATCAGTGCGGCCCCACCCGACAGCGCACCCGCCAGCACTAGACTCCTTGCCAGCTGTTTCCTCGAACTCAATCCCAGCGCATGGCTCTCCGCTGCTTTCGGCAGCAGGACGAACGAGACGGCCATCGGCAGAAAGATAACCACCTTCCCGAGAGTGGCGGCAGCATTGTAGACCCCGGCGTCATTGCTGTCGAAGAAGTGCGAGACGAGCATGACGTCGGCGCTGGTCGGGATGGCCAGGAAAAGGACCAGGAACGTGGAGGGGAGCAGGACTGCGGTTACACCGGAATCGCTATAAGAGGGCGTTCGAAGTGCTCCTCGCAGGTCTTTTCGAACAAGTGCCAGTCCGACGACTGCAGCCAGTGCCGTCGACGCCAGGAGAACACCGACAGCCCCAGACAGGCCCCAGCCGGCCCAGAGAAAGAGGGCCGCAATCACCAGTTTGGACCCCTGGCCGACTAGAAACCCGCTGACCCCAAGTGCCATGAACCTCTGCATTCCCTGCAGCAATCCCAGCAGCACGTCAAGGATCAAGGCTATAGAAATGGACAGTCCCAAGAGGATCACTGGGCCGGTGTGACTGACATGGAAGAACGATCCGATATGGTGGGATCCGGCTATTGCCGCCGCGGTGGGGATTGTGCACAGAAGACCTAGCTTGAATGCCAGCCGGGAGTATGTCGACAGGGCCGCTTCGCGTCCCACCCTAGCATTGACTTCGGATACTCTCCGGGCGATGGCCTGTCTGACAGCCTGTCCCATATGACAAGCGATGTAGAAGACAGCGAACAGAGAGCCGAATGTGCCGAAGTCCTGAGGGCCCAGCTCACGGCCGATATAGACGAGGTACAGGTAGCCGAATGCATAGCCGACAGCTGCAGCTACAAGAAGGAACCGTTCCTGAGATATCAGCCGCGCAGCGGGTGAACTTGTCCGAAATTTGATAGGCGTAATCGCACTTTCCTTCAGTCTAGGAGAAGATACGTGTTGTTCCGTATTCTGGAGAGGTCCTCGTTGTTCACATCTTCCGACGTGTACACGATTCTTATCCCGTTTTCCCTCAACCATTCTGTGTCTTCGGCTCCCTCAGCCAGGAATTCCATGGCGGCACGGCCCTTCTCATGGAAGTTTGGAGCCACTTCCGCAGCATACACTGCCTTCTCAGTCACGGTGGCGAACGCCCAGGCCAGTCCGGTGTCCACGAGGGCTACGTCGTATTCGCTGGGCACATTGTCCCTGATCCACAGGAACTCCTCGTATGTGCTGTCGTCGATGACCTGATAGTAGGGTTCGCGCAGATGCGAGTAAATGCTCTGGGACACCATGCCGATCAGCACTAGTATGGCCAATGCCCTGGATGCCCCCAGTGCCCACATCCTGCCGCTGAAAGCGGTACTCGTCCACTGCCAGACGTGTCTCATAGAGATGCCCGCGAGCATCGCGGTCAGCACATATATGTAGAGCCAACCCCTCTCATATACGATGTCGGGGCCCAGGTATAGGATCGGGTAAATGGTCTGAAAACCCAGCAGCAGCATCACGGAGAGTACAAGCGCCCAGTCGTCCCTGTTTCCACGATAGGCAATCACTGCCGTGCCGAGGGCGGCCAGGGCAAACGGGATGTATCCGAATTGGGATAGGGCGTTGCTGATGGGAGGGAGCGATATGTGTGCGTTGGGGTCGAGCCCCTCCTCCACGATGAGCCTGACAAGATCTGGTGCCCAGACCCACATGATGATGTAGGTCGAACCCAGTAGTGCCATCGCCAACGCTGTTCGGCGCGCCCTCGAATCTTGCCTCCCTCCTACGGGTATCGCGCGTACCAACGAGTGGACTGCGACTATGGCGCTCAGGGCCACAAGACTGGGTGGGTGGATCAGCATGAGTGAGGTGAACATCACCAACAGAATGACCAGACCCTTCCAGTCATTCATGAGATTCCGCAGGACGAACATGGTCGCGGGAATGAAGACTAGTCCGACCGCTACGGGAACCAGGAAAGCCGGCCCCAAAAACCTGGTGGTTGTGGGGATAAGGGCGACTATGAAGGCTGCCCAGAGGCCCCAACCCTCGCGTCTGCCCAGGGCATATAACTGCACGACCAGGATTGCCAGGATCAGGGAGGGCAGGATGAGGGGCAAGACCAGCCAAGAGGCGCCGGTTGATATCTTGATTTGCGAGAGGAGGAGGTGAAAGCCCAACTCTCGGTCAGGCCACACGTGTGTACCGGCTTCGAAGAAGTTGGGGAACGGAACATGCCCTGTCTCTGCAAGACTCACCGAGTCACCGAGGTGCCACCACTCGTCTATGTGGAGTGGGTAGCTGTAGTTCCAGTGCGGGATACTGGCCATGAAAACGGCCAGTATCAGTATGGCAACAATGACGAGCTTGGGGAGCCGACTGGGCAAGCTGCCGGATGGAGCTAACGTCGCCATCTCACATGGACCAGACCTTGAAGCCCAAGGGACGACTCTGCCTCGGGAAAGGGCCCAGGTCGTCGGGTGGCCTAGGGGCTTGTCCCCCGAGCCGATCCCTTCGGACTCGGAGGACAAGCCATTGGTGGGAAAGGAGAGGACATTCGGCGGAAGCGCTCCGAGAATGTCTCATGCCTAGGACTATTGACCGGCGGGCGCCTGGAGCCATGCCTAAGGCTTCGATCCCTCTCCGTGCCGTTTGAGTCTCACTCCGCCGCTCCTGCTTTCTCGAAGTGAGCCGCCCCGCTCCTCGGCCTCCGCTACGCTCGCCTCAGCAGACGCTTCATCCACTTCCTCCTGGTGTACTCATCGACAAGGAAGTAGTAGGCTACTCCTGCGAGCGCGAGGAGGGCCAGTATGGGGCCGATGACGATCCACACGTTGAATGGTGGCGCAGGCGTTGCTGTTGGCGTGGGCACCGGCGAAGTAGGCGTGGGCACTTGCGCTTTCGTTCCCAGTATTGCGAACACCGTAAGATGCCTCACCTTACAAGTGACTGTATGCAACGTGGTATCGACTACGGATTCCAGAAAGACCCAGGCCTGAGCCTCGCTGTCGTAGTATGCAATGGCCAGATCGGCTTCGTCGACGCCGTCTGGGAGTTCTGCAGGGTCATATGTCAGCGACAGCTCGATCGGCGGATCGAATTCTGCCTGGTCACCATGCAAGTTGTAGGCATTGCCGATCAGCACCAGATTGGGTGGCATCGCTGGTGCATCGATGACCTCCGAGACATCGAGGTAGCTGGGCGGCACACCGTCCTGGGTTTCCATATGAGTGAACTCGGCTATCCGCAGGACCAGCTGACCGTCGTCAGTCCTGACCTCGATGTCTTCCAGCGCGAAGCCGAGGTCACTGACCCTGCCCACGAGGTCTTCGGTCACGAGAGGCCGTTCCGCTGGCGTTGGCGAAGGTGTGACGCCGGTAGGAGTAGGCGTAGGGGCCGGGGTTACAGTGGGGCTGGGGCCGGGCGATTCCGCCGGCGTCGCTGTGGGTGTGGGGGAACTGGTAGCCGCCGGTGTCGCGGTGGGCAAGGGAGTCGCTGTAGGAGTCGGGGGAACGATGACGATGCCTCCCCCATAGCCATAGCCCAATGCCACCAGAGGCTCGACGGAAACCGGTGCCACACGGATATTCAACGTGAGAAGAACTATAACCAGCACAAGTGCGGCTACACTCAGTATGAGTCGCCTCGTCAGCTTGAGCCCCCGTCTAGTCATTTCACACCCTCATTCTCTCAGAAAGTTGCCTCTGTAGTATTTGCGCTTCGCACACGAAGTGAACGGCTGTACCGAAGTCCCGAGTGGCTCCATCCATCACTCGTATGCAGACCTGTCCCAAGTCTAGAGTGGGCCGATAAGAGGCCGATTAACAGACGCGGTTCGGCATTAAACGATACTAAGAAACCGGTGAGAACTCGGTAACCACGAGCGCTGGGACAGTCTGGAGCGGTGCCTTTGGAGTACGTTCACGGGGTAACGGTGTGTGATTTCCTGAGCACTACGTGCAGCGCGTCGGCGCTGCACTTGACGTGGTTCAGGGCTGGCTTGGCCAGGTAGTAGCCCACGCCCGTCTTCGTAAGCAGGAGCTTGGGGTAGCTGGGGTCGTCCTCGACTTTCTTCCGCAGGCGCCGGATATATACTCTGAGACTGTCGAGCGCCCCAGGGTGCTCTTCACCCCAAACGCTCTCGGCGAGTGCAAGGAAGGGAACAATGCCACCAGCCCTTCTGATGAGCTGGCGCATGATCTGCAGTTCGACAACTGTGAGGTTCACCGACTTGTCTCCTACGGCCAACTCACGCTTGAGGGGATCAAGTGTGAGTTGGCCGTAGGAGAGCGGCCCCCAAGCAGCGTGCTCGTCCCTATCGCTGACCCGTGCTCTAAGCCGCGCTATCAGCTCAAGCGGGGAGTAGGGCTTCGCTATATAGTCATCCGCTCCCTCGTCGAGAGCCCGCGCGATGTCCGACTCTCCGGACCTCACGCTGAGTACTATTATGGGGGTGGCCGAGAACGCCCTGATCTCCCTGATTACGTCGAAGCCATCAATATCGGGAAGACCCAGATCGAGTATGATCACATCCACTTCATCGCTTCCCGCCAGTTCGATGCCAGCTGCACCGGAATCGGTGGCCGCAATCCTCGCGTCGGGCCAACGCATGTGGAGCACCAGGGCCACTGCCTCTACGACATCTGGATCGTTCTCGATGATCAGTATGTCCAACGCTTCCTTGGCCATTCTCTTGCCTTGCGGCGATGACTCATACGGACGGTGGTTGACTGGGAAACGGTCTATTGCTGTCTGCACAAAGTGCTCTCTGGCGACTGGCCTCTGCCGGATCTGGCTGCACGGGCTCGGGACTCGCGCCGCCTTGTGGGGGGCGGGACTTCCCCAACCAGTTCGGCATGATGAAACAGCCTGCCGATCCCGAGAGTGGATAGCGAAGTTCGAAGGAGTTTTCTCAGGAGCACCTCAAGCTGTTCCTTCTCTTCTGAGGACAGGCATGACAGTACGCCGTACATGTTGTTGAGTTCCAAAGACTTCGAATAGGCCAGATGGCCTTCCTCTGTCGCCTCGACGGCCTGGGTTGCGTTCTTCTCGGGTCCGGACTTGCATAGCGATACAAGCCCCTTGCTCTCCATGCGACGCAGCAGGCTGCGAAGTGCCCTTGGCTCCAGAAGCATCCTTCGCGACAGACTGGGAGTGTCGATGGGGCCTTCCGCGCCATTGAGCATGAGCAGCACCTCGCTCTCCAGGGCGGAAATACCTACCTGCGCCAGCGTGTTCCTCTTGAGTCTGTACGCGACGTCTCCGGCCTGCACCAGCCGTGAGAGGACACCGCGGTCGCTCTCGCTCATGCCTTTTGCGGTCATCGTCACGCCAATCCGGGGCAAGTCGTCGGTGGAGTGCCCCTGAGCTTCCTGATCATCCGTGTTGTCTGATACCTATCGATACCCTTCGACACTGCCGGACCGGTTCTGGGACTCTGGGCGACCGATCGGCTCGCTGTTGGTGACTCGCTGCGAAGCTGATCCGGTGATACCCATGGGTACTTGCCTATTTGAACTGAGAGGGGACTCCTTGTCAGAGGGGACAACCAGCATGTTTGCTGCTGCGCTTCCACGGGTTGCAGGATCGTGTCGAGCATCCCAGGTAGGAAGTTTAAGCCCAGGCGGTTAAACAGGCATTAAGCGAGGTTGCTGAGAATAAGAAAGGGCTAAGAAAGGGCTTACAAGCCGTTAAGACGCAGGCGAGGGTACACGAGCTTCCGATGCTCTGCTGCTCTGCGAGTTAACGGGGTGATAGATCTCTCTGTCACGGTTGCGCCTTGGCGTGCCGTGATAGGTAATAGCCGACACCTGGCTTGTTCAGGATCATCTGGGGGTGGCTGGGATCATCCTCGATTTTCTCCCGCAAACGCCGAATGTAGACCCTCAGACTGTCGAGGGAACCCGGGTAGTCTTCACCCCACACTTCCTCGGCAAGGCTGGAGTATGTTGCCACATGCCCCCCACTTCTGATGAGATGATGCATGATGTGAGCTTCGATGGCTGTCAGATCGACCTCTTTCTGTCCACAGTGGAGCTCACGATGCCCGGCGTTGAGACGCAAAGGGCCGAAAGTAAGTGTGCTGGCCTCTGCCGGGTGGTTCTTGTCGCGCAGCCTGGCTCTCAACCGGGCGAGCAACTCGAGTTGTCCGTATGGCTTCACGATGTAGTCGTCCGCGCCCCACTCGAGCCCTTTCACAATGTCGGACTCCTCTGACTTCACGGTGAGAATGATAATCGGAACCGAGGAGAACTGTCGTATCTCCCGCAGGGCTTCGAAGCCGCTTATGTCAGGCAAGCCCAGGTCCAGCACGATGATATCGGGATACGCGCTTCTGGTGAGTTCGATTCCCTCCCTACCCAGAGATGTAACCATGAGCTCAGCCTCGGGCCAGTAGAAATGCAGCAGAAGCGAGATGCCGTCGGCAACCTCTTTGTCATCCTCGACTATTAGAGCCCTCACGACTACCTCCTGACTTGCTTCGTTTCTTCCTCTCCACACCCTCACGCGTGCCGACGGGTAGTGAGAAGCCGATCGTGGTGCCCCTGCCGGGACGGCTTCTCGCCCATACCTCGCCGCCGTGAAGCTCAACTAGGGTCTTGCACAGCGCCAGACCGAGGCCCAGACCGCTGAGGTGCTCTCTGTCGCCTTCCAGGCGCGAATACGGCTCGAACAGCCTTGGCAGGTCCTCTTTCGGGATGCCGGTTCCAGTGTCCCTTACCTCTATTGTGACGCCTGAATCGTCGGATGAGGCGAGTATAGAGATCTGACCCCCCGGCTGGTTGAACTTGATGGAGTTGTTGAGCAGGTTCAACAGAATCTGCCGTATCCTGTCCGAGTCCCCCCTTACGATCGGCAGCTTTCTCGATATTCGCGTGGTCAGCGTCTGGTCACGTTCGGCGGCAAGAGGAATCATATCATGTATCACTTCCCTGATGAGCTGCCGCAGGTCGATGATCTCCTCTTTGAGCCGCAGAGTGCCGATCTCTCCTCGTGCAAGATCGAGCAACTCGTCGATCCTTCTGTTGAGATTGCTAGCGCCACGGCTTATGTTCTGGGCCAACTTCGATGCAGCTTCGTCTTCGAGCATGGCTTCGAGGAGCTGACTCGAACTCATCACTGGTGTGAGAGGCGTCTTGAGCTCGTGTGCCAGTACCCTGGTAAACTCTATGCGTCTGTTGATTTCCTCCTCCAGCCGTTGACTCAGCTCCCGCTCTTGATCGTAGAGGTCTCGGAGTTCGTCCTCCAGATGTTTCCGCTTCGTTATGTCGTAGAACCCCGTGATGCTCGCCTCTTCTCCCTGGAACACCATGGGTTGTACCGAGGCCATTACCCATACCGGAGTGCCGTCTGCCCTCCTTGCTTCGAACTCGTACATGTCTAGCCTTCCGCAGCGGTCCAGCGCCGTGCGTACGAACTCCCTATCAGACAAGCTGGTGAAGAAATCAGTCGTCGTGCGGCCAGCCATGCTGCCTGGCGGCAGGCCGAACAGGGGGCTGAGGTGGGTGTTCTCCCAGAGTATGGTACCGCCGGGCCTGGCCGATATGCCCACGGGTACTGGAATCGCTTCTGTGATGGCATGGAACGCCTGCTCGCTGTCCCTGAGCGCCTCCTCGGCCTGCAGGCGGGTCACGGCGCTGCCAATCTGGGCGGCTACGGTCTCGATCGCGACGCGGGCGTGGTCAGGCACGTCTTCAAGCTGGTGCGAAGCGATGTTCAGGCAACCAATGACCTGGCCGAGGTGGGTCACAGGGATTATGCCTATAGCATGCAGCCCCTCTTCTCGCCTGACATCGTCTACGATTCCCCCGACTTCAGGATAGCTTGTGTAGGCGGGCTTCCCAGAGGCGACTAGCCGAGCACTTGGAGAGTCGGGCGAGTAGTGGCGGACGGCGTCTACGAAGGCTGGAGACAGACCCGTGTGTACAGCCAGGTCGAGCGAACCATCGGCGGTGTTCAAGAGGTAGATGCCGCCCGAGTCCATCTCGGATACCTCCAGTGCTGTTTCCAGGCAGAGGTGGAGACCCTCATCGAGTCTGTCGGTTGCGCTGAGTTTCACAGCCAGATCGCGTTGGGCCGTGTTCAGGCTCTCAGCCCTCCGATGCTCTGTGACGTCCTCACCGGATGCCAGGACGCCCAGCGCCGTGCCATCGTCATCGCGCAGCACGACGCCATGCCAGAGGATGTTCCTCCGCTCGCCGCTTCGAGTCTGCACCCAGCCTTCGTATCTGCCGTAGGCCCCCTCGCCTTCGAGGAACCTCTTGACCATCGCCCTGGAGTCACCTGCCACGGACGGTGGGACGAAGCTGTCGAACCAGTTCCTGCCCAGAATCTCATCCTGGTTGTATCCGAGGATGGCACAACCGCGCCTGTTGATCAGGCTCACGGTGCCGTCTGTGTCTATCACCAGGAGCACGACGGCGGCGATGTCGAGGTACTTCTGTGCCTTGTCTTTCTCGCGCTGCACCTCTTTCTGGGCCTTGATGCGCTCTGAGGCCTGTTCGAGTAGCTCTTCGTTGGACTCCTGCAGATCGATTGTCCTCTCCTGGACCAGCTCCTCGAGGTGCTGTCGGTAGCGGTCCAACTCCTCCTCATTCTCCTTGCGGCGGGTGACGTCGGTCGAGATAATGCCCAGACCAGTGCCCACCCGGAAAGCTCTAAAAGAGTGCCATCTGGACCCCAATCGGGGATGATTGATGAGCAACTCGGACTCAAAGCTGCTCCCGGTTGAGAGAACCTCAAGATACTTCTTGTATCTGTCCGTGGACTTCAGTTCGGGCGAGAACTCCAGCATGTTCTTCCCGATCAACTCTTCCCTGGGCACGCCCCACCGCTGTGCCGCGCTCTCATTGATGTCCATCATGTTGAACTCCGAATCCCAGAGGAAGAAGCTGTCGGTAGCCGAGTCCATGAATGATCTCAGCTTTTCCTCGCTCGCTCGCTGTGCCTCCTCGGCCTGAATGCGGTGGATGGCATTCGCCATTGTCTGGCCGATGATTGTCAGGATATGCATGTCGTCATCTTGCCAAGTACGCCCGTTTCGCTCGTCGCTACAGCCCATGAAACCTATCAAGGAACCCTGCACGATGAGAGGAATGCCTATTATGGACTTCACGCCGGTGCTCTGCCACAGACTTCTCTCGTTGGACGCCTCTTGCGGCAGTTCATCGAGTGTATCGGCGCGAATGCTTTCCCCTTTGTTCAGCTTGGACAATGCCCAAGGGAATGGTGCGAGCGAGAATGCCTGGAATCCAAATAGCTCGATGTCGGAGTCGCACCACTCGTGGGTAATCGCAATGGAGGTTTGGTCTTTCGCGAAGATGTTGATATAGATACGATGGACTCCGATGTACGTGCCAATCCGGCCTAAAGCATCTGTTATGGTACGGTCGATATCGGCACATGTTGGGCCTGCGAAGTGTGATGTTGTCTCGGCAATGAGCTGCTGCATCTGCATTCTGGAGAGAATGAGCTGCTCCGCCTGCTTGCGCTCGGTGATGTCGCGGAAGTTGACAACGATGCCGGAAACAGCTGGGTCATCGAGGAGGTTCCTCGCCACAGCCTCCACGAAGCGGAGAGAGCCGTCCCTGTGATGCACGCGCAGCTCAGTGATCAGGGTCTCGCCGGGATGCGTCAGCAGGTCTGCGAACATCTCGGCGGCAGCGGGCACGTCCTCAGGGTGCAGGTATTCGAAACCCTTGCGTCCAACGACATCCTCCGGCGTGTAGCCCATCACTCGCTCCACTGAAGGGCTCTCGTAGGCCACCTTGCCATCGGCACCCACTACGACGATCACATCCAGGGCGTTCTCGGTGAGCGCCTTGAACCGCTGCTCGCTCCGCCTCAGGGCCTCCTCGGCCATCTTGCGCTCAGTGATGTCCATCGCAACGGCCCGGAGCCCTACGGGTTGACCTTCCCTCGAGATGGTGCTCGAGTAGAGTACGACGGGGAATGTCGAGCCGTCTTTCCGGAGGGCTGTGTACTCGGTGCCAACTGATTCCGCTCCCTGGATCATCAGCTGCAGGTTCAACAGTGCGAGCTCGCGCTCCTCGGGGACGACGAGTTGGAGACAGTTCAGGCCCGTGTCGATATCCTCGACCGAATAGCCCGATAGCTCCATGCCCTTCTGGTTCAAGAATGTCAGATTGCCCTCATTGTCCGTCTCGAACACGGCCTGAGGAAGCAGGTCGGCCAGCTCCCTGAATCTCGCCTCACTATGTCGGATCGCCTCTTCGGCCCGCTTGCGCTCGGTGATGTCAGCGATGCAGGCCATCGCGCCGATGTAGCTTCCGCTTTCGTCGAACAGGGGATTGGTCGCGAGGGTTGCCCAGATTGCTGTTCCGTCCTTGCGAATGAACTTGAAGTCATGCTGCTCCGCAATCCCCTGCCGCCTGCGCGCGAGGTTGATCTTGGCGATCGCCTTGTCATGCTCGTCCATGAACTCGAACAGGTGTCTCCCTATCATCTCGCCGGGGTCGTAGCCGAGAAGCTCTTCCATGCGAGGATTGACAAAGGTCGTCCGGGCTTTCTGGTCGATGACCCAGAGACCATCATGCATGCTCTCGACAAGAGTGCGGTACTTGTGCTCGCTCCGGCGCAGCGCATCCTCCACGAGCTTGCGTTCGGTTATGTCGATTCCCGCGCCTTCGATATATCCCTTTTCGGGGTAGATGTGGGCGGAGTAGCTGACCCAGAACGGGGAGCCGTCGGCGCGTGTTACTAGGGCCTCGAAACTCCTGACTTGACCACGATCGGCTATCTCCGCCAGCATCCGTTGCCGGACGGCCGGATCTGCGTAGTGCTCGGACGCAACGAAGTCAGCGAGGCATTCCTCACGACTGGGATACCCCACCATCTCGGCGAACAGGTCGTTGCACTCGATGAACTTGCCGTCGCTGATCCTGGAGCGGAACAAACCCACCTGTGCATTGTTGAACAGGTTGCGATATCTATCTTCGTTCGCGCGCAGAGCGTCTTCAGCCTTCTTGCGCTCGCTGATGTCGCGGATGGTGGCCAGGAGGCCGATGGCATCACCGAGGTCATTCCTGAGGACGGTGGAGATCAGCTCGGAGGCGAATTCAGTGCCGTCGGCTCTGAGGACTGCATACTCGTTTCGCTCAGCGGGGTGCCCCGCGAGTCTCGATTGCATATTGGCCTTCGCCCGATCACGGTCGCGCGGTGCAATCAATTCAAGCGCAGAGTGCCCGAGTATCGCATCTTTGGAGGATGACCCGTGGAATTGGGCTATCCTGGTGTTGCACTCGGTTACGACGCCGTCGAGGTCTGTCACTGCAATGCCTTCGTGCACCGACTCGAAAATGAGCCGGAGCTTTTCTTCACTCTCCCTCAGTTGAGCTTCAGCCAGCCTGCGCTCGGTGATGTCCAGCAGGACGCCCTGCGCGCCGCTGGCGTTGCCGGAATCGTCGACAATTATGTGCAAGATCTCCCTGACCCAGGCTATCTCACCGTTCTTGCGGATGATGCGGTATTCCCTCGCATGAGACGGTTCCTTATCCGCGATTGTCTGGGACACATCAGATGCAACGTGGGGGAGGTCCTCAGGATGTATGATCTGGTCCCATCTGACGGCACCACTCTTGAACTCGTCTTCGGTGTATCCGGTCAGTTCCTCGACCTTGCCGTGGAAGAAGTCGATTCCCCAGTCGGTGTAGCCCCGGTAAGCTACCCCCCCGAAATTCTGCACGAAGGAGCGGTACTTCTCCTCGCTCTGCTTGAGTTGAGCCTCTGCCAGCTTGCGCTCGGTGATGTCGCGGAGGTTGACGACAATGGCCTCCACCGCAGGGTGATCGATGAGGTTACGGCCTGTCCCCTCGGCGTAGGCGAATGAGCCGTCCTTGCGCCCGAAGCGCAGCTCCATGCTCATCGTCGCGCCTGGCTGCTCTCTCAAGGCCGCGAAGGTGTCTATGACCCGCTGAACATCGTTGGGGTGGACATGCTCGAAGGCACTCTTGCCGACGCGCTCGTCCGGCTCGTAGCCGATCAGTCTCGCGACCGAGGGGCTCTCGTAGCGCACCTTTCCGTCCGCGTCAATGATGACTATGAAGTCCGTGGCGTTCTCGATCAGGGATCTGAAAAGCTCCTCGCTCCTTCTCAGCCTGTCTTCCGCTTCCTTGCGGTCGTGTATGTCCCTGAGGCTGCCGACGACGGCGAGTTGCCTCGTGCCGTCGGAGCTCCAGACGATGCGCCTGCTGTCGCATACCCACCTGTAACCTCGTTGGCGATTGAGTATACGGTACTCTGTATCGGAAGGCAGCTCGGAGTGCCTGGGGTCGGCCAGAAGCTCCTTGAGGACGTTGGCATCCAGGCGCGGAAGGTCGTCGGGGTGGGTGAGCAATCGCGTTTCCCAGATGGTCATTGCTAGGTAGTCTTCGGGCTCCATCCCCAGTACGTACCTGACCGAGGGGCTGACGTAGTCATAGTTGCCCGTGAGGAGATCGAGCCTGTATATCATCTCCGTCGCGCTCTCCAGGACGCCTCGGGCCTTCTCCTCGCTGCGCCGGAGGGCTTCGTCGGTGCGCCTGCGGATGATGGCGTTGGCAAAGACCTCGCCGAGGATCCTGAGCCGTGGCACCCACTCCTCGGGCCATGGTTGCGAGGTCGTGAACGAGCCCATGGCGATGACGAAGGAGGGGGCTCCCGCGATGTCCACTCGAACGGACAAGTTCGACTTGATGCCGCTGACCTCGGCGTAGAGTCGCTCCAGTTCCGCCTCTTCCGGGAGGTCTTCGATGCGGTGCCATCGCACCACGTCGCCCTGCCTGAGCCTGTCTGTGTACCAGCGGAGGTAATTGCTGACGGATACTGCCGGGGACCGTTCGGCCCCTGGCCTGGCGTAGGAGTATGCGACACGGAGCTCGCTCTTATCATCGGAGAACTCGAGCAGCGTGCTTCGATCGAGTCCCAAGTGCTCGACGATTCTTCGGAGGCCTTCCTCGATATGGGCGTCGACCTCCTCGCTGGGCACGTTGACGAAAGCGGCCGAGAGTTCGGAAACCAGCTTCTCGAACTCCATTAGGCCTCGAAGTGATCGCTCCATACGATTGCGTTCTGTAACGTCTCTGACCACGGCCATGAGCGCCGGCCTTCCCCGGTACTCGATCGTGCTGACAGAGAGCTCGATATCCCTGGTGGTTCCGTCCTTGCGCAGTATGCGCGACGGGTAGGTGGCCGCGGGTATCTTGCCCGCGAGCAGAAACCGGTACGTCGCCTTCCCGATCTCCTCGTGCTCGGTTACGACCAGGTCAAGGTAATGCTTGCCCTGAATCTCGCTAACCGCATAGCCTGTTATTGATTCTGCGCCCTGGCTTACGAATACGAGCAACTCGTCCTGCTCGATTATCACAGCGTCCTTGGCTTGTTGGACAAGCGTAGCGTACTTGATCTCCGACTCGCGCAGGGCCTCCTCAGCCTGCCTTCGCTCGGTCACGTCACGGAAGCTGACGACTATGCCTCCGATTGCTGGGTCATCTATATGGTTGGTGCCACTGACCTCCAGGGTGCGCCACGAGCCGTCGACGTGCCTAACCCTGATATCAACCGGCAGCGTTGTTGAGTGCGTATTGCTGACCAGGGCCAGCGAGTCGGCAGCGCGGGCCGAATCCTCCGGGTGTACGAAGTCCAGGGGCCGCTTGCCCGCGAGGTCGTCGAGGCGGTAGCCCAAGACGCCTTCGACAGCTGGGCTGATGTATCGCAGCTCGCCGTTCGCGCCAACGAGGCAGACGACATCTGACGAGTGCTCTATCAGCGATTGGAAGCGTCTCTGCTGCCGGAACAGCTTCTTCTCCAGCCGCCTCAGGTCCGTGATGTCAATGGCCACACCGCCGACCAGACTTGCCTCACCCTCGCTGGGGATGGGGAACTTGGTGGTCAGCCACTCGCGCGGGCCGGACTGGTCGGGTATAGTTTCCTCGAACTGGAGGGTGATTCCCTCGGTCAGAACCCGGGAATCCTGCTGTCGTATTGTGTGGGCGTAGTCCGGGTTAACGTCCTCCAGCCTGTGTCCTTCGTACTCGCCCGGCTCGAGACCGTAGGCCTCGTGGATACGCCTGTTGCCGTAGACGGTGAAGCCATTGGCGTCGTTGATGAAGGCGACACCGGGCAGATGGTCCATGAACAGTCTGAAGCGGCGCTCGCTCTCGGCCAGGGCGGCCTCGGTCCGCTTCAGCGAGGTCACGTCCTTGAGTATTCCGGTGAGACCGGTGATCTCGCCGTTGCTCCGGTTGGGGACGGCGCTGAAGAAGACAGGCATGAGGTTGCCGTGTTTGTCCCTCACTGTGACCTCTGCATTGAGACTCTCTCCGCGGAGGACAATACTGACCTGCTCTTGCACCCTGGGGACTTCGCTCTCGGGTACGAACATGGAGAAGTGGCGGCCGATCATCTCATCGCGTTCGTAGTCTAGCATCGCGGTGAGAGCTGTGTTGCAGTACACCATGTGCCCGGATGAGTCGACCTGGTATATGCCGTCCATGGATGTCTCACTGATCAACCTGTACTGCTCCTCGCTCTCGGCCAGAGCTGCCTCCGCCCGCTTGCGCGCCGTTATCTCGGAAGCTACCCCTAGACCAAGGTAGGTGCCCTCGCCGCGTTCGATGACGAACCCGTACATCTCTATCCACATGAGTTCGCCCGTCCTGGTCAAGAGCCGGAGCTCAACCCGGTACTCCATTGAACCGCCAGCGATGATGCTCGCCATTCTGGCGAATACCCTCTCCCTGTCGTCCGGGTGCAGCAGGTCGACGAAGTTGACATGCCCGAGATCGCTCTCCGTGTAGCCCATCCGTTCCATAGCGGCCGGATTCGCTTCCAGTATCGTGCCGTTCTCGTCGTTGAGGAAGACCATCAAGAGCGGGTTGTCGAAGAGGGCCTTGTACCTGCTCTCGGCGGCCCGTGCCGATTCCTCGGCGCGGTGGCGGTTCGTAGCATCCGTGCCCGCTCCCACGAGCACCGGCTCATCACGCCAGGTGCCAGCCGTCAAGGTTAGCTCCAGCATCTTGGTTCTGTGGTTCACCTGGAGCTCGATTTCGAGGGTGCCGCCACTGTGCAGGAGCGAGGTGAGTTGACCAAGCACGCGCCTGCCGCTGTCCGGCGTGGCGAATTGCTGGATGTTTGCACCGAGCACGTCCTTACGTGAGGATTCCAGGAAGCTCAGCATCGCATCGTTGCATGCGACTAGGTCTCCCTGCTCGCCGATGACTATCATAGGACTCGCCGAGTTCTCGAGCAGGGCCGACCATTCCGCCGCGTCATCGGCCGTTTCGGCAGGGCGTCTCCCTGCGAACACATTTGAGGGTTCCCTGACGACCAGTCCAATGCCGCAGTTCACCTTGAAGCCCACGATGTACAGATGCCTGTCACGACCATTGTCCGGGGTGGTGAGCATAACGTGGAAGTTGGCTGGCTTGCCTGTCTCCATGATTCTACGCAGCCTCTCGCGGTGCGGTGTCCGGCCCAGGCTCGGCACCAGTTCTGTGAGGGTGGGCTTCCGGGCAGAGGCCGCCAGATCGTCGGGCAGCCCAAGAAGGCTTGTCGCGGCCGGGTTGGCCGCGACAACTGCGAGTTCGCTATCGCAGAGTATCATGCCGTCGGGTGAAGCGAGGAAGAACTGTTTAGTCAGCCCGGACCAATGCCCGAAGTCATCGTTTGGAGGGGGATCGGCGTTCGTGTCAGGTATTCTGCCTTGATGCTCCATCGTCGGCCTCCTCGATAGTGCAGCGTGCGTGGGGCACCCATAGAGCGGTTGGGCTTGGGAATGCGGAGTGGAGGGGGTTCCGCAGAGTGGCACATGTGAAGGAATCGCGGGGAGGGTGAACAATGTATATCACCGGGTCGGCGACATGTCAAGGGGATTTCTCGACACGATTCATCCCGCGCGCGATCGTGCTCCATAGCATTACGCTATGCATGGAGGATGAACGTTGGTAACGTGGAAACCAGTTGAATGCGCTACCCAGTCCGGATTAGGCGCAGTGGCGCAGCAGAGGAGCTTGAGGTGGCCGACTACTCAGCGGATGTGTCCGGATGGTCGCTATCCATTCCCCATGACACAGACGACCCCGAAGTAGACCGAATTGTCATCGCCGTCGTCGCCAAAGTGGTTCACGTAGACATCCTCGAACAGGCCGAGCCCCTCGAGTTGGCTGACGTACTCAACGAAGCTCGATGCATTCTGCCCCTTGCCCTCGAGGCGAATCTCCTCGCCAGCCTCCTCCACTGAGATGAGCTGAATGCCCGGCGGCGCAATCCCGGTCACTGCGACCAATCCCTGGACGAGCTTGTCGCCGGTACCCAGAATGGACTGGCGTTGGGCTCTGAGCTCCGTGATTTCGCTTTCAAACTCGGCCAGCGCCGCAGCCAATTCGTCGATCTCGGATACCTGTTGCTCCAGATCGGTCATTTGAGCCCTCAGGGAGCTTAACTCGTTTTGTCCGGCGAGGCCCGACTGAAGCAAGAAGACAAACAGGGCCAGCAGCGGGATAGGTGCCAGCGCGGGCAGCAGCCGGTTGATGGGTTTGCGTCGCTGAAGCGATCGGACTCGGAGCAGGTTGGGATTGGGGATCGCTGCATGCCTGGGGCCTCGACTTCGGTTCCTGCCGGCGATGCTGGGAGCAGTCGCAAGGCCGACGTTGACGGCGTACTGAGCGAGAGGGAAGTCGGGCGGATGCCTCAGTTGAGTCACGAAGGGTTCGATTGTATACTGCAATGTCCCTGCCAGCATGCCCAGGAGGCTCTCATCACTGGCCAATTGTCCGCAGACGTAGGCAGGAGTGTTTGGATCGATGGCATGATCAAGAGCGCCCGTGTTGTAGAACTGGACAGTGCGCGTCAGTTCATCCGTCAGTTGCTGGCCCCTGTCCTCGACGGCAGTGACGTTGCTTCTTGAGATGACTGTCCGCATGACGACGGGAATGTCGTCCGCCACAGCCACCAGGTCGAAATCGTTCTCCTCGAGGTTGATGATCAGGGCGTGTCGCGCGTTGACGGCCCTGGCCACAGCGAGAGGGCTGAGGTGGAGCGCGTCGGGGACCACCCCGGCCAGTTCCAGCGCTTGTACCAATGGGTCGATGATATCGCGCGGCGTTGCGACCAAGAGGTAATCCTGCATCGACCCGCTACCCCCGATTCGCTCCCATGCGAGGTACAGTTCTCCTAGCGGTACTGGTATCTCACGTTCCGCCGCGTACTCTATGGCATTGGACTCCATGGCTGTCTTGACCCGTGGGAGGGAGACCATGCGCGAGATGGAACGCACTCCCGTAAGGCCTATGATTACCTTCCCCTTCGGATTGTTGCACTGCTGGAGCGCGTTGCGAACGGCCGAGGCGAAACGCTCCGCGTCGGTCACCAGGCCGTTCTTCACAACCCCGGCGGGCAGGGGCGCGCTGGCCCAGCAGCGGATCGCCCCCCCGGAAACCACGAGCAGCCTTACATCGGTCGACTCGATGCTCAGCGCGATGGTGCTTCTCGTTATCATCGTCTCCTCAACCCTGGCTCTCCTCGGCAAGGTAGTAT
Source organism: uncultured Dehalococcoidia bacterium (assembly GCA_964524995.1). Lineage (GTDB taxonomy): Bacteria > Chloroflexota > Dehalococcoidia > SZUA-161 > SZUA-161 > CAZGDV01. Next base: position 16,381 of record CAZGDV010000004.1, on the reverse strand, counting down.
ACTGATAGCTCGACAACCGCTCTTGGCGACGAGTCAATGCCGGTTATGCTTATCTCGTCGATGTTCGAACCGGTGAGCAGGTTGTCTTGAAGGCTGCCCAGAAAGACATCCAGTTGGGACATGCTGCCCGTGGCCTCAATCGAGACCGAGACCACGGTATAGGTGCTGTTGCCAAACCTGCCGTCCTGCTTCGGTCGCGTAACGAGGTGGCTGACTCGAACCCCGGCGTCATCACCCAATGCTAGAAGGCTCTGCAGCAGAGCGCTTGTGCCGTTCTCAGTGGGAAGGCTCTCTCGCTCCGACACCAGCTGCGACTCTACGTTGTCGATGAGCTGGCGCAGGGTAGCCGCATCATCCTGCTGACTCAGTAGTTCGCCCTGCTCCGCGATACTTGCCACGAGTCTGTCCCTCTCTCCCGTGTCCCGCATGTAAGCGATACCGACGTATGCGTTGGCCACAAGGGCCAGGACAGTCACGGCTATGCCCAGCTTGGCTACGCTGATCTTCGTGCCCAACGTACACTTCCCGGAGTTCGCTGTTTGGAGCAGCAAACCGATTCGTTCAGCTTTATTACTCCCTTTCGATCTGCCACGAGTTCACCGTGATCTCATCTCCGGCCACTGCTATGTCGGCCCGGATACACTGTCGTCCGGCCACGGAAACGACCTCGTATGCGGTGGAGCCCGTAATGGCTATGGCATCTATGTAGAAGTAATCGTTGGAACGGTCCATCCCTGAGACGAACTCGATCCAGAACTCTTTGGACATGGAGTAGGGTGACAGGTCTATGTCGACGGCATGATAGGTGTTGTCACTGTCCGCGGAGGTCCAGGTCCTGACCTCTGACCAATGGCTGCCGTCAGGGCTTACCCTGCACTGCACGTAGTCACTGCGCTCGAAGGAGTAGACCTTGGCCCAGAACTGCAGTCGGAGCCCTGACAGACCGGACAGGTCTGCGGCTCTCGCAACCCGGCTGTTAGACCTTCTCATTCTCAAGTGGTAGCTTCCGCTGTGGGGACCCCCTTGCTTCCTTACACTCGCATCACCTGTATGGGTCCAGCTACCGAGCCACCCTGACCCACCCGACCAGCTTCTGCTCTCGAAGTCGTCGCTCGGCATGTCCGATCCTGAACCTGACAGCACTATGACCACGGCCAGATCGTCGATGTACAGGTAGTCCCCCGTGCCCGACATATCAGCCTCGAAGGCAATCCATAGCGTACTGCTCAAACCGTAGGCAGCCAGGTCGATGTCGTTGAAGCGATAGACGTTGTCGTCTTCGCCGTTTACCCATGTCCTGACCGTTGTCCAGTCGCTGCCGTTGGGACTGATCAGGCATCTTGCCTCCTCCCCCCCTTCGAACGATCGGGCCTTGGCCCAAAACTGAAGGTGCGCCCCAGCCTGCCCGGATAGACCTGTTATCCGCCTTACGTAGCCTGTGTTCCTCAGCAGTTGCAGGTGGCGCGAACCGCCATGCGGTGATCCGCTGGTCACTATACTGGCGTCGCCTTCGTGATACCAGTCTTTGCTCCAGCCACTGCCGCCGCTCCAGCTGGCGCTCTCGAAGCCATCCTCGGCTATGATTACCTTGTCCCTCGTGATTGTGATCATTGGTGAGAGGCCGTTCACCGTCTCCGCGATCGAGTAGCTGTACGAATCACCTGGCGCACTCAGGTATTTGCTCAACAGTCCTTCCGTCAACCTCCATATCCCATCTTCGACTCCGGCATCGGCTGCGTAGTGCTCCCTGGCGATGCCGTCGTAGTTCCTGGATGCGATGGCGTTCACGCTCACCGCCTGCAGGAACGGTGCTACGAGAAGGCTGCCTAGGCCAAGCGCAGCGAGTGCAAGCGCAAGCACTTGGCCCTTCTCGCTCTTCATGCTTGTCTTCCCCATATACTTCTGGCATCTGAGCTACTCGGACGCATGAGGACACTAATGGTAGTGTCAGCCTCCTCCTCCCAGCGGTCTCCGGCCGAGCTTGTGAGCGACGCCTGGATGACCCTGCCGGATACCGAGAACTTGACGACGGAGATGTGTCTGGCCACGGTTGTCGTGGTGTCATCGTGTTCCCGCTTGAGCTCCGACCCCACCAGGTAGTATCTGACCTCGTGGTCTTGACCCCGGCTGGACCATGACAGGGTCATCTCCTTAGCGGGCATTCCCTCAACCAGGTCAACTGACTGTGCTTCCTGCCCGTCCACACTGATCCAGTAGCCTGCGTTTTGAACATCGTGAAGAGTTGTGAAACGGCTATTCCCCTGCTCGGTAGCGATGACGAACTGGAAGACAGCAGACGTGAGCACACCCACCAGCAGGGCCCCGATTCCTGCCGCGAGCAGCGTCTCGACAAGAGTCATTCCTCTCTGGTTACCGCCAGCGATTCTCTCCATCGGTTTGCCTTGAAGGACTCGATCTCGGCCACGGTCTGCCCATCGCGCGTCACAGTGACAGTTATGCGCTGTATATCCTGGTCGCGCCCGGAGATCGGTGAGGCGAGGGCGGAAATGACGTAGCCGTCCGGGACCGGGCTGATCAGTTTGTATTCGGCTGGGGCCGGTCGGTAGACTTGGCTCTTGGCGTACTCCATCTGTGACCGCGCCAGATTCTCGGCGGTTACTCCGTCACCGGACCTGTTCACGGCGAGCGATCCTGTCGCCAGGGCCGCCAGCAGGGCGGTGAGCCCCACACCTACGATGGCGGTTGCGATCAGAGCCTCCACGAGTCCGGCACCCCTTTCGCTTGTGCAGCGGCTGCCATTGTTGTCCAATGGTTTCATCGACCTTGAATCTCCCCGTCTCACTCCTGGCGGCGGTGTCATAGACTAGATTGCCCCCATGATCGTGTACATAGGCAGAATCACTGAGACAGCGAGGAAGCCGACGACAAGGCCGACAGCCAGCAGCAGAACCGGGCCCAACATCGACGTCAGGTTGTTGACCTTATCGTTAACCTCGTCTTCGTACCATTCGGCCATAGCTGAGAGGTCCTGGCTCAAGGTGCCGCCCTGCTCTCCGACCTGTACCGCTTCGACGAGGAACTTGGGGTAGAAGCCGCTCGATCTCATGGCGTGTGACATGCTTGCGCCCATCATTATGTCTTGCCTTGTGTTGGAGAGCGTCTCGCGCACTACCGAGTTGCGGGCGGTGACAGCCGTTGTCTCCATAGCGTCGTGCATCGGGAGACCAGCATGGAGCAGCATGGAGAGGGTACGAGTGAAATGGGCCATTTCACGCATAGTTACGATCTCCCGGACAAAGGGTACCGTCAACACCAGCCTGTCAAGCCGCTTGCGGCCGCCGGCTCCCCGTGTGAGAAGAATGACAGCAATCACAATCGCGGCTAAGGCGGCGGCCAGGATGAGCTTGTAGTCGGAGACGAAATCCACGAGCCCAACCACGAGACGAGTGACTAGGGGCAGGTCAGCTTCAAACTCAGAGAATATCTCCAGGAGGGGGGGCAGCGTGAAGACAGTGAGAATAACGGCTACGCCAGATGCCAGCACCAGAATGAAGGCTGGGTATGCCATCGCCCTGGCTACCTTCTTCAGCAGAAGGTTCTCTCTCTCGACATAATCCGCAGCCTGTCTGAGAACCGCCTCTAGGTTGCCGGTCCGCTCGCTCACTATCAGCATCTGCACGTAGACCGGCGGAAAGGCCTCGGGATGCTTCCCCGCTGCATCGGCCAACGAAACGCCTTGTTGGACATCCTGCACAAGCAGGCTGATCACCTCCTTGAATCTCGGGTCGTAGGCCTGGTCCCCCAGAAGCCGGAGCGACTTGACGAGAGGGATGCCCCTCTCGACCAGCGTGGCGAGTCGGCGCGTGAACGCGATCATGTGTTTGGTCTTGATGCCGAAGAGACTGGGAAGAAGGTTGGAGAGATTAGGCCGTGCGCCGCTCGCCTGTATGCTGAGCAGATTGTGCCCTGAGCGTACAATCGTCTCCTTGGCGAGCGCTTCTGACGCAGCTTCGATAGTCCCCCGCACTACAGTCCCGTCCTCCCTGTAAGCTACGTACTTGTAGGCCATAGACACTTGCCTCGCAAGACTTCCGTCGCATTCTCACCTAGCCAATGGAGAAAACGTTGCGGAGCACTTCCTCTGTGGTCGTGAGTCCGTTCTTGACCTTGAGCATTCCATCGACCTTCAAGGGCACCATGCCTTCTTCGATCCCCTGAGATCTGATAGCGCTGGGCGCTGCACCTTTGAGGAACAGTTGCCTTGACTCTTCGCTTATGGGCATGACCTCGTAAACGCCAGTCCTCTTCAGGTAGCCCGTCTGGGCGCACAGATTGCACCCATACCCGTGATAGAAGGTAGGCGGTTCTGCCCCTTCGCCTAGGATTCCTCTGTAGACGTCCAACTCCCCGGGCGGTGGCTCGTACGGTTCGCGGCAGTGCGAGCAGATCAGACGGATCATTCTCTGAGCAACAACCCCGATCACTGCTGAGGCTATCAGATAGGGTTCTACCCCCAGGTCCATGAGCCTGAACAGCACCCCGACAACGTCGTTTGCGTGTATCGAGGAGAGCACCAAATGGCCGGTGAGCGCTGCCTGTATGGCCATCTTCGCGGTATCGCCGTCGCGTATCTCGCCGACAAGTATGACGTCGGGATCCAGCCTCATCAGTGCCCTCATGCCTGTCGCAAACGTGATGTCTGCTCTTACGTTGACTTGCGTCTGTTTGAGATTGCTGAACTGATACTCGATGGGGTCCTCAATCGTTATAATGTTCTTTTGATGCCTGTCGAGCTGGTTTATCGAAGAGTAGAGGGTGGTAGTCTTGCCCGATCCGGTCGGGCCTGCCACGAGTATCATTCCATACGGGCACTTGAGCATGTCGAGATACCTGGTCATGACCTCGGGCCGCATGCCAAGGTCGTTCAGAGCGAATAGCGGCAGCGACTTGTCCAATAGGCGCATTACCACTGTCTCCCCGTATCCTGTGTCATACGTGGCGGCGCGGATGTCGGCTTCCCATCCTTCACCCTTTATGGAGAACTGCCCATCCTGCGGTCTTCTTCGCTCAGCGATATTCATGTCGGCTAGAATCTTCACCCTTGAGATAAGAGACTCAAGGGCGCTCTTGGGCAACGACATTGCGTCATGCAGCACTCCATCCACTCTATAGCGGACTCGGGTTCTGTCTTCCTGAGGCTCTATGTGGATGTCCGAGGCGCGCTCCTTCAAGGCCTGAGCGATCAACAGGTCTACGGTTCGGACCACCGGCGTGTGCGAGATCGCGTCTTCCAACTCTGGTGTGGGTTTGTTTGCAGTGGTGGTAGTGAAGGCGAATTGCCCAACCTCCTGCTCGATCTCGCTGATTGCCTTGTAATTGAGGTCTATCGCCTCTTGTATGTCCTGGGGGATGCCGACCGCTGGCTGCACCCTCATCTCGGCCTGGACCGATACGTCCTGGATCGCGACTATGTCCGTCGGGTCTGCCATCACCACGACGAGTGCATCACCTGCGACGTCCAGTGGTATGAGCACATGCTTCCTGGCGACGCGCTCGGAAACCAGCTTCAACGCGTTAGGCTGGACAACGTGGCGTTTCAGGTCTATCAGGGGCAGGTTCAGTTGGAGGCTTAGTGCTGTGGCTATGTCTTCAGCTGTTGCCAGACCGCGCTCGATGAGAACCTCGCCCAGCTTACGGTTCTCGATCGTTTGCAGCCCGAGAGCCTCTTCGAGCTGCTCCTGGGTGATGCGTCCGGTGTCGACGAGCACCCTGCCCAGCCTGGTCTTCAACTCCGATGCGGCGGATGAGTCTTCCTTGGCATCCATACGTTACGCTCCTGCATTCTTGTCCGCTTCTCCGTGGAAGGCATGGGTCTGCAGCAAAACAACCCTCTAGACTCAACCAGTCAGACACTACTACCATTGGGTTTCTCTAGCAGTGCTGCAACACGAGACGCGATCTCCAATGGGTCGGCGGGCTTGGTTAGATAGTCGTCTGCACCCATCTTTCTACCCGTCGCGATGTCGCACTCCTGGGCCTTGGCCGAGAGCATCAGGATCGGCAAGTCTACTGTGGCCTCTTCCTTTCTCAGCCTGTGACATACTTCGAACCCATCTAGTCCTGGAAGCATGACGTCAAGTACGAGAAGCTCTGGGGCCTCTTCCTTCGCCTTCTTTAGACCCTCTATGCCATTGGAAGCTGTGAGAACCTCGTGTCCCTCCTGTTCGAGAGCGTAGCCCACCAGTCTTCGGGCCGCTGGGTCATCTTCTATAAGCAATATCCTGGCCAAAGCTTTCACCTCTCTTGGCCCTGCGGCGTCAGTTCGGAACCGTGGTGAGCTGCTGGCAGGGTGAAGCTGAAAGTGCTTCCCTCTCCCAACTTGCTCTCTACCCACATCTGTCCTCCATGCGCGTCCACGATCTGCTTGGAGATGTAGAGCCCGAGGCCGCTACCGCCGCTATTGCGTGTTGCTGAGCCATCAATTTGGTGAAACCTGTCAAACAGCTTAGGTATGGCGTCGTCGGGTATGCCGCAGCCGTGGTCTGATACCTGGGTGAGCACCTCGGAGTTGGTCTGCTCCACCCTCACGGTGATGGTGGAGCCTTCATCGCTGAACTTGATTGCATTACCGAGGAGGTTGATTATGACCTGCTTGATGCGCGTCGCGTCAGAGAGGGCCCGGGCCGGTGAGAGTGAGACATCCGCATGTATGGAGATACCCTTCTCGCCGGCGATACTGCCAGTTTCCTCTATCGCGGCATGTACAATCTCGCCGACGTCGGTCGGCACGCGATCGATGCTGAAACGGCCGGATTCCATTCGTGAGGCATCCAATAGGTCGTTGATCAGCTCAGTGAGGCGCTTGCTCTGTTTGTCGATGATCGTCAGGAACTCGCGTTGCGTCTCGTGATCCGGCACCTTCTTGGCCAGAATGAGTCGGGTGCTCCCGGTGATAGCCTGCAGAGGTGTCTTGAGTTCATGAGATACGTTAGCGACGAATTCCGATTTCAGGCGATCTACCTCCTGCAGTGCCTCTTCGGCCAGCTTGCGCTCTGTGATGTCAGTGACGAAGCCCTCGATTGCGACGAAGTCTTCATCAAGGGAGTACAGGCCAGTCCCTTTTTCCCACACCCACTTGAGACTCCTATCGGCGCACCAGATGCGATAGACGACCTGAAAGGGCTTTCTCTCGGCCAACGATGATCGAATTGCATCGAAGACTGCCTGTCTGTCTTCCCGATGAATAAGTTGAGCGTATTTGACACTGCCACCCTCCGTCAGTTCCGCGGGCTCGCAACCGGTGAGCTGCCGGCAGCCCTCACTGACGAAGACCATGGTTCTGTTCTCGTCGTCCTTGCAGCGGTATGCCATGCCGGGAAGGTTGCCCATCAGTGTGGCCAGAGAGCGCTGTGATTCGTGCAGCTGTTCCTCAGCTTCCGTGAGCCTTTGTTCTGTCCTGACCTGCCTGAGAACGCGCCCAACAAGTTGAGGCAGTGTGGCGATGAAATCGGCATCTTTGACGACGTAATCCCGTGCACCGAGCTTCATCATCTCCACTGCTGTCTTCTCGTCGCCGTGCCCTGTCATCATGACGAACGGCTTGTTGTCCTCCGCGCTGATCTTCTCCACAACCTGCTTCCCTGTCATGTCAGGCAGTTGATAATCCAGGAGCAGCAGCACTTCGTCGAGCTCCAGGGCTCTCTCAATGGCCTCTGCACCTGTGCCTACCGACTCAACAGTGAAGCCGGCCCTGCCTAGGTACTTGGTGACCAGATTGCGAATGCCTTCGTCATCTTCAACAACCAGGACGATACCGTTGGTTGCGAGTTCGTCAATTGACTCTGGAGCTTTCATCGATCGTTGGCACCTCCACGACCATTAGGAACAAACCGAGCTGCCGAATGGCTTCGGTGAACTTGTCATAGTCGATGGGCTTGGCAACGTAGCTGCTGCATCCCAGCTTGTAGCATCGCTCTACCTCCCTCGGGTCATCCGTCGTGGTCAGCATGATCACCGGCATTGTCTTGAGTTGTGGGTGGGCCTTGATTTGGCTCAGTACCTCCACTCCGTCCATCTTCGGCATACGTATGTCGAGCAGGAGAAGGTACGGCACACCATTGGCGAAGGGCGTCTGACCACCCTTGCCGAACAGGTAGTCGAGTATCTGTTGGCCATCCTGGAAGTGCAATATCTCGTTGGTTATGCCCGCCCGCCTCAGGTTCTTCATGATGAGGGAGGCATGGCCGATGTCGTCCTCTGCTATGAGTATGGTCATCTCTTTCTTCATCCTCTCTCCTTCGCCGTTGTATCTGAGGGGGAAGCTGGTAGCGATACGAAGAACTTGCTTCCAATGCTTGGTTTGGACTCGACTCGGATGCTGCCGCCGTGCCTGCCGAGAATCTTCTTCACCACTGCAAGCCCGAGGCCTTCTCCCTCGCTCATGTCCGGGTTTATCCTCTGGAATACCTCGAATACCTTGGTCTGGTGCTCCTCGGCAATGCCAACGCCGTTGTCCTCCACCGCGTAGACGGACTGCTCCCCCTCTGTCCACCCTGTTACCTTGATGACACCCTTCCTGGCTGGGTCGAGGTACTTCAAAGCATTGTCGAGGAGGTTTGAGAAAACCTGATTCACCTGAACAGCGTCGCCGGTGCATGGCGGCAGGCTGTCTATCTCAACTTGCGCCTGTGCCTCATTGATTCTGTATTGCAGCGACTTCTCAACGTCAGAGAGCATTGCGTTCATGTCCAGAGTCTCGAAATTCAGTGCGGCGCGGCCCAACCGTGAGAGCCGCAGCAGGCCGGAGAGCAGGGTATCCATCTTCGAGGTACTTGTCTCGATGAAGTGGAGTGCATCTGATGTCTCTCTGTTCAGGTTCGCAAGAGCATCATCACGATCCTCACGGTCCATGCCCGTATCCTCCAGGACGGACGCCAACTCGCCAAAAAGGAAGCCCAGCTCCTTGCTGAAGCCCTGTATGTTCACCAATGGTGAGCGCAGGTCATGCGATGTGACGTAGACGATCTGTTCGAGTTCGGCGTTCTTCTCGGTGAGTTCCCTGTTCAGCCTCTCCTTATCGAGTTCGGTTCGCTTGCGTTCGCTGATGTCCCTAGTGACTCCGATGAAGCCGGTTGGATTGCCGTTGGCGTCTCTCATAACGCTCGCGCTAGACTCGGCTTCGAACTGTGTGCCGTCGACTCTCGTGTAGGTGTGCTCCAGTCTGTCAATGACCCCCCTGTTGAGCAACCTGTCCATGTCCCTCATCGCTTCCAGCTGTTCAGGGGAGATAATGAGGTCGAAGGCCGACTTGCCTATCAGGTCATTCTTGGATCCGTAGCCGTGTAGCTCCACGGTCCTTGTATTGCAGTCGGTAATGACACCATTCAAGTCAACTACCGCGATCCCATCAGCGACGGCTTCGAACATCAGGCGCAACTTCTCCTCACTTTGCCTGAGCGCCTCTTCGGCTTCCTTTCGCTCGGTGATGTCACGCATGTTCACCACTATGCCTTCGACCGCCGGGTCTTTGAGAAGGTTGGTCCCGACGGCTTCGATCCAACGCCATGACCCATCCGCGTGCCTCGCTCGTGTCTCCACACGCAGGGTCTTCTTCCTGCCTCGAATGAAACGGGCGAAGGCCTTCGTCATCGCGTCCATGTCGTCTGGATGGATTCGTTCGAGCAAGCCCTCATTGACGCGCTCTTCGGGCTTGACACCGAACACACGTTGATAGGATGGGCTCTCATAGCGAACAGTACCATCGGCATTGATGACCGTAATGACGTCGGACGAGTTCTCGGTCAGCGCCCGGAAATAGCGCTCCTGTCGGTTCAGAGACTTTTCAGCCTCCTTGCGTTCGCTGATGTCGACGAAGGTGTGGATGAGGTATTGGCGACCACTCAGGTCAATGGTAGTCACTGTTCTCAGAATCTGGAGTGTGGTTCCATCGCGTCTCGCGAGGACCTGCTCCGAGTCGCGTATCGTCTCGCCAAGATCGGTGATAGGACATTTACCCTCTTGGGCTGGACAAATGGACTCGTAGCACCTCTGCCCGACAATCTCATCTCTGGAGGCTTCGAACAACTCCAGCGCCGTTGGGTTCGCGTCAACGACTACATGCGTCTCGGCATCGATCAGTACGACCCCGGAGTGTACGGAATCGAGTATGGTCTGCAGACGCCGCTCAGATTCGAGCAATGCCTGGCGCGCCTTCTTCTGTTCAGTGATGTCGCGGGCCACACCGACTATTTCGATGGGGGTCTTCCCAGGGATGTGAGACGCTGAGTACTCTATGTCGGCAACGCTGCCATCTTTTCTCTTGGCCCTTATCTCGCCGTGGAAATGCCCTTCTTTTTTGATGATCTTGTTGACGTTTGTCTCGATGCCACGCAGATCAACATCCTCGGGGAGGAAGAAGCCCACGCCGGTGCTGGAGAGCTCATCCGGTGTGTATCCGAGGATTTGTTCAATCATCTCGTTGGTCCATGTCATCCGGCCGTCCATGTATCTGAAAACGGCATCGGGGATGTTGCTGAGCAGCACCTCGTATTCCTGCTGGGACTCGCGCAGGGCAGTCTCCATGAGCTTGCGCTCGGTCGTGTCGCGGAGGTTGGCGACTACACCTCTAACAGCAGGGTCCTCCAGGAGATTGCGGCCTATCGCTTCGAAGTGATGCCAAGAGCCGCTGCTGTCTTGTAGACGGAACTCGAGACGGGCGGTCTCGTTGGGATTCTTCAGGATCCTCTCGAATGCGGCGGCAACTCCGGGGGAGTCGTCCGGGTGAATGTATTTGAACCCACTTTCTCCGGCCCGTTCCGATGTCTTTCTGCCCAACACTCGCCCTACATAAGGGCTCTCGTAGCGAACGCTTCCGTCGCTGTTCAGGACAACGATGGCGTCCTGTGAGTTCTCGATGAGGGACTTGAAGTACTTCTCCTGGGTCTCCAACGCCTGCTGGGCTTCGCGCAGCCGGTACTCGCGGTTCTCCAGAATCAGCCGTCGCTTCTCGAGTGCGTTGTCTATCCGTATTCTTAGAGCATCGAGGTCGAATGGCTTGGTGACGTAGTCGTAGGCCCCCAGCTTCATTGCTTCGATGGCAGTCTGCGCGTCGGCCATGGCGGAGACCATGACTACCCCGGTGTCGGGGCTGATGGCGGCAAGCTGCGTCAGGACGTCCATACCCGACAGGCCGGGCATCTTGATGTCCGTCAACACGAGGTCGAAATCGTGCTTCGACGCAGTCGCGAGGGCTTCCGCGCCATCCGATGCTGTCCAGCAGGCGTAGCCTTCGTCCTTCAGCCTGCGCGCGAGTACTTCCCTGATTGATTCCTCGTCGTCAACGATTAGTAGATCTGCTTTTGGCTTGGCCACGGAGCCTCCTTGGAGAACCGCCTGCAAGGTGCGCATGATTGGAACACTCGGTTGATGCCATCATGGCTTCGTACTCGGCTGCAGGCAGACCTTGTGTGCGATGCCCCCAGTATGAGCCATGATGGCTGATGAGCACATTCCATTGCTGCCGGGAGCCCAGCATTCCCGTTGTCGACCGGGCGGGTCGGTCGCAGGTTCGGCCAGCAGGCAAGTTACCAATGGGCACGGGCTAATACCCGGTAGTCGCTTGAGTGACCGTTCCGTCGGCTGCGCACGTGTAAGTCCCCTTTGTCGTCGACTGTCTGATAAACTTGTCGGTGTCGGAGTTCTTATATGTTGTCGCGGGGCGCAGTACGTAACCACCGTTGGTATCGTTCTCCCAGTCAGGGAACTTGCTCATGTTGTTGGTGGCTGTCGTGACGGGATTGTCGAGTGAGGCCAGGTCCTGGTCCGCCATCAAGGCGTCGACTGCCGCCTGAACATTCGACAGCTCGGCAGCGGCTGCGTCCGTTTCACCGCCTCCCCTGAGATGCGTGACTACCGGCACTGCGATACCAGCCAGTAACGCGAGGATCCCCAGTGTTATGAGCAGTTCGATGAGTGTGAAACCACGTTGTCTTCGCATGCTCCTCTCCATGTCGTGAGTTCCTCTCTTTCTTTGTGAGTAATCCGGCCAATGAGTTCGAAGCCTCCTGAAAAGAGGGTTCGCTCGGGTTCTCAGGAGTCTCCGTATTCAATACCAGTTGACACCTCCCTCATGGCTGGATGTCCCTGCGCAGAAGACAGGCGCAAACTGTATCGTCACGTTTTATATCGTAGAGAATATTCTATGGAATATGACATATCACATGATTCACAGTAGCATCACCTTACAGGGTAAGCAATGACCGATTAAGGTGATTGGGGCTAGTAGAATCGTACTGGGGTCAGGGGAATGGGTCGAAACAACCGCATGCCGCCTTGGGCAATGCCAGGTCGGAAGGCAGGCAGTGGAGGAATATCAGATGCGGTTGCACGATTTCCCTGAGCCGTCCGGGGTTCGAACCCGGGACACCCTGATTAAAAGTCAGGTGCTCTACCACTGAGCTAACGGCCCGTGCGCAGTCGATTCTAATCAGCACAGTACAAGCTGTCAATGAAGGCCGACCCTCCGCTGAATGGGACATACCCCTGGTGTAAGTTGACAATAGTTCAGCAGCAGCGATAAAATGCTTGCGACTCGAAGCTGGATGATGCCGGCTTGAGTTGGGGCGATTCTTATGGACATCACGCTGGACATCGATACCGGTGGCTCCTTCACCGATGGATTTCTGACTGCCGGTGACCGCGTGGAGCTGGTCAAAGTCGATACGACGCCTCACGACCTGACGGTGTGTTTCCTCGATTGCATAGAGGAAGCTGCCAAGAGACTGGGCCTGACTGTTGAGGAGTTGCTCTCTCAGACCTCCATCCTCAGGTACTCTACGACTATAGGCACGAACTGCCTTCTGCAACACCGCGGTCCCAAGCTGGGCCTCATTACTACGCGAGGTTATGCCGAGAGTCTGTATGCTTCGGCGGACGACCCCCACACGGCCGAGACGCTTTCGGCTGTTGTGTTGCCCGGCATGAGAGCGGAGGCCGACGAGGAAATGAGCGAGGAGGGGAAACCTGTTCGCGCTCTCGACAAGGAGGCGCTGCGACTCGCGGTGGAACAATTGCTTGATTCAGGGGCCCTCAGCATTGTGGTAGCGCTTCGCAATTCGGCTGCGAATCCGGTCCATGAGGAGGAGGCCAGGCAATTGATCGACGCCGAGTATCCGCGCCACTACCTCGGGTCGGTCCCGGTGCTAACGGCAAGCGCAGTCACAGCCCACAGAGACGACCATGTGCGCGCGAATACGGCCATCCTTAATGCATATATCCATCGGGACATGGTGCGCTATCTGTACCGTGCCGACGAGATGCTCCGTCAACGTGGGTACCGGAAGCCTCTGCTGGTGGCGCACTCCAGCGGGGGAGCGGCGCGCGTGGCGAAGACAACAGCGCTCAATACGTACAACTCCGGACCGGCAGCGGGGCTCATTGGCTGCTGCAAGACCGCGAAGGAGCTCTATGGGATTGATGACTTCGTGTCCGTGGATGTGGGGGGCACGAGCGTCGACATAGGGGTGGGAATTGGCGGTGGGGTCACAGCGGACAGGGAGCCGCTGGTTGAGGGCATACGCATTGGGCTCCCCATGGTGATGCTGGGAACGGCGGCGGGCGGCGGCGGGTCGATCGCGAGGGTGGACTTCGCGTCCAACAAGGTCCAGGTGGGTCCGGACAGCGCTGGCGCACTGCCCGGACCTGTATGCTACGACTTGGGGGGGGTTGAGCCGACTGTGACGGACGCTGATTTGGTGTTGGGATTTGTCGACGAGGCCTACTTCCTAGGGGGCAGGAAGAAGGTAATGAGGGACAAGGCGCATGGTGCCATATCGAGCATGATTGCCGGTAGCCTCGGTGTGAGTGCGGAGGAGGCCGCCTGGTCGGTTGTGCAGACCACGGAGGAGGACGTGGCCCGTCAGATACGGGAGCATCTGGAGGCGAAAGGGCTGGAGCCCGAGAGTCTCACTCTTTTCGCATTTGGCGGTGGTGGCGGGCTTCGTTGCTGCGGGTACGCATCGCGGCTCGGCATCTCAAAGGTGGTAGTGTTCGGCTACAACGCCGTTGCGAGTGCCTTCGGTGCATCCACTATGGACATTCTCCATCTGTATGAGCGGTCCGCGCGCATAACTTTGAGATCGGGCTCCGGGGCTCATCTGGCGGGGGAATGGAAGGAGTTCAACAGGGTTGTCTGTGATATGGTGGCTGGTGCCAAGAGGGACATGCGCGGAGAAGGTCTCGCGCTGGACATGCTCAGGTTGACGATCGAGTTGGGTGTAGATGGCGCGGGTGGCTTCTGCTGGATCGAGTCCCCGTTGGTATATCTCGAGCAGGAAGACGAGTCACGCCGGCTGGCTGGTCTGTACTCCTCAGAGGCTGGCGTTGACTCCGGAGAGCTGGTGATCGAGCGCCTCATTCTCAAGGCGGAATGCCCTATTCCCCATTATCAGTTGCCGTCCTATTCCCCTCAGGGCGTCGATCCCGGCAAGGCGAAGAAGGGCGTGAGGGATGTCTTCTGGGGGAACGGCTTCCTGCCTACGGACATATATGAACGCGGGCTGCTGCAATGCGGCAACCGGATAGAGGGCCCCGCGATCGTGGAAGCGCCCGACACGACTTACCTTATTCCGAAGGGCTGGACGTACACTGTGGACAAGTACCTGAACGGGCTGCTGGAGGCTGACCGCCGTGAAGGTTAGGATAACGGAGTATCTGGACATCGATCTCGACAAGGAGCTGTGGTGCTGCAACAGGTGTGGCATGGAGTTGGGACCCGCTCGAGAGAGCTACAAGCAGTTCACCCTGGTGTATGATCGGGCCCCTCGCGAGATTCACAGGCCGTATATCGATCCTGAGTCCAGTCAGTTCGGGCACACGTGCAGCCCTGACCCCGAGTGGTGCAGGATTCTGGAGTTCTACTGCCCGGGCTGCGCTGCCATGATGGAGGTCGAGTACCTGCCGCCGGGGCACCCACCGACACACGATATCGAACTCGACGTTGATGCGCTCAAGGCCAGGCATGGTTCGGGTGCCTAGAGCCACGCAGGCCGAAGGAGTCCATGGAAGCGACCATAGACATAGACGTAGGCGGGACCTTCACCGATTGCCTCGTGGTGTATGGCGATAGGATCGCCAGATCCAAGTCGCCGACCACAGGCTACAATCTGAGCGTCGGATTCCGAAAGGCGGTCGAGGATGCGGCCCGGCAGCTCGATATGCCCTTGCCCGACATACTGCAGAAGACGTCCGTAATCCGCTACTCCACGACACTCGCGATGAACACCCTGATACAGCGCACCGGCCCCAAGCTCGGGCTGATCACCACCGCCGGTCAGGAGCACATGCTGCTCGTCGGCAGATCACGGTCCTGGGCCGACGGACTGCATCCGAGAGAGCGCCGCTACATGTATCTGGCCAGGAAACCGGAACCCCTTATCACACACGACATGACCGTCGGCGTCCGAGAGAGGATAGACTGCTTCGGCAATGTGGCGATACCGCTGCAGAGGGAAGAGGTCCGCCAGAAGATACAGACGCTGGTGGACAGGGGGGCCAGGGGGTTCGTCGTGTCCCTGTTGTGGTCCTTTTTGAACCCGGAGCACGAGCGGCTTGTGCGGGAGGTGATCCAGGAGGAGTACCCGGATCGCTACCTCGGCAACATGCCCATCTTGCTCTCCAGTGAGGTCCAGCCCAAGTGGCACGAATACCCCCGCACCAACGTGACAATCCTGTCTGCCTATCTGCATACCGAGATGACCGAACAGCTCTCCGCGTTGGGTGAAGAGCTCCGCGACTATGGCTACAAGAAGCCGCTCAGCATCATCAACAACGTTGGAGGCGTGGCCAAGCTATCACGGACAAGGGCTGTTGACACGTTCGGCGCGGGGCCGATTGCGGGACTCCTCGGTGCCAACTGGATAAGCAAGCTATACGGATTCCCGAATGTTCTGGTAACTGACATGGGTGGGACCAGCTTCGACTACGGCGTCATCGTGGACGGGGCCTGCCGCACCTACCAGGAGTGGCCCGTCATCGACCGGTGGGCGACGGAGACGTCGATGGTTGAAGTCAACACCATCGGGGCGGGCGGGGGATCGATCGCCTGGCTCAACGAGTTGATGGGCAACAAGTTGGAGGTCGGGCCGAAGAGCGCAGGTTCGAATCCTGGGCCAGCCTGCTACGACCTCGGAGGGACCGAGCCGACGGTCACGGACGCCGACGTCGTGCTTGGCTACATCAACCCCGACTATTTCCTCGGCGGCAAAATGAAGCTCTCCAGGGACAAGGCCCTGAAGTCCATGGAGAGCATCGCCGGAACCCTGGGGCTGGACCCGGTGGAGGTCGCGTCCCACATCAGGACGGTTGTCGGCGCCAACATGGGAAACACGATCCTGAAGGAAGTGGTGATGAGGGGCCACAGCCC
>CAZGDV010000003.1:0-65186 GCA_964524995.1 uncultured Dehalococcoidia bacterium | reverse complement strand
CTATAAGCCAGGGACGAGCCACCTACTCCATGGAGTTCCATAGCTACGAAGAGGCACCTTCTGGGGTGTGGGTAGTGGCTGGAGTGGGGCTGGGTGCCCTTGCCTAGCGACGCGCTGCCAGCCGGGTCGGCAATGCGAGCGGGGTGACCACCTTTCCTGCAGGGCGGAAGTCTGGAATAATGGGCCGTGAGCCTGAGACGATGGCGGGCGCACAGCAGCGATAGCCGCCGTCGAGGGGGCAAGAGCACAGGTGACGGCCCGACGTCGCAAGAGAAGCGGTGTGTACGGATCGCTGGGAGACTTGGTGCAATACCGGTCGTCCTGGATCATTGCCGCAACGCTCCTGGTAACCGCAGTCCTCATCGTTCCCCTGGTAGTCATGAAGCCGGCCGAGACTGCCAGTGACAAACCAACCAGCAACGAATTCGTAGAACTAGACGAACTCATCAGAGACAGGTTCCCGTTCGAGCTATACCGTGTCCTCTTCGTGGCCGAGGCCTCAGATGGCGACATCCTCACGCAGGACAACCTCTATGCGCTGTACAGGAATGAAGAGGCTCTCCGTTCCAGTGTCCTCTCTCCGTTCCTCTACGAGCGTTTCAGCTCCGAGGCCGGCATTCAACTCCGGGGCGTATATACCATAGCAGATGCCGTCAACGCGGCGCTGAAGATAGAGAGTGGAGGCACGGTCGACCTCTCTTGCGCCACTGACATTCAGGTGCAGCAAGCCGTGGCAGACGTCCTGGCGAGTCCTCTCACGAACGATCTGGCGTCGCAGTTGTCTATCAACGCTAGCTACGTTCAAGGGCCTGATGGGCGTACCACGTGGACGTCGCCCGCATTCCTGTTCTTCGTGGAGTCCGACTACAACAGAGTCAAGTCGGAATACGCGGCTGTTGCCGGAAGGTCGCTGAGCGAGGAACTGGCCCCGGAATACTTCGGGCGGCACGTCCAGCGCCTGCTCAGAGGAGATGGGGACGGCTATCGATTGTGGGGCGTGGCGATGGACGTGAACCTCGAGATAGCAGATGAGAGCCGAATAAGCAGCGTGATGTTGATAGCTGCAGTCGCTCTCGTGATGGTGATTGTGGCGGTTGTATTTCGTTCGCTAAGGGTCACGCTGCTATGCGCGGTCGGGCTTGGTATGCTGATCGTATGGGTCAAGGGCCTGTCGAATCTGATCGGGCTCAACAGCTCAATCGTTCTCGACGTGGTGCTGCCGGTGGCGATGCTTGTTCTCGGAATCGACTACGCAATACACTCGCTGCTTCGCTATCGTGAGGAGCGGGCACACGGCAGCCCACCGGCAGAGGCCATCGGCTGGTCAACGAATCGGGTGGGCGAGGCGCTGGTTCTGGCCATGTTCACCACTGCCATCGCATTCGGGTCGAATATCACTTCCGGGGTCGAGTCCATTGTTGGATTCGCGATTGGTGGCTGCATTGCCATCGCGTCTGCTTTGGTGATACTGGGCCTGTTTGTACCAACCGTCGTAGCCAGATACGATCTGCTGCCGGTGAAAAGGCGGTATGCGGATCATACCAAGAGCTCCACCGCCACGGGGACGCTGTTCGGTCGGGCAGTCCTTCTGTTCGCTGGCAGACCCAGGGTATCCCTCGCGATAATAGTTGTCTTGACCAGTGTATGTGTGTGGGGTTGGGTCAGCCTAGAGCCCAGGCTGAATGCCAGCGAGGCGTTTGACCCGGCATCGGACCTGGTGATCGGGCTCTCCAAGCTCGATGAGCACGGAGGAGGCAGGTATGGCGAGCCGGCATATATCTATATGGAGGGCGATCTGGCCAGGCATGACGCACTGCTGGCAATCCAAGACACGGTCCGTGCTGTGGAGGACAACACGTATCTGGTCCGGGACTCCGCGAATGGCAAAGCTGATGTCTGTGCGCCGCTGCTGGACCAGTTGGGGGCTATCGTGGGCAGCGATGCAGCACGTGCCGCGATCGAGAGACAATATGGAGTGGCGATTAGCGATGCCAATCGGGATTCGCTGCCGGATACGTATGAGCAGATTCGCGCCGCCTACTCGTACATGATCGAGCATGGCGTTCCCGGGCCGGATGGGACCTTGCTCTTCACCCCCAAGCAGGTACGTGCCACATTTGTTGGCGGGCTGGATAATGGCCTCAAGGATGCGGCTCTTGTGCGCGTGGGGGTGTCTGACACAGAAGAGCACGCGGTCGCGAAAGCATCGGCCGCTGAACTCAGAGACGATGTAGATTCCACCCTGGGGCAGGCGTCTGGCATCGATTCATATGGCTTCACAGGGTCAGCCTACGTGCGCGCCGCCCAGTTCGACGCTATCACGCGTTCCATGACTTTATCTCTGCTGGTGGCAGTCATCTCCTGTCTATTGGTGCTCGCCGTCTCGTTCAAGTCGATCAGGTATGCCGTCGCCACAGTTGTGCCTGTGTTGATTGTGGCATGCTGGCTCCACGGGTTCATGTACGCCGCCGGGTATCACCTCAATCTCATGACGGCTACGATCGCGGCAATCTCAATAGGCGTGGGCATAGACTTCTCGATTCATTTCTCTCAGCGTTTTCGTCAGGAGTGTGCCGTGCGAAGCACGTGCCTTGAAGCCCTGTTGGCCACCTCCAACACCACCGGCGTGGCGCTTCTGGCGACCGCCATCTCCACAGCGGCAGGTTTCGCTGTCATTGCATTCGCGCCGATGCCCATGTTCTCGCGTTTCGGCATACTCATGGCGGTCATGATAGTGTTCGCACTGGTCGCAGCACTCGTCGTTCTGCCTTCGCTCCTCATCCTGCTTCCTGGCAACACGCCCGGCTCACCGTCCCGCGAGTAGCAACATTCGACGCTAGGGCATGGCACTCATCGCGTCAAGAAGGACGGGACTATTTTCCTATTCGAGCGCACCGGAATTTCCCATTGTCCCAAGTAAGCAGAATGTGCTACCTTTCGCTCGTGCATGAATAGGCATGTCTGTCTATGACTACTTCCAGGAAGGGGACTATGCCAGCTAAACGTGCGTCTTCCGTGAGTGATCGGCGTAAGCAAGCCAAGTCTATCACCTCCGCAAAGCACCGTGCGTACACATATTCTACAGACTACTTCCGTCTGCTCGTTGAGACTACACTGGATGGCATCATTGTGGTGGACAAGGACGGTCTCATATCGTATGAGAGCCCTACCGTCGGCGACATGCTTGGCAGAGCACCAGCAGAGCGGACGGGCAAGAGCGCGTTTGAGTTCGTTCATCAGGACGACATGGCCATAGTGGCGGAACTGTTAGAGAGCCTCATGAAGCATCCCGGGGCCACCGATCGTCGCACTGTGCGTGTGCAGCATGCCGACGAGTCCTGGCGACACATCGAGGTGGTCGGAAGGAACATGCTGGACCATCCGGCAGTAATGGGAATAGTGACTAACCTTCGGGACGTCGGGGAGCTCGTGAAGGAGCAGGAGGCGCTTGCGCTCGCTCGGGAGAAATACCAGACGATCTTCGAGAACTCGGCTATTGCGATCACCGTCACAGACGAGGATGAGCGTATAGTTGCGTGGAACAAGTTCGCCGAGTCGATGCTCGGCATGGGGAACGAGGACCTTTACCTTAAGCCCGTCAGAACCCTATACCAGCCGGCTGAATGGAAGAGGATTAGGGCGAAGAACATCCGTCGCGAGGGCATGCAGCATCACATAGAGACAAGGGTGATCAAGAAAGACGGAGCAATCATCGACGTGGACTTGTCCGTCAGCGTCGTGAGGAGCGCTGACGGGGAGATAACCGGCTCCATCGGTATCTTGGCAGACACAACCGAGCGCAAGCGTGCTGAGGAAGCCCTTCGGCGTAGCGAGGAGTATTACCGATCGCTGCTGGAGAACGCTCTCGATGCTACGATGATTCTTAATGGCGATGGCAGCATAAGGTATCAGAGTCCATCGATACGGAACATCACTGGTTACGAGCCGCACGAGCGCGAAGGCAAGAGCGTTTTCGACCTGATCCACCCTGAGGACATTCCCCGTGCAATCGAGGAGTTTGGGCGGTTGTTCAGGAACGAAGTGTCAACCATCAACACGGAGTTCACCCTGAAGCACAAGGATGGATCTTGGTACACCATTGAAGCAGTCGGAAAGAACCTGCTTGACGACGAAAGGATCACCGGTATCGTCGCCAACTTCCGCGACATCACGGAGCGGAAACACGTCGAGAACATCGTCAGGGTGCAGCGTGATCTTGGCGCCGCCACTAGCGCGACCGGGAGTCTCCAGGAGGGATTGCGCCTCTGCCTCCAGGCTGCTCTTGACGTTTCCGGCATGGACTGCGGTGCGATTTTCCTCGTCGACGAGACCAGCGGCTCATTGTACATTGCCTACCATCAAGACGTCCCCGCGGATCTCGTGGCGGCCGCATCGTTCCTTGAAGCGGATTCTCCAAACGCGCAGCTGGTGTTTGCAGGCGAGCCGGTATACGCTACGTACCCCGATGTTCCCATTCCAAATGACGAACACGAAACGCGTGAATCGCTTGCGGCAGCCGCCATCCTGCCAGTCCTCAATGAGGGGCGTGTCATGGCGTGCCTCACAGTGGCCTCCCATACTTTGGGTGAGGTCCCTCAATGGGCTCGTAGCGCTCTTGAGTCGGTAGCCGCCCAAATGGGGAGCACCATTGCTCGCCTCAAGGCTGGGAAGGCGAGGCGGGAGTCCGAGGAGCGGCTGAGACGCTTGCTTGAAGACATGAACGATGGCTACTGCGTTCTCCGTGGTTCCAAGATACTGTTTGCGAACCAGAGAATCGCTGCCATGTTCGGTCATGAGCCCGGCGATATTATCGGCAGAAGTATAGTGGAGCTCCTGCCTCACCAGGCCCTGTTGGACCTCAGCGAGGTACGGGCCCGAAGATGTCGGGGAGAGGAAGTGCCGAAACAGTACGAGACGGTGCTTACCTCGAATGATGGCGAGCCAGTACCTGTGGAACTCAGCACGCGCACGATAGAGTACGCTGGTCAGCCTGCTCTCTCCGTAGTCGCAAGGGATATCGGCGAGCGCAAGCGAGCGGAAGCAGAGAAGGAGAGGATGGAGCAGCAGCTTCTGCTTTCGGGCCGTTTGGCTGCCGTCGGGCAACTCGCCGCCGGTGTCGCACACGAGCTGAACAACCCCCTGGCGGCGGTCCAGGGGTTGGCTCAATTCCTCGCGACCAGGAAGGACCTCGATGCTTCAGTGCGGGAGGATGTGGACACCATATTCCGAGAGGCCCAGAGAGCCAGCAGAATCACGGGCAACCTCTTGTCTTTCGCCAGGAAGCACAGCCCGGAGAAGACCATGGTCTGCCTGAACGACGTCGTCGAGCAGAGCCTGGAGCTCCATGAATACCGGCTGCGTGTGAACAACATAGAGGTTGTGTTAGACCTTGCGCCCGAGTTGCCCAAGACGATGGCAGACTTCCACCAGATGCAGCAGGTGTTCGTCAACATCATTACGAACGCTGAGCAGGCTATGACAGAGGCCCACTCAGGAGGCACACTGCAGGTGAAGTCCGAGGTCGTGGGAGAGTCAATCAGGATAACGATAACCGATGATGGGCCAGGCATAGCCCAGGAGGAAATCGGCCGCATCTTCGACCCGTTCTATACGACCAAGGATGTGGGCAAGGGTACCGGCCTTGGCTTGAGCATCTGCTTTGGTATTATCGAGGGGCACGGAGGCGTGATTCACGCCACCAGCGCACCGGGCGAAGGTGCAACCTTCACGTTGGAGCTTCCGATAGTCATTGAGGAAGCCAGCGCCCTGTTCGCCCCCCAGCAGGCCGACCCCTGCGCTGACTAGGCCGAGCAATGCCCACGGAACGGCTCGCTCTTCCGCCCGGCGTGTGTGAAGCACCAGCGCTACAACCCCCAGCAGCGCAACGGAACAGGAGCGCACAACTTGACCGCGACCTCGGGCCCTACTAACATAGACCAGTCAAGTCACAACTGAGGTGACCTGCGCCTGATGGAGGAGTCACAGAAGGTCGTCGTACTAATCACGACCGACAGTCCCGAGAGCGCGCGTTCGCTTGCTGAGCAGCTTGTCACCAACGGGAAGGCAGCTTGTGTGAACATTGTGCCAAAGGTAGATTCGGTATTCCAGTGGGAAGGTAATACCGAATCTGAGCAGGAAACATTGCTCTTCGTCAAGAGCAAGCTGTCTGCACTGCCTGCCCTGGTCGATCTCGTAAGGCAACTCCACAAGTACGACGTACCTGAAATCATCGCTCTACCCATCATCGGCGGGTACGACGCGTACCTGGACTGGGTGGACAGCGAAGTGGACTAGAAGTGGACTAGGTAAGAGTCGGGAGCGTGTCCAGGCAAGAGCGCTCAGGCTATCCATCCCCAGGCAGATTCTCACGTTGACGACTTCTCTTATTGATGGGTATAATACAAGACAACCGCGAACGAACAGGGAGACACGGAGAGAATCGACCGGATGACACGATGGCGAGGGGTATTGGTTGCCACGCTACTCCTCGCGCTGGCGATTTCCAGCGCAGGCGGCATAGCAATAGCCGACAACGACCTCCACGACCAGGACAACTTCGCAGTCGGCGCTGACTCCTGCGCCGGCTGTCACAGGGCCCACACCGCACTGGCTCCCAACCTCTTGACGTCAGGTCCCAACCAGGACGACTTCTGCTTCACATGCCATGACGGCAGCGGCGCGGAGACAGATGTCGTCGACGGTGAGCTCGATGGCACATCATACGGCTCTACTGGTGCCGGCCTGAGGGGTGGCGGCTTCGAGAACGCCACGATGGACACAGACCACGATGGCAATATCACCACGGCTGTGGTCAGCTCCATTCACTCGGCGAGCGGGGCTACAAGCGGGACAATCTGGGGCAGCGGCCCGATCAACTCCACCATTGAGGATTATGGCGTCACGGTAGAGCTGGCTTGTGGCGACTGTCACAACCCGCATGGGAATGGCAACTACCGTATTCTGAGGGGCAATCCGGACGGTATGGAAGATGAGGGGACGTCTCTCCCGGTGGACGTGCCTGATCAGTACCCCGTTATCTACGAAATAGGATACAATGCCGACAACTACCGACAGGTGTGGGACGAGCTACCCGGAGGCAACTGGACTCCGCTGGGGTATGATGGGGACACGCTGCTGACTCTCGTGGACTGGTGCGGGGCGTGTCACACACGGTATGAGTGTGGAGCGGGATCAGGAGGTAGCGATTCCTCTGACGTCGTGTTCGCCTTTCGCCATTGGGTCAAAGGATCGCCGACCTACGAGAACGGGTGCATCAAGTGTCATGAGGACAAGTTCGCGCTGCAGGGTGGTCCCGGCAGCGGCTATGCTCATACCCACGGACACTGGAACGAGCCCCTGTACAACGTCGACTGTGGGCAGTGTCACGGCCCCTATAACCATCGGGAAGACTGCAATATATGCCACGGTGAAGACAAGCCTACCCCTGGTCATCTCGAGGGTTGTCTTGCGTGTCACGTTGCGCACGGCACTGCGGCCACAATGGCGTCATACTCGGGAGCGGTCTCCTACCCAGACGGCACGTCGCAGGGGGCGACACCATCGCTCGAAAGCCGCCTGCTGTCGTTGGACAACCGGGCCGTCTGTACCGTCTGCCACGATGGCAGCAACCTAACCAATGATTGACGACGAGTTATGGGGCGGGGCTCGGCATCTGACGGAGCCCTGCCCTCTTCATATGTCCCACGGTACGGCGTGATACCCAGCAGATGAGTCTCTGGACCG
Organism: uncultured Dehalococcoidia bacterium; assembly: GCA_964524995.1. Lineage (GTDB taxonomy): Bacteria > Chloroflexota > Dehalococcoidia > SZUA-161 > SZUA-161 > CAZGDV01. Next base: position 57,443 of record CAZGDV010000003.1, on the reverse strand, counting down.
GTGGTATTGGCAGAACACGGGCACTGGTGACACCACAGCGGTGTCGCTTCGCTGCCAGTCTGGGCGTTGTGTGCATCGTGTTGGCCCTTTCCGCGGTCTACAGCGTTGGAGCACAGAATCCTCACGACGACATCCTGCCGGAGGCCGATGCGTGTGCCAGGTGCCATCGTGTACACAGCGCCAAGGGCAGCACCGCCATCTCGGAAACATCCAACAACGCTCTTTGCCTCACCTGTCACGATGGAGCAGGTTCTTCGAAGGTATCGTCCACCCATTCAAACGCCAACGCGGAGTCACCGGTGTTGCACTTCAGTCCACAGGAATTCCCCTTCACGCTGGACTGCGTGGCTTGTCACGACCCGCATTCCTCCCAGGACAACCTGTGTCAAATCTGGGAGAGCATAGGTGGCTATGCCGTTGTCTACTCGGCAACGACCGGCGTCGACTCGTTTGACGAGGATTCGGACGATGACACGGACACCGATGATATCTGTGTCACCTGCCACATCAACATCACTGACAACTCCGGGTATCCGATGAGCGTTCATGCCGGCGGCGTTCATGAACCAGCACCTGCATATTCGGGTGACCTTCGCGCGACAGACTGCACGGCCTGTCACCCCCACGATGTAGATAACGCATCGTCGACCGATGACGGGTTCATGACTTGCTCCATTGGCGGCAGCGGATGCCATGGGCTGCCCCCTAACGGAAGTCAGGCCCCCAACCGGGATGGCGCTCATGCCACTCACTACACAGAAGAGTATGGCCCCTACATCACTAGCTGCGGCTCTTGTCACTCAGACGTGTCGGTGGGCGATGGCCATGACGACGGCACCGTGACTTTCAATGACGGACAGGACTTGGGCAACACCACCACCTGCGACCCGTGTCACAGCGGGGGCGGCGCACATGACGGAGTAGCCGAAGCTAAAGCCAGCTGGCTGACGGGCGCCCGCATCTCGTGCCGGGGTTGCCACGACGACGGCAACTCCACCATACGAAACGTCCAGGCCCCGTCTGTGGTGGGTGACGGATCGTCATACGGGTACGATGTGACCGGTCACGGCAAGAGAGGTCTGGTCGAGTGCACCGACTGTCACGTCGCGGACGGCGCGCATATCGACGGCGATCCCAGAACGTACGTGGCTGGGGCGACGGACTATGACAGCAGCTATCGACTCCTGTACTCGATGACCATACCGTTGTCGGCGGGTGCCGGCTGGGGCGAAGACAAGTTCGAACTCTGCTTCGAATGCCACAAATACAACGGAATACTCGACAGCACGTCTCCATACAACACCAACTTCCGGGATGAAGGTGAAGGAATCAGCAGCCACTCGAGACACCTCAGTGCGAACCCCGGTCAGTGGGATTCGGACTGGGACATGAGCACCGACTCGCGGATCAGCTGTACAGCCTGTCACAACGTGCATGGTTCCCCGACACCCCAGATGATCCGGCACGGCGAACTCATCAGCTCCCCAGGCTCGGCCGACAAAGTCCCGGCATTGGACTTCAAGTGGAGCGATGTCTATGGGAACGCAACCACCTTGCTCAGTGACAGCTACTATGGGGATATGCCTCCGCTCGGCGGGCACGGGGCGGGCAGCATTGCCGACAGTAAGGTGTGTGATGGCTGTCACATGGGACCCGGGGAGATAACCTACTATCGCTCCCCGATAATCGGCCTCACAGACCTTCAGCCGCCGACGATGTCAAACGTGAGCCCGACCAACGGAGCGTCGGGCCAGCCCCTTGACGTCGATCTTACCCTCTTGTTGGCTGACAGCGAAATGGGTGTCAGCTGGAGCACGTTCACCGTACAGCTGACGGGAGATCGCGGCTATAGCCAGACCTACACCGCTAGCGATACGGACGTTGTCTCTCAGGTCGGAGGCCCTCCCGCCTACGACGTGTTGATCGATCCACGAGTCGACTTCGGCTACGGCGAGACAATAACCGTGGTGGTAGGCGTACAGGACCTGGCTCCGCTCCCGAACTCACTTGAGCCGTACGCTTGGCAGTTCACCGTTCATGAGGACACAACGTTGCCGGAGATCAACGACCTCAGTCCTGGTTCCGGGTCGATAGATATACCCGTTCATGGCAATCTCACTTTCTCGATCAGCGACACGGAGACAGGTGTAGACTGGAGTTCATTCACGATTGAGATCACCGGCCCGGGCTATGTGCAGATATACGGGAGCACCAGCCCCGAGGTCTCACACACTGGAAACTCCACATCCTACAATGCCGCAGTCGACCCGGCACTGGACTTCCCCAACGGCGAGACGATGGTTGTCTCTGTCACAGTTGATGACATGGCGTACGTACCCAACACTCTCAGTTTCGACTCGTGGTCATTCGCCACCTACAACGCGCCGCCAACAAGCCCGACCAACACCTCGCCTGGTGACGGCGCTGGTGACGTACCCTTGATACTTACGCTCGTTTCCTCAGGCTTCGTAGACCCGGACGCCGGTGACACACATCAGGCATCGCAGTGGCAGGTCACTACCGTGCAAGGTGACTACTCTTCTCCACTATACGACACGGGGCCGACGGGTGATCTTACCAGCCACACCGTAGGCATGGAGTTGGCAAGTAGCACAACCTACTATTGGCATTTGCGACACCAGGATGATCACGGAGAGTGGTCTGACTTCTCAATTGAGACGTCCTTCACTACCGTGCCCTAGGGTGACAGCATGTCAACTCAAGTGAAATTGTTACCGAAGGAGTGCCGCCTCCTTTCTTTTGGTTGCGTTGGCGGAGTTCGGGTGTTGCCACAACCGTTCGACCGCCTGTCATCGCCCGGCATGGTCCCCCTCGATGACATTCTCAGTTGAGTGAACCATACCCTCCCGGTAACATTTTAGGTGAGTGAACACGGACAGTTGATTTCGAACGTAGTCGCGGTTATAATAAGTGTTCGTGCATACCCCACACGAGTGGAGTGTGTCGAAAGCCCGCCGCATCTGAACCACCAATGGAGGACATGAATGACGAGCAGACAGAGCACCGGACCTCACTCGCACCACCCCCGCCCGTACTCTGCCTTGCGGGGAAGCAGGCCTTTATACAGGTTGCTTCTCATCCTGGCGCTAACGGCCCTGATCGTAACCCCCTTGGTTGGCTGTGGGGAGGAGAACCCGGGGGGCTCTAGCGACCTGCCCTCACCACCGGTCACGGGATCGCCGACAGCGACCCCGGTCCCACCCACTGAGTCGCCTGCAGAGCCGACGGTTTCCCCAACCCCGGCCCAACCTACCCCAACGACAGTGCCCACAGCGACTCCTCCGGCAACAAGTGTGGGCCCTTACTTGGCCCACACAGCCGAAGGCAGAAGTGACTGCTTGGCTTGTCACGACCTGTATGGTGTCTGGCCAGTGAAGATAACGCACGCAGGGCGGACCAACGACAGCTGCCTAGGGTGCCACGTCCTCTATCCCGGGGGCCCCCCTGCGGGAGCGCACGCCTATGAGGGCCGAACCAAGTGCGACAACTGCCACTCCAGCACTGCCCTTGTGGCTCTGCCGGTCAGTCACCAAGGCGACTCGCCCCGGACGACTAACACATGCACTATGTGTCATGTGCAGACCACGGACCTGCCGCCCGATGCCCACCGGCTGAAGGTAGCGACTCCGTGCTCATCGTGTCACTCAGGTAGTGCTATGGTCGCATTGCCAGCGACGCACGAGGGTCGCGCCGACAAGACGTGTTTGGGCTGCCATGACGTGTCGGCCGGATTCGCGCCGACGGAGTCGCATAGCAAGAACCGCGACTGCACATCCTGTCATTCTGCCAACGCCTTGGTTGCTCTACCTGCCTCCCACGAAGGCAGGGCGAGCGGCACATGCCAAGCCTGTCACTACGCGGCGTCGGCAGGCGACCTGCCGCCCGTGATAGCCCACACAACCGAAGGTAAGGGTGCGTGCATTGCCTGCCATTCCAAGGGAGCTCTAGTGGCGCTGCCATCGAGCCATGACGGCCGCGCCAATCCTACGTGTGGTGTCTGTCATGAGGAGATGGAGGGGCTGCCCCCAGCCATCATGCACAAGGTCCAGGCACACGAGACATGCTCCGAGTGTCACTCGACGGCACTAGTGCAATTGCCGGTTACACACACGGGGCGTCTTGACAACACATGTCTGGTGTGTCATGACGTGACGCGCACACTTCCGCCTGAGTTGCCACATGAGTTGGACAAGAGCCCGTGCAATCGGTGCCACACCGCTGGGCAGATAGGTGCCCTCCCCAGCAGCCACACAGGCTATGGTGATAACCTCTGTGATGCGTGTCATGAGGTGAGCGAGGGTGGAGTGCCGGCTATCACGCACAAGCTCAAGAACCGCGAGAACTGCGTGGACTGCCACGAGTTCACCCAGTAGGATGGATTGCTAGCGATAGGAGACATCTTTGGCCTGGGCAGGTTCCTTTTTCGAGGGGGACCTGCCTGGGTCTTTGCAAGGGTTCGGATCACTGCGCCCGCGCCTCCGAAGAGAGGCGACCCCATGGACATCGCGAGCCGGTGCGGGACTATATTGAGAGGCTGACGTTTGGACTTCCTCACAAGACGTAGTAGAAGGTTCCTTATAGCTTTCGTCCTGGTGGCGATAGTCGGGCTGGTGGTCGGCTTGATTGTCGGGCTGCGTGACACGTCGACCTCCGACAAGTCAATGGTGGAAAGGGAGATTGAGCGGATCGAGAAGCTGCTGGAAGAGAGCCCGTTCAACAGTAGCCTGAGAGTCCAACTTGCAGCTTACTACATCGAGGCTGGCGCCTACGATGAGGCTATCGATCAGGCCGAGTTCCTGCTCGCGCAGAACGACGAATACGAGATGGCCTACATGATTCTCGGCGCTGTCTACATGGACCAGGAGAAGTACGAAGATGCGCTCGAGCCCTACCTGAAAGTCGTCGAGTTGAACGAGGACAACCCCATGAGGGGGTTGAACAAACAGCTCCAGCGCGCGCAATACGATCTGGGGCGTATCTACATTGCTCTGGGTGAGCCCGAGAAGGCGATCGAACCTCTGAGAGCTACGTCCGTCGCGATGAGTACCGATGCTGACTCGAGATATTTTCTGGGAGTGGCGTACAGCGACATGGGCCAGTGCAACGATGCGATTGAGTGGTTGCTGGAGGCCATACGCTTCGTCCCGACCTTCACCGAAGCATATGAAGAGCTTGCCCACTGTTACCAGGAGGTCGGCAACACGACCGGCGCCGCCTATGCGACCGGTATGGTCGACTACTGCAGCGAGAGATACGAACAGGCTCTCGATAACCTGGGGGCAGCCGTAGCGGGTGGCCCGCAGTTCGCCGAGGCGCATCTCGGACTCGCCATGACCTACGAGAAGGTTGGCCAGACCCAGGATGCCATCGAGGCGTACCAGGCGGTCCTGGAGCTGGACCCGGACAACACTCTTGCGGGCGCTCGTCTCAACCAGTTGAGGGAGCAGTAGCCGATGCCACGAATACCAGGCTTGCGCGATCGTATGTACCATCCTCCTTCCGACACTCGTGATTCACGCGAGCGAAAGCGCCGCGTGTTAGTAGTCGTCGTCATCTTCCTGGCCTGCATTGTGGCCCTGCTGGCGGTGCTGTTCGGGTACGAGAGCACGTCCAGCGAAGTCGGCCTACTTGAAGCCAGGTCCGGGGACGTGCGGGTGCAGACGGCGGAGAGTGAGAGCACATGGATCGCGGCGAGCACCGGGATGGAGCTCCATGACGGAGATTGGCTATGGGTGGGCGAGGGAAGCGCTGCGATTATCCACTATTTCGATGGGAGCAGAACTCTGCTCCAGGGTTCCGGCCAACTGCAGTTGGTCCAGTCGCAGAAGATATCGAAGATCATCGGCGCGGATCGGGTGAGGGTCGAGACAAGACTCGTGTCAGGACGCGCGACTTCCCAGATAGGACAAGAGGTAACGACATTCGTTGTAAGGACGCCGACGGGGGCGATTCACGGTCGTGACACCGTGCTGGCCACCGACGCCGACACGGGCGAGTACATAAACTGGCGCGACGGCGATGGCTCTACGATCGTATCGGGCCTGGCAGTCGATACCGAGGGTCATCTCGTCGTAGCAATGGTCCCGATTTCCGGTGGTACGTCACTGGTGGTACCACCTCTCCCGCAGGACATAACGAACGGAGAGCCTTCCGGCCTAGCGGATGAACTACGAAAGGTGGCAACGGACCTCTTGAGGGCAGCAGCCGACTCCGGGCATGAGGTAGTTGACGTGAGCGGAACGGAGTTGCTGAATTCGGACCCCGATACGGGATCGGCGTCGTATCGCATCTCCGAGGCGCTTTTGCCATCGGGTATCGGCCTGTCCCAGCGTGAGCCTGCGGATGTCGGCCATCTCGGCTCCGTGGTCATCGACGATGTACTGGCGACAGTTGACTTCGCCGTGGTGAAGTCGTTAGTGCTGGCCATCCCAGCTGTGCCCGCCATGGAATCAGAGGATTCAGGAGAAGGTCGGGGGCCTGTTGACGCGCCGGAGTACCAGTTCTCGATATACGGTGTGGACAAGCCACTGGGCGTGGCCGTACATCCCGACGGCGAGTTCATATATGTTGCAGAGAGCGGAGGCGAGCGCGGAGTGCACGTCTTCGACAGGGATGGGACACACTTGGCCACCCTCGTGCCTACGGACTCCAAGAACGTCGCGTCGCGATCGCCGGTGTATGTTGGTGTACATAGGACTACCGGCAGGATATTTGTCTCCGATCGCACGCGGTCCTGCATCGACGTTTATGACTACAGCGGTGCTCATGTGGAGAGGCTGTCTCCGGATGAGTTCGGTGATATCTGGTCCCCAATGGCAATGACGTTCGACGATCGCACCAGCAACTGGGACGACCTGTACATCACCGAGTTGACCAGCGGCCAGCACCGCGTGATGGTGTTCGATTACGCCGGACATGTTAGACTAGAGTTTGGAAAGAAGGGCGAGGGCGTCGATGAGTTCTCTTTCCCGAATGGAATTGCGGTCGATAGTCTGGGCAACATCTACGTTGCGGACAGCAACAACTTTGCCCTCAAGGTATTCGACCAGGACGGCAGTAACCCGAGAGCGATAGACGCCGGCTTGCCGAGGGGACTGGCCGTAGACGAGCGAGACCTGCTGCACGTCGTCGATGTTTTCGGGCACAGTGTGATCGTTTTTCAGGCCGGGGAGAGCCTTCAACGGCTCTTCACCTTCGGTGGGCAAGGTATGGGGGCCGGTGAGTTCAACTACCCCAATGGGATAGCCTTGGACAGCGCCGGGAGGGTCTATGTCACAGATCGTGAGAATAACCGGGTCCAGGTTTGGCAGTATTAGTCTGCTAGTTGCTCTGTTCCTTCTTCTGGCTTGCCTGCTCTTCCCCAGTCTAACAGAGGCTCAGACAGAGTCCATCACCGTGCGAGACGCGAACCTCTGGCTGTACCCCGAGTACGACGATAGCCGTTTACTTGTCATGCTGGAGGGGCAGGTCGTGGGCACCTCCCCTACCACTACAATGAGCTTCCTGGTGCCGGAGGACGCAGAGATATACTCGGCTGGCTCGATTGACTCGGCAGGTCAATACACAGGTGGGCCTCCCGATCGTACGGCCTCGACACTGGATGGTTGGGACGTGATCACCTACGATGTCACCACGTCCATCTTCCGAGTCGAGTACTACCACGATGTCATTCCGGCGGGCGCGACCAAGTCTATTGTGTCCGAGTTCATACCGCTCTATCCCGTCGATGGACTGCGCATCTATATTCAGCAGCCACGTACGGCCACTGACTTCCACGTGGAGCCGAGCCTCGCGTCCCTTGAGTCAATTCAGGAGACGGACAGCTATGGCATGACCGTCGAGGTTCTCGACTACGCTAGCCTGGAAGCGAATCAGTCGCTGGTTCTTAGCATATCTTATGTCAAGACAAACCCCTATCCGTCACTGAAGATCATAGCCGGCCTGCAGAACGTGGACCTGTGGCTGTATCCGGAATACGATGACCCACGACTGCTGGTGATGATGGTGGGTGAGGTCGTGGGGGTCGCGCCTCCCGCGCCTATCGAGTTCCTGGTGCCCGAGGGGGCTCAGATGTTCTCGGCGGGTTCGATAGACGCAGACCTCAAGTACGCAGGTGGCCCCCCCGAGAGGACGCCATCGGATGTCACAGGATGGGACGTGATCAGCTACGAGATCACCACGAGCACGTTTCGCGTAGAGTACTACCTCGAAGCCATAGAGGGCGACGTTGACAAGCTGGTCACCAGCGAGTTCATAACCCTGCTGCCAATAGACGGTCTGCTGGTGCATGTCCAGCAGCCAAGGAAGTCCTCCGACTTCAGGGTGATGCCCTATGTTGAATCATCTATGACAGCCGAGGACTATGAGAACGGTTTCAGAGAGCTTCTGTATGCCTACACGGCGTTGAGCGCGAGCGACAGCCTGCGATTCGACATCGAGTATACGAAATCCGATCCACTCCCTTCGCTTGCTATCGAGGAGTCATCTTTCGCCGGTTGGCCGTACGTGGGTGGAGGTATCGCCGGCGTTTGCCTACTGTGCGGCGTGGCGGCATACTGGGTTGTGCGAAAGCGCCGGATGGATGCTGAGTTGACCGCTCAACCCAGCCCTGCCAAACGACGCCTGCCCGAGCAGCGGTACTGTACTGAGTGCGGGGCCAAGGTGGCCGGATCGTTTCGTTACTGTCCGGAGTGCGGCACACCTCTTCGGAAGTGAGACCGGGATGGGCGCTTGCAGTCCCATCCACAATAACTACCCGGCGTGGCTGGAATCATGAGTCTCCATCTCAAGCTGCCGATCTTGATAATCGCGATGATGATCATCTTCGCTTCGATAATGGCGTCTGTGATGTTGCGTTTCCAGCGCGAGACCACCCTCGAGCAGTTCAACCAGTCATCCGCCGCTCTCAACACCGCAATGCTGACTTCGATCGAGCAGGACATGCTTCTCGGCGGACTGGAGTACATCAAGCGAGGTGTCGAGCGTGTGGCCGCCGGCGATGAGGGTGAAGACGGGGAATGGATCGTGAACAGCGTGACCGTGTACTCCACGGACGAAGCCCTCTACGCGTCGGCTGGCGGTCTTCAACCACACCATCCTCAGATCAGGGGCAGCCTTGCTGATGCTCTGGCCGCGCAAGAGGTTACGACGGCGATAGTGTCGGCGGGTGGCCAGCGTGAGCTATACACGATCACGCCCATACTCAACTCCCCCGAGTGCTCCAGCTGCCACTCTTCTGACATAGAGATACTCGGGGCGATCGGCATCGGCCTGGACATGTCAACGTTGGACGACCAGCTCCAAAGGCAGAATACCCTCATTGGCATATCAGCCGGTGTTGCGTTCCTCGTCATGGGTGGCAGTCTCTCGCTGGTGCTCCGGCGCACGGTGCTGGGCCGACTCAGCCGGCTTTCGGCGTCGGCGCTGGACATCTCGCATGGCATGTATAAGACTCGCGTCACAGACGTGAGCGGCGACGAGATCGGGATACTAGGCAGCGCCTTCAATGAGATGGCGGTGAAGATTGAGCAGAGAACACAGGAACTGGAGCAATCAAGACGCGAACTCGAACTCTGGAATGTCGAACTGAACGAGCGCGTACAGCGCCGCACCAAGGAGTTGTCGGCCTTCAGCGAGGTGAGCAGGGCAGTGAGCCACTCGCTCGACCCGGACACAATCCTGAAGGATGTCTTGGAGAAACTGGTCACGATTCTGGATACCGAGGGAGGAGCTGCCTACCTGTTGGATGGGCTTGGAGAACGACTCGAGATCGCCGCGAAGCACGAGCTCGTGCGTGGTGATCCCCGGATCGTGTCCGCGATTCCGGTCGAGGCAGACGTCGTAAGGAAGGTGACGGAGTCACGCACTACCATGGTGGTCGGTGAGCTGGTTGCCGATACACCAAGTCCAACGAAGCCCGAGCCGAACGGCCAGACGAAAGCGTACGCGGTGGCTCCGCTATTATCCAAGGGCCAGATGCTGGGGGCCATTGTACTGTATGGGGCTGGTGTGGCCAATATGGCACCCGAGGCACTTCGCTTGTTCTCCGCGGTAAGTGACGAGATCGGCATAGGGATTGACAATGCCTTGACGGCACGCAGGCTCCGCGAAGCCAGCTCCGAGATCCACCATCTGCTGAACATGGCGATCGAGAGTGGCTTCGAGGCCAGGTTCGAGAATCCCCATCTGGTCAAGTGCTGGGTCGAGAAGGAATGCGACAACACCGACTGCCCGGCGTATGGTTCAGAGAACCTGAGGTGTTGGCAGGTAGCCGGAGTGTTTGCCTTGTCGGAAGCCTCTGATGACTCGGAGGAGCAGGTATGTCCGGTCTTCCAGGAGAACTGCCCCGTCTACCTGAAGAGCTGCGCACGTGATGAGATCACGGCGATCGGCGAGAACTTCAACAACATGATGTTCCTCCTCTCCGGTAAGGAGGACAGGCTGCTGCGCAACAATGCGGGCCTGTCAACGCTGGTCAAATGCGCACAGATAATAGGTTCAACGAACACTCTTCAATCGAAGCTTCAGGATGTCATGCGCACGATAGGGGAGACTGTGCCCGGTACGACAGGAGTCATCTTCCTGCAAGAGGCCGAATCTGGACAGTACATTCCCGAGGCTAGCTACGGCTGCGACTTCGAGAAGCTTCGGAGCATAAGACTCAACCACGACGAGTGGGTGGCCGGCCTCGCCGCGCTCAGTACCACGGCCGGTGTGCTCACCACTGCCGAAGAATTGCAGCAGCTCTCGACCTCGCTGCGCCCTGAGAACAGTGAGGTTCTCCAGGCATCCAGACCGCGTCTGACCAGGCCGAAGAGCCTGATGTTCGCGCCTTTGGTTCTGGGAGGTACTATAGCGGGTATCCTGTGCTTCTTCAATCTGCCGGATCTCCAGACGCTTGACATCCCGCTGGGGCAGACGCTCGCCGATCAGATAGTAGCAGGGATCGAGAACGACAGGCTTTATCAGGAGGTGCAGAGAAGGGAGAGACGGCGCGGGGAACTCCTCAGAAAGCTCATAACGGCCCAGGAGGAGGAGAGGAAGCGGATCGCGCGGGAGCTTCACGACGAAGCGGGTCAAGCCATAACAGCACTGATGATGAGCACCTCCATGGCAGCGGCATCCCTGCCCGAGCACATGAAGGAGGAACAGGCCCGGTTTCTCGAGACGAACAAGCTTGCCCGAGAAGTCCTCTCGGAGATCAGGAAGATCATAGTAGAGCTGCGACCGGCTGTGCTGGACGACCTTGGCCTGATACCTGCCATCAGATGGTACGCCAAGAACAACCTGGAGACGGCGAACATCGAGACGGACATCGAGCTCGACGGCGTCTTGAAGCAACGCCTGCCGACCGAGATAGAAGTGACCGTCTTCCGGGTGGCCCAGGAGGCGTTCACGAATATAATCAGGCACTCCGAGGCCACAAAGGTTCGTGTGGCGCTGAGCGCCAACAACGGTTTCCTCTCGCTGACCATCTCCGACAATGGGAAGGGGTTCGCTCCCGAGCAGGTCTTCAACAACCCGGCGGTGGATCGAGGCTGGGGGCTGCGCGGCATGCAGGAGAGGGTGATTCTCCTCTCGGGCTCTCTGGAAGTGACGTCGGGGCCGGATATTGGCACCACCATTAGTGTGCAAATACCGCTGAAGGACGGAGATAGTTGATGGGTAGCATCCGGGTTCTAATTGTAGATGATCATGCTCTGATCCGTGCCGGACTGAAGGCACTGTTGGACGCGGAGGCTGATATGGAAGCCGTTGGCGAGGCCAGCAATGGCGTGGATGCCGTGGACAGGGCCGTCGACCTGAAACCGGATGTGATACTGATGGACGTGTCGATGCCGGGCTCTGACGGGTTGGAAGCGACCTCCCGGATCAGAAAGGCCCTGCCTGAGGCCAAGGTGCTCGCACTGACGATGCATGAGAGCGAGGAGTACTTCTTCCCCATGCTCCAGGCCGGTGCCTCGGGGTATGTTCTCAAGGATGCCGAGCCCGGGGAACTGCTGACTGCGATCAGGGAGGTCCACCAGGACAACGTCTACCTGTCGCCCTTGGTAACGAAGTCACTGCTCAGCGGCTACCTGCAGGCCTCTACCACGAAGCAGGAGAACGACAAGTACAACCTGCTGACTGACCGCGAGAGGGAGGTGCTGCGGCTCGCCGCTCAAGGAAGAACCAATCGAGAGATGGCGACCGAGCTCTTCCTGAGCGTGAGGACCGTCGAGAAGCATAGGGCGAGCATGATGTCAAAGCTGGAGCTCCGCAACCGCACTGAACTCGTAAGGTATGCCATAAGCAAGGGCTTGGTGGACACAACGGAGTAGATGTGCCGGGCGGCCGCTCGGTGCCATCCTCGTGAACCGGTATTGGATATAAAGAGAGGGCTGGGGCTTCGAGCCCCAGCCCTCTGATCATTCACGACTGCTGTCGCGAGGCGTTCGCTAGTCAGCGGTCAGATCCCAGGTTCCGCTGCCGGTACCGTGACAGGATGTGGGATCGGTGCAGACAGTACGGCTGTTACCCGTGAGGAGCCGACTGTCACTGGCACCGCCACCGCCCGTCCCCGGTGTACCACCCGGCAGGTTAACAGCACCAGAATACGTCCCCATCGTGGCCGAAGTTCCGTGGGCCACGTGGCAAACGAGACAGCTGCCACTGAGGCCATCCGTCATGTGCCTGTAGGCGAAGATGGCATCTGTGGAGTCGGTGTGACCTGATCCGCTTGCCACCCAGTACCTGGTGTGACACTGGCCGCACCACTCGCCGATCTCGTTGGTGGTAGGTGAGGAGTAATCGGCCATGTCGCGAGCCCAATAGGTGTTGTTGCCGACGGTGTTGTCGACATGCGTCACTTCGTACACAACGGGGCTCTGATCGGTAACGTCTACGGCTGGCGTAGTGCCCTCGTTCTCCATACCATCGGGGTTACCCCGGAGGATACGGTAGTTGCCGTTGCCATGGGGGTTATGGCAGTCACCGCACGCCAGGTTGACTGTGACTCCGACATCGGCTGAGGCGTTGATCGTGCCGCTGCCCCAGATCGTGTCGTTGCCTGCACCCACGCCGTCCGCGGCATGAGTGGAAGTTACCGATGCGCTGGTGACATTACCATCGTGGTTGGGGTCCATCATTGCGTTGACGAACCCGCCGCCACGCAGGGGATTGCCGTCGGTGTCGTTGCCGACGCCATAGGATGTGCCGGCCACCAGCGCGCCGTCAACCACGTTGGTCTCCGCACCAGTGCCATCATGGCAGCTGAAGCAGAAATCGTCCTGGTTGGGACCGACGGTTAGCAGCTTGGCAGCCTGGGCAGTGTGAGCCCTGTGGCACCCGGCGCACGAGTCGGCCTCCGCCAGGAAATTGTCCTTATCGTGCAGGTCGTTGTCCGCCAGCGCGGGCACGCCCATTGCCAGCACTATCAGCGCTGCCGCCGCCAAGCCAATCAGTATTCTCGCCTTACCTTTCACTCGTTACCTGCTCCTTTCTCGCTCGGAACTCCGTCCCTGTCCTAGTCTCCTCATCCCGCCTTGGCTCGACCTGCCTACGTAGTTCCTCTTGACTGTTTGTGATTCGGTACTGCGGTGGAAACACCATAGTACCAGTTATCTTTTTACCATTTGGGCTATAACCCCAGCATCGGTTGTACTACCCATTTCCGGTGGGTATCTGCCATACTCCGTAGGATGCGACAGTGTCCTGACCCGGAGCCCCCGCCGGTTGGTACCCGACGTCCCTGGTCAGTCACGCTTGTCTTCGTCGAGCAAGGCGCGGAGCCGGTCGACGTCACGCCGCAGTCTCCTTTCCTTCCAGTAGAGGGACAACACGAAGAGGAACATGATTGCCCAGATGATCGAATAGGCCGCGAACACGTAGCCCAGGTCGTCCATTTGTATTACCTCCTCAATCGGAGACGAGCTCTTTCAATCGCTTAATCTCGAACTCGAGCTTTCTCAGCGATACGCTCCGCATCAGCAGCGCCACGTAGAGCAGGGTGAACGCCGCTATGCTGACGAGCAGGGCCGAGAGCATCGTCGGTGGCAGGTCACCTTTCAAGACGAGTGTAGTCGGGTGCTGCGTCCGCCACAGATGCACCGCGAGAAAAACAATGGGCACATTGATGAAACCGACGATGCCCAACACAGAAGCGAACCGAGCCCCCCTCGATTCCTCCAAAGTCAGGCTCCGCACCAGTATGTAGGCGATGTAAGTGAGCCACAGGACCACACTTGCCGTCAGCCTCGCGTCCCACGTCCACCAGGCTCCCCAGACCGGCTTGGCCCAGATCGGCCCGGTGATCAAGACGAGCGTTATGCAGACTATACCGACCTCGGCGGAGGAACGGGCGATGTTGTCCCAAGCGATGTTGCGTTTCCAGAGGTATGCCACGCTACCGAGGAAGACAACGAAGAAGGCCAGGAATCCGATCCACGCCAAGGGCACATGGAAGTAGAATATGCGCTGCACTACCCCCATGGTCTCTTCGGTGGGAACATACAGGAAAACAAGGCCGAGAGCAGCTATCATGAGAATGAAGCTGGCCCCGAGCACAAGGTAGTCCCAGAAACCGCCTCTCCGTGCCATCCCGATATCCTCCATTTGCGCCAAGACCGGCCTCGCGGCCTACTCCTCGAGAACGAACTCAAAAACCAGCGCCGACACCGCCAGGAAGATGACGTCAAACGCCAGGATGATCCAAAGCCAGGTTGCCATATCACTCCATGTCCCGCCGTCCAGTACGATCCCCGTAGCCTCCACCGCAGCGATTATTACAGGGACGATCATGGGCAGGAAGAGGATGGGAAGCATGATATCGCGGGCCTTGGTGTTGGCCGCAAGGGCCGAGAACAACGTCCCGACCGCCGCGAAACCCACCGTGGCTAACAATACCACCAGACCCAGCCTCGGCATCCATAGCGACTGATTGAAAAGGACCAGAAAGACCGGCGTAATGATGATCTCCACGAGAAACATGAACGTGAAGCAACCGGCGAGCTTGCCCCAGTAGAGCACCTGGCGGTCAACCGGGCAGAGCATCAGACCATCGATGCAGGAGTTCTCTTTCTCCATAGCGAACGAGCGGTTCAATGACAGCACCCCGGCGAATGTGAAGGCTACCCACAGGATTCCGGCACCAACGATAGCCATAGTCCCGGAACCTGGGTCGAAGGCGAAGTTGAAGACCACGAGCACCAACAGCCCAAAAACCAGGACGGAGGTAACGATCTCCCTGGCTCTCAGCTCGGACAGGACATCCTTCCACAGGATGGCGGAAGCCTTCGTCGCGAAGCTCATCTCACAACCGCCCGCGTGTGCTCGTCATAAAGCTCGTGGATACGACCGGCGTCTATCTCGGCCTTGGGTGCTTCGAAAACGACCCTGCCTTTGTGGAGGATAGCCATCCTGTCACCCAGCTCCAGCCCGCGCCCCAGGTCATGTGTGGTTACGACCACCGTGCGATCCCCGGAGTTGATCGAGTCGAGGATGTCACGCATCATGATTGTGGCGTGTGGATCGAGTCCGGTCTCGGGCTCATCCATCAGCATGATGGATGGGTTGTGGATGATCGACCTGGCGATGGCTACTCTCTGCTGCATGCCACGCGACAGTGTGGACACCCTGTCGTGGATGCGGGACCTGAGGTGCACCTGGTCGAGCACCTCTTCGATCCTGTTCTCGAGGTTCGGGACATCATACATCTTTCCATAGAACCTGAGGTTCTCCGCCGGCGTCAGGTTGCCGTACAGAAAGGTCGCATGGCTTACCACGCCCAGCTTGCGTCTTATCTCATTGGGAGCCTTGCGTATGTCCAGCCCGTCGATCCACGCGCCGCCGCCTGACGGTCTCGACATCGTGCACAGCACCTTGATCAGCGTGGTCTTGCCTGCCCCGTTCGGGCCGAATACCGCCAGGCATTCGCCTCGCGCTACCGTCAGGTCGACACCCCGCAGGGCGTGCTGTTCCCCGAAGGACTTCTTGAGGCCCTCACATCGGATGGCCCAACTCGATGGGTTCTCCTGTTCCATGGCCTGGCCGCCACCTCCCGCGCGATCAATCCCGCGATCCCGTGCGCCGCATCAGATCGAGGAGCCTGCCTTTCCTCTCCGCTCGCATCTCATTATACGACTCCTCGGAGACCGCTCCGCGCTCGAATGCACCATCGAGATCGGCGATTTCCTGCAGCAGTCGCTCTTTCTCACTCTCGGCGTCCGCCAACCTGGCTACTGCCCTGGCGGAATGCATTCTCCTCACGAAGAACAGCGCCGTCAACCCAACTGCATGAGCCCCGACAACCACTATGACGTAGAGCCATCCGCCGAGCCCACCGTCCGGGAAGCCGGTGAGAGTTATCTCTATTACGCTGCCCTTCTCCATATCCGATCCGGTTAGCACGGTGAGTTCGGCGTCTGCGACAGTCATGGTATGTTCGGCGAGACCGCCGGTCTTGCTAACAACGATACCCTCACCGCTGACGGTGACGCTGATAGACTCAACTGGTTGCGTCAGGACCAGGGAGACGTTGAGGTCACCGCCTTCCGGCGTCGGCAGCATGTAGTTGTACGCCAGTTCTCCGTTACCGGGGATGATAGGTAGCGTGTCGATCAGCTCATTGCCAACCAGTATGAGTCGCTCATCGCCATCGACGTCGGTCGCATTGCCCGGCAGCCAAAACCTCAACGTACCCCGCCCGTGTGGCATACCTTCGATGGGTGTCCCGATATACGTGAGGTTGCCACGATTGGCGTATTGATAGTACTGGCTGACGATGATCCCTTCGCTGGTCACCTTTATCGCCGGATGAACAAGGGTGAAAGCGATAGCGTCGTCGTGGTCGGTCGACTCATAGACCTTGATCTCGACTTCCACGACACTGCTGTTTCCCGCCAGCGTCAGGGCCTCGCTGTGATAACCGACCTCCTGGTACTCCGCCGTCACGAAATACAGGTAATCGGCGGAGGCTGGCAGGTTCTCAAACCGGAATGCTCCCGACCCGTCCGATTTTGTGCTCGCAGAGTCGGCAACCTCCATTCCCGCAAACATAGTCGCCGTTATGTTCAGGCCGGTTACGTTGCCCGTCGGGTCAGTTCCATTCACGACACGCCCTTCGATGACTCCGACCTCAGGGTCCTGGGCCAGGGCCACGCCCCCTATGCACGCTGTGAGCAGCATGACCACGGCCAGTGAGGCGCATGCACGTCTATACATTCAGTTGCTCCCGTCGTCGGTCAGTCTGGTGCCGCAGTGGGGACAGAACTTGTCGTTTGGCTCGTGTGGTGCGCCGCACTTGGAGCAGACCAGCGCTTTCCGCGTTGCCGCCGACTGCTGTGGCACCTTCCTCATTTCTGCGATCTGTCTCTCGATCTCATCACCCAGTGTGGCCTCGTCCATGACCAGGGCCTGCGGCACCACGTGGTCCGAGATCCCACATGCCTCGAGTTCCTTCACGTAGGTCTCTCTCAACTCAGTATAGACGTCTTCGGGAGTCGTGCCTCTCTCGAAATCGGCGTCCAGATCGCTGATCTTGTTGAATATGGCCTGCGCGTCGGGGGCCTCGGTAGCTCCTGTGGACGCGCGCGGCGCAACCCCCCATCGCGACGCAATGGGATACATGATGATGGCCGCCGAGATCAGCCCCAGGATAACCGCAATCGCAACAGCCATCTACGCTCCACCTCCAGCCGGACTTCGGCCACGGCGCTCAGGCCAGAACGCTATTGCTCCCCCTATCAGCATGAGCCCGCCCCCGATCCACATCCACACCACGAGGGGGTTGACCTTCGCCCTGATAATGGCCCACTCGCCCAGATCAGGCCCCTCCATGTCATAGTCCGCCAGGACTACGAACAGGTCCTCGGCAGGGGTCGTGCGAATGGCAACCTCGGCGTAGTAGTCCCCAACACGAAACCAATAGTTGTTCTGGGGGTGGAGTGTGGCCACGGGCGCTCCATCCCGGCTCACAACCACCTTTGCCGTGGCCGTCACCTTTGACTCGCTCTGCTCTATCGAGAGACCATCGTACGTCAGTCCGTAGTCCTGAACGAACATGACCTCTCCCCTGTTCACCGTCTGCAATGCCTCGACATCGTACATCGACGAGCCAATGACTCCCAGTGTGATGAGGATGATCCCTATGTGGACTATGAACCCTCCGTAGCGCGGCCTGTTGCTCCATACCAGGCGCGGCCACGCAATCAGGTAGTTGTCCCCCTTGGTGGCATGTCTCGCTCTCACACCTCTGACCCATTCCAGCACTATCGTGAACAGCGGAAAGCCGCACACGAACGCTGCGACCACGTACCAGTTGCCCACTCCGGAGAGGCCGACAGCTCCCGCAGCCATCGCGGACGCCAATAGAGGACGAAGGAGTCGCCTCCCCACGGCCTTCGGGGACGACTTCTTCCAGCCGAGAACCGGGCATACGCCGATGAAGAGCACAAGGAGGAGCAGGATGGGACCTGCTGACAGATCGAACCACTCTCTTCCGGGGAGCGCGATGGCCTGTGCCCTGATCGCCTCGTATGCCTTGGGATATGCCGTGATGGCTACTACTATTACCACGATTATGCTGAGGATGATGTTCGTGGCAACGAAGGCAGCCTCGCGCGACAGCACCGATCTTGGCGGTTCAGCGTCTATCAGCGCACGTCGGTGCCAGATGAGAAGGCCGACAGACACCGCAAGCGAGAACCACATCGCTACGTGCACATACGGGACAAATGGTGAGTCCTTGAAGCCATGCAGATCAGAGGTGATGCCACCATGAGTAATGAAGGGGCTCAGCAGTACGAACACGAATGTGAAGATAATGAGGAGGAAGCTCCAGACATGAAGATACTGCCTCTTCCTGAGAATAGCTATGGAATGGAGGAAGGCCGTTCCCAGGAACCAGGGCATGATGCCCGCATTCTCCACGGGGTCCCAGGCCCAGTAGCCACCCCACCCCAGCTCTTCGTAGGCCCACCATGCGCCCATCAGGTTGCCCAGGCCGAGTGTGCACCAGGCGAACAACGTCCATCTCCTGATGCCGTTGGCCCATTCGGAGCTTGGTGAGCGCGCCGCGAGGGCGCCAATCGCGTATGCGAAAACTACCATGAAGCCCGCGAAGCCTATGTACAGTAGCGGGGGGTGAATGAGCATGCCGAAGTTCTGGAGGAGTGGATTGAGGCCCAGGCCGTCAGCGGGCACCTGTGGGCTTGCCTCGAAGACGTCTGATACAAAGGTCACAAGTGCAAGGAAGAAAGCCAGCACGACAGCCAAGATGGCCAGCGCATACGGCATCACCTCGCGGTTGATTCTGTACTTCTGTATCGCCAGGATGGCGGCGAACAAGGCCACCAGCCAGCCCCAGAAGAACAGTGAACCGGCTTTATCGGCATAGAGCGCACAAAGAGAGTAGAGGCTGGGTAAGTCGTTGCTTGCGTGGTAGATGACGATCTTGAGGCTGTAGTCCTTGGTGACGAAGGCGTAGAGCATGATGGCCATCGCCAGGGTGAAGAGCCCGGCGACGACGAAGATGCCGTTTCGACCGCTGGCGGTCAGACTCTCGGAACGGAGCGAGGCCCCCAGGACCGAAGCGGCGGCTGAGAACACAGCTATGATGAAAGCCAGTACGAGGACTGGGTACCCCAGGTCAGCGAGATGCAAGCCTACTCCTCAGAAGAATACTTGGAAGGGCATTTCATCATGAGGTTGCTGGCCCGGAATATCCCATCGGAGTGGTACTTGCCCTCAACCAACACCTCCGCCCCCGCGATGAATGCGTCCGGTTTCAGTCCCTCGTATTCAACAGGCAGGGAAGCGCCCCCCTCTTCTACGGTGAAGCGCAACAGTAGATCGTGCGGGTTCCAGTCGATAGTCCCGTTGCCAACGTAGCCCGTCACTCTCACATTCGAATCATATCTGGCGGAGCCCTCCGCCAGGAGTTCGCTGGCCGTCACGTAGTATGTTACGGAGTTGCCAAAGCTGAGATACAGCAGCGCACCCAGGGCTGCGACCACAACGATGGCCCCTATGATGATGCCCTTCTTCATGGCGACGTTCCTCCGGCATTCGGCTGCTGCCCGCAGTCCCACCGCCTTGACTGTGACGGGAAGGTGCTGACCAATCGCCTCTGTACCACGCAGCCGTACTCGATGTGGCAGACAGCTAGGTCGTGAGCTGGAGCCGCCCTGAACCCCCGATAATCACAAGCGTTATCTCGGCGCTCAAGCCGCCGAGGAACGCACCGTATTGTCACCAGTACCTTCGCCCCTCCGCAAGTATCACAATGCTTGGCTAGCACCGCCCGTCTCGCCGACACGAGTAGGCCCGCCGTCATCGACTCTGCCAGGGGGTACATTCGTACCTATTCTAGTTTAGCCGCTTTGACTGGTATGCACAAGGGCTGAAAGTACTGCCCGATCGAGCCCCCCACGGCCCCCTTATCGGAGCGTTGCCCGCAACAGCCGTGTTCTCACCTGGTCATGCCCGAGGTGACGAAGGTAAGAGGGAAAAGGTACGCAGGTAAGATTGTTCGGGGACTCCAGGCAGACGACAATCTGTGACTGAGGGCGTTGTCTCATCTCGAGACAACATCGCACCGCGCAGGGCAGAGGGTATGGATACTCAGGTTATCAGGAATGCAGAAGAGTCTCCGTTGGCTTGTCGGGTTGATCGGGGCGCTCACGGTGGTCCTCGTCTCAGCCGGCGTCCTGCTCGCCGACAATGAACTGCACGACCGGGGCCACATGGCCTCCGGCGACACCTGCGCGCTCTGCCACCGAGTCCTCTCGTCGGGTGAAGTCGTGCCAATCGAACCGGGGCCGAACCAGGACGACATCTGCCTGGCCTGCCATGACGGCAGCGGCGCGGAAACAGACGTCCTGCACGGGGTCCTGGCCGGCGATACATACGGCCCCAGCGGCTCCGGCCTCAGGGGTGGCGGTTTCCTCACGGCCACCATGGACATCGACCACGACGGCATATCGGAAGTGGGACAAGTCACATCCACACACACCTATGACGGGGCGACGCCGGGCACCATGTGGGGTAGCGGGGACATCGAGTCGTCAACCGCTGACTACGGTATATCGCATAGCCTAACCTGTACCGACTGCCACGACCCTCATGGCAATGACAACTACAGGCTCCTGCGGGGCAGGCCCTACGGAATGGAAGACAGGGACTCGGCGACGCCGGTGAACGTTCCCGATGAGGAGCCGACGCCGGTGTATTCGATTGGCTACACCTCTGACAACTACCGCGACGTCTCCTACGCCCCGCAGGAATTGGACGAATGGTGTGCTCAATGTCACACGAGATATCTCGCGGGGCCCCATTCGTCGACCGCTCCCTCCGGTGATCAGGTCTTCGCATACAGGCATCCCACCACATCGAACGGCTGTCTCGACTGCCATGTGGTGCACGGGACAACGGCGTCGATGGGACCCGTGTCCAGCGCCGTCCAATACCCTGACGCATCCGAGGGGCCCGAGGGTAGCACGCTCCTGTGGCTCGACAGCCGCGAGGTATGCCTGTCGGGCTGTCACACCGCCGACAGCCTTACGGCGGACTGAGGCTCTCATCCCCCTCCTCAGCGCTGGCCAACCGACGGCCCGCCCCATTCCCATCCTCGACTCGGCAGCCGCCGTAAGATGGACTACCCATCGGCCCTACGTAGATGCCACACCGGCGTGGGGAGTGTGTTGATCCTACAGGCCATCGCCTTTTGGGTATTCACACCCTTGCAGCAACTGGCGGTGTGTGGTAATGTATCACCTAGATTTCCATAGATTTCGGCAGTTTTGCTGAGTTTCCGGTCTGCCTCCCAGATGACCAAGCCAAACAGAGTCGCTGACATGCGAGCACGCCAGTCCCAGAAGCAACGCACTCTTCTCTCCATTGGTCAGGCCAGCAAACTGCTGGGCGTGAACGAGACGACCCTTCGCCAATGGACCGACGAGGGCAAGATCAAGGCATTTGTCACGCCCGGCGGACACCGCAGATACGTTGAGTCCGACGTGCTGGGCTTCATGGGCACTCAGCGCAAGGTGCATGGAATCAGGGACCTGATTGCCAGGATGGAGCAGGCACCTTCGATCGAGCTTGAGCTCGCCCACACCCGCTTCGCGAGTGCGAGCTGGTACCACCAACTGGACCAGCAGTCCAGGGCCCGGCTGGGAGAGCTCGGCAGACGGATACACGGCCTGGTGATTCTTAGCATTACCAGGCCGGGCAAGCAGTCGGAGGCTCTCGACCTGGCCCGTGAGGTCGGCCGCGAGTTCGGCGAGTACCTGTTCGACAACGGCCTTTCCCTGACCGACTCACTCGAGGCCTTCATCCTTCATCGCTCCACACTATTGAACCTCGCAAACGACCTGATCAAGGGACGCGAATCAGTGAATGAGAGGGCCGCCGAGGCGATGCCTCTGGTCACGCAGCTGACCGATGCCGTCCTGGTTTCGCTGGTGGACGCCTACCAGAATCGTCAGGCCGATCGAGGTCTTGACGGCGGAGGTGCCAACACTTGATTTCGATATCGAGGCTGCTGTGTGACGGTATTGGTCCCGGCGATCACCTCCGGTACGGCACCGACGGCGACCCCTCCGCGAGGTCTTCCCAACGCCCCATCGTCGTCTGGAATTGTACCAGGCGCTGCAACCTCAAATGCGTTCACTGCTACGCGGACGCCCTGAGCGACGAGACGAACTCGGAGATGACCACGGAGCAGGGCAAGCGCTTCATCGAGCAACTTGCGCGATTCGGTGTGCCCGTCCTCCTGTTCTCCGGTGGGGAGCCGATGATGCGGAAGGACTTCCTCGAACTCGCGGAGTTCGCCGGGTCGAAAGGCTTGGGCGTCGTCGTGTCGACAAACGGCACTCTGATCAGCCCGGAGACCGCGGACGCCATGACCCGGATTGGCTTCCGCGAGGTCGGGATCAGCCTTGACGGCGTCGGAGATGTCAACGATCGCTTCCGGGGTGTGCAAAGAGCCTTCGAGAGGGCACTACGTGGTGTGCGCTACTGCGTGGAGCGAGGGCAACGCGTGTCGCTGAGGATGACCATTACGCGGGCCAACCATCAAGAGGTGCCTGCCGTGCTGGACCTGGTGGAGCGGGAGAGAATCGATCGTGTCTGCTTCTACCACCTCGCGTACTCCGGCCGTGGCAATGACCTTCGCGAGACAGACCTCTCGCATGATCAGGCTAGGCAGGTCATGGACTTGATCTTCGACCGCACCAGAGACTTCTACGATCGAGGCCTGCGCAAGGAGATACTGACGGTGGGCAACCATGCCGACGGTGTCTATCTTTACCAGAAGCTGAGAGACGCCGACCCAGGCCGGGCCGACAACGTGCTCAGCCTGCTGAGTAGAAACGGAGGCAACAACTCCGGCGTCCTGATCGCGGCCGTCAACGAGAGAGGCGATGTACATCCCGACCAGTTCTGGCGCAATGTTACACTCGGCAACGTCCTCGAGAGGGACTTCGGCGGCATCTGGCTCGATACCACCAATCCGGTCATGCGGGGGCTGAAGGATAGAAAGGGCCTGCTGAAAGGCAGGTGCTCGAAGTGCCAGTACCTGCACATCTGCAACGGCAACCTCAGAGCCAGAGCTGAAGCGGTGTACGACGACATGTGGCAGGAAGACCCGGCGTGCTACCTCACGGATCAGGAGATCGGCCTTGGCGGATAGGACTGACTCGGACCGGGACCGGTTGGAGCCTCGCCTCCAGCTTGTGGCGTGGGAGATCACCAAGAGATGCAATCTCTTCTGCGCACACTGCAGGGCGGCAGCCGAGGATATAGACTACGATAACGAGCTGTCGACTGAGGAATGTTTCCGCGTCGTCGACAGCATTCTCGAGGTTGGCAAACCGATTCTGATTCTCACCGGCGGTGAACCTCTATATCGGGATGACATCCTGGAGATCGGGAAGTACGCAACCGGTAGAGGGTTGCGCGTAGTGCTCGGCACCAACGGCACCCTCATCACCGATGGTGTGGCGCGCTGTCTGGCCGATGTCCCCGTTGCGAGAGTGGGTGTCAGCATCGATTTCCCATTCGCAGAGCTTCAGGATGAGTTCAGGGGCAAGACGGGGGCTTTCTCGGAAGCCGTTTCGGGAATCGAAGCTGCACAGCGTGCCGGCATGGAAATCCAGATAAACAGCACGATAACGAAGCTGAACGTGCAGTATCTGGACAACCTGCTCGCATTGTCACTTGACCTGGGCGCGGTCGCATTCCATCCATTCCTGCTGGTGCCTACGGGCAGGGGCAAGGACCTGGCGCACGTAGAACTGCCAGCCGATGAGTACGAGCGGATACTGAACTGGGTCTGTGACAAACAGGATGAGATGGGAGAGCGCATATCCATTAAGCCCACCGACGCACCCCACTACTTCCGCATTGTGGCACAGAGGAGGAAGAGAGGCTTTTCACCGGCACGATCCAGCCACCCCATGCATACGTTTACACGTGGCTGCCTCGCGGGTACGGGTTTCTGCTTCATATCGCACGTCGGTCGGGTCCAGGGGTGCGGCTATCTGGATGTGGAGGCGGGGAACGTTCGAGAAGCCAGTTTCGCGGAGATATGGGCGCAGTCACCCGTATTCGAAAACCTCCGCGATCTCTCCAACATACGCGGCAAGTGCGGCATCTGCGAATACAGGCGCGCCTGCGGGGGGTGCCGAGCCCGCGCCTACGAAGCCACCGGGGACTACCTCGAGTCTGAGCCCTATTGCATCTACCAACCAGCCAGGACGGCAGCAGGTACTTGATATGTCAGGCGATAGCACGAGATTGGACAGGGTCGATCGAGAGCTGCTGAATGCGCTGCAGTCGGATTTCCCGTTGGACCGGCGACCATACCTCGACATTGCCCGCAAGATCGGTCTCACGGAGAAGGACGTCATCACAAGAACGAGACGTCTGAAGGCCGAAGGCATCATAAGAACAATTGGCCCTGTACTGGAGCCATCTGCCCTCGGCTATACGACGACGCTCGTCGCTGCGAGGATTCCGCCGCGCCGTCTGGAGGAGGCGGCTCAAGTAGTCAGCCGCCACCCCGGCGTGAGCCACAACTACCAGCGCAGAGATTACTACAACCTGTGGTTCACGCTGTCCCTGCCCAAAGCACAGGATAGAAGCCGCGAGGTTGATAGCCTGAGATCGGCAATTCGCCCCACAGCCATATTCGAGCTGCCTGCCCTGCGCCTCTTCAAGATAAGCGCCGCCTTCGACCTGACCGGCTCTGGGGACACAGCCACATCGATCCCTCCTGTGCAAAGGCAGAACGGGCAACTGACAGCGCTGGACTGGTCCGTAATCGAACAGCTGCAGCGTGACGCACCGGTCACAGCCAGGCCATTCGATGCCGCCGCACGCCGCGCCGGCATGTCCATCGATCAGTACATCGCCCAGTGCCAGCATCTGAAGGATCATGGCGTAATAAGACGATACGGCGCTGCGCTCAGACATCGGAGCGCCGGGCTCAAGGCGAATACTATGGTTGCCTGGGTTGTTCCGGCGGGGAGAGTGGACGAGGCCGGCCTCACAATGTCCGGGTTCAAGGAAGTAAGTCATTGCTACGAGCGCCGGACCAACGCCGACTGGCCATACAATATGTTCACGATGGTCCACGGCAGGACCAGGGATGGTTGCCTCGACACAATCGATCGTATCTCGGCTGCCACCGGCATCAAGGAATACAGGGTGCTGTTCTCGGTCAGGGAGTTCAAGAAGGAGCGCGTTCGCTACGAGCGTCCGGGCGGGAACGACTCGGTGCTTTCCTACTACCCGGCGTTCGTCGACATCAGGCACAGGCGTTGCGTGGTGATTGGGGGCGGTGCAGTGGCCTTGCGGAAGGTCAACATGCTTAGGGAGTTTGGCGCCGACGTCGATGTCATCAGCCCCGACCTGTGCGCCGAGCTGAAGGAGATGGCCCGGCAAGGAACCATTCGAACCCGTCGGCGTTCGTATCGGCGGGGTGATCTCGAATCCGCTGTAGTCGTGATCGCAGCCACAGATGATGCCGTGGCCAACGAACAGGTGGCGGACGAGGCACACGAGAGGGGTATTCTAGTCAACGTGGTCGATGTTCCCCGGCTCTCCAGCTTCGTCGTCCCATCATATGTGCGGCGTGGGGCCCTGACACTGGCCATATCGACGAGTGGCAAGAGCCCGGCGCTGGCACGCAAGATCAGGACGGACCTGCAGGATGCCTTCGGGCCTGAATACGCCGAGCTTGTAGATATGGTCGCTGAGGTGCGATCAGAGCTGAAGGCGAGTGCAACCGAGGTGCCTCACGATGACTGGCAGGAGGCTCTCGACCTGGATACACTGCTGGGTCTGCTACGTGCGGGTCGCCGCGAGCATGCCAAGCAGGAATTACTGGACCGATTGGGGAGGAACTCTCAATGACGCGTAGGACCGCTCAACTCGCCGGACCACAGCTGTGCGTTATCGGCGTCAACTACAGCTCAACGCCGGTTGCCATCCGCGAGAGGCTGAGTATCCCGAAGGCGCAAATGCAGGAGGCTCTCGAAACGCTGAAGGACTACGTTCCGCACGGAGTAGTACTGGCTACCTGCAACCGGACTGAACTGTATGCGCTCGATGACCGTAAGGGGACCGCTGAGAACTCTTTGAGGCGCTTCCTGACAGACAGGGCGAGGATAACAGACGAGGAACTGGAACCGTATCTATACTCCTCGCGCAACTACGTGGCGGCCAGGCACCTGGCCAGAGCGGCATCGGGCCTTTATTCAATGATTGTCGGAGAACACGAGATACTGGGTCAGGTGCGGCAGGCGTTGGAGGATGCCGATCGTGCCCGCATGGTCAATCTGCCTCTACGCAGGCTGTTCCAATACGCAGTCCGCACCGGTCGTCGCGTGAGGGAGGAGACCGGGCTCAGCAGAAACGCGCTTTCCGTGAGCTCGGTGGCCGTCGACCTCGCAGCGAAGGTGGTCGGCGATGTCAGCTCCTGCAAGACCCTTCTCATCGGGGCTGGCGAAGCTGGCAAACTGGTGGCCAGGGCCCTGTGCGACAGGGGCGCATGTGAGATAACGGTGGCGAGTCGCTCCGTCGTCAGTGCCGACGAGCTGGCAGCACTCCTGGGCGGGAGGTCCATCGGCATCGACGACATGTATGCAGAGATGCAGGTGTCCGACATAGTCATCACTTGCACGGGTGCTCCTCACTATGTCGTGCAGCGCCAGGCGGTGGAGTCCCTTATGCCAGCTCGCGGCGGCAGGCCGCTGGTCATCGTCGACATCGCAGTACCTCGAGACGTCGAACCCGAGGTCAAAGACATCCAGGGTGTCTACGCGTATGACATCGACAACCTCGACGAAGTCTCCGAGATGAATCGCAGGGACAGGGAGAAGGAGATCGACAGGGCCATGCAGATAGTCGACGACGAAACCGAGACGTTTATTGCATGGTGGGAACACCTGGAGACCAAGCCTGTGATCAGCGCGCTTAACCAGATGGCCAATCAGATCAGGGAACGACAGCTCAATGCCTCGCTGAAGAAGCTGCCCAATTACACGGAAGAGGAACGTGAGGTCCTGGATGCTATGACCAGGGCGATTGTCAGCCGACTCCTCCACCAACCTATCAAGTCTCTGAGAGAAAACGGGCATCGAGACGGCGAATTCGTTCAGACCGTGTGTGAGCTCTTCGCCCTGGACGAGCAGGACCTGCAGTGAAGTCCAAAGGGCGGATCAGAGTCGGTACCCGGCGCAGCAAGCTCGCACTGCAGCAGTGCCACAGCGTCATCGCGAGCCTCCCGTCGATTCACCCGGACATTGGGTTCGACCTTGTCGAGATCGCTACAACGGGTGATCGTCACCGTCAGATTCCACTCGATGTGCTGGGCGGGGAGGGCGTATTTGTCCGTGAACTCGAGCAGGCGCTCACGGATGAAAGAATTGACATGGCTGTGCATAGCGCGAAGGACATGCCGACGAGCCTCACCGATGGTCTCTGCCTCTCATGCGTTCCGGAGAGGATCGACCCGAGCGACGTGCTGGTATCGCGCTGCGGCGGGCTCGCGGAGCTGCCTCCCGGTGCCAAGGTAGGTACAGGGAGCCAGAGGCGGGCGGTACAGCTGCGCGCCCAGCGGAGCGATCTCGAAGTGCTGGGGCTCAGGGGGAACATCGATACCAGGCTTCGCAAGGTGGCCTCGGGTGAGTTCGACTGCATCGTGCTCGCAGCCGCGGCCCTCATCCGACTGGGAATGGTGGACAGGATAGCCGAGTATCTGCCTCATGAGGCCTTCACACCTGCGGTCGGACAGGGGGCGCTTGGCATCGAGGTAAGGGAGTCGGACAGTGACATCATCGATCTCCTATCGGCGCTGAACCACGATCACACCTGGCAGTGCGTGGTGGCTGAGCGCGAGTTCCTCAGAGCCCTGGGTGGGGGCTGTCGCGCTCCGATCGCGGCCAACGGGACTGTCAGTGAGGGCAGGATGTACCTGCAGGGGATGGTGGCTGATCCCGACGGAAAGACTATCCTGCGCGCCGGCTGTGATCGGGAAGTCCAGTATGGTGAGGAGACGGGTAAAGAGTTGGCGACCCGTATGCTGGACATGGGCGCGAGCCTTCTGGTGGAGAGGATGCGGCAATGAGCGAGGCCTTGGTCTACCTGATCGGCGCAGGCCCTGGCGATGTAGGCCTCATCACCGTGAAGGGGCTCGACTGCATACGCCGCGCCGATGTCATTGTTTATGATCACCTGATCGACGAACGTCTGCTGGGGGAGGCCCCTCCGACCGCCGAGATCATATACGCCGGCAAGTCGTTCAAGGCCCACGCCATGGAGCAGCACGAGATCAATCAGCTTCTGGTGGACAAGGCGCATGAGGGAAAGACCGTCGTTAGACTGAAGGGAGCAGACCCGCTGGTCCTGGGGCGCGGGGGGGAGGAGGCGGAGGCACTGGCCGCGGAGAGCATTCCATTCGAGATCGTGCCGGGCATATCGTCAGCCATCGGTGTCCCGGCGTACGCTGGTATTCCCGTTACGCACAGGGGTATTGCATCGTCTTTCGCGGTTGTCACCGGCCACGAGGACCCGGGTAAGCCGGAGTCCAGCATCAACTGGGCGAATCTCGCCACCGGCGTTGACACACTGATCTTCCTGATGGGCATGGGCAATCTGCCCAAGATTGCGGAGAAGCTGGTAGAATGCGGCCGCCCTCCGGCGACTCCCGTGGCCCTGATCCGCCACGGAACGACCCTCCAGCAACAGACTCTGACGGGCACGCTGCAAGACATAGCGGCCAGGGCCGAAGAGGCCGGATTCGAGCCGCCGGTCGTGATCGTGGTTGGTGAGGTGGTCAACCTTCGCGAGCATCTGGCGTGGTTCGAGAAACGGCCTCTCTTCGGGAAGCGCATTCTCGTAACCAGATCGAGAGCCCAGGCAAGCGTCCTCGCCGGAATGCTCGTCGAACGAGGGGCGGAAGCCGTGGAACTGCCCACCATAGCGGTAAAAGACCTGGCAGACACCGCCGAGTTGGATCGTGCCATACTCACCCTACACGACTACGACTGGGTGGTATTCACGAGTGCGAACGGCGTGGAGGTGGTGTGGCAGCGAGTGCTGACCCTCTCGCGAGACGCCCGCTCGTTTGCCGGGACCCGTATTTGCGCGATAGGCCCTGCCACCGCCGCAGCACTCGAAGAGCGCGGTCTCCATCCTGACATGACACCCGAGGAGTACACGAGCGAAGGCATTCTCCAGAGCCTTGCCGAAGCGGGTATAGCAGGCTCGCGTGTCCTGCTGCTCAGGGCGGACATCGCACCTATGGATCTCGTGGAGGGTCTGGCTGGGCTGGGGGCCGAGCCGAGGCATGTGACAGCATATCACACCGTCCTCCCCGATGAAGATGTGGCTGCAGCCCGGAAGCTGCTATCCGACGGGGTAATCGACCTGATCACCTTCACAAGCTCCTCGACCGTAACCAATCTGCGCGCGATTGCTGCCGATGACTGGAACGCGGTGAAGATGGCCACAATCGCGTGCATAGGCCCGCGAACCGCTGCGACGGCCCGGGAACTGGGGTTGACTCCCCAGGTCGTCGCGACCCAACACACGATACCAGGCCTGGTAGAGGCTATCGAGCGATATTACAGGAATGGCGAGGTGGGATGAACACCGACCGATCTCAAGCACTCTACGATGAAGCCCAGAAGTACCTGCCGGGGGGTGTTGACAGTCCCGTGCGCGCCTTCAAGGCGGTCGGCGGGACCCCGGTATTCGTTGCGAGTGCCTCCGGGTCGACCCTGCGCAGTGTCGACGGCGACGAGTACATCGACTACGTATGCTCCTGGGGGCCGCTGATACTCGGACATGCCCACCCGCAGGTGGTCGACGCCGTCAAGGCGGCCGCCGAGAAGGGCACGAGCTACGGCGCTCCCACGGAGCTGGAGACGGTTCTTGCCCGGATGGTGTGCGAGGCTGTTCCGTCCATCGAAATGGTGCGTTTCGTCAACTCCGGCACGGAGGCGACGATGAGCGCCCTGCGGCTGGCGCGCGCCTACACCAAGAGGGACAAGATCGTGAAGTTCGCGGGATGCTATCACGGGCACTCCGACGGCCTTCTGGCGAAAGCTGGCTCAGGGGCGACGACGCTGGGGACGCCGGACAGCCCTGGTGTCCCGGCTGGATATGCGCAGAACACACTGATCGCGACCTACAACGACCTCTCCTCTGTTCGCGCCTTGTTCGATGAGCACACGGACATAGCCGCCATCATCGTCGAGCCTATCGTGGCAAACATGGGGGTCGTGCCTCCCAAGGAAGGGTTCCTGGAGGGCCTGCGCGACATCGCCAGCGCTGCGGGTGCTCTGCTGGTCTTTGACGAGGTCATAACCGGGTTCCGGGTCGCCCGTGGCGGCTCGCAGGAGCTCCTCGGCGTCATGCCGGACCTGACCTGCCTGGGTAAGATCATCGGCGGTGGCCTGCCTGTGGGCGCATATGGCGGGCGCGAGGACATAATGGCTCTGATGGCCCCGCTTGGCCCTGTCTACCAAGCCGGCACCCTGTCCGGCAACCCGCTGGCTATGACGGCCGGTATCGAGACGCTGAGGTTGCTCAGCGACCGCGGTGTGTACAAGACCCTCGACGACAGGGGCAAGCAGCTCGAGCAGGGCATCCTCGCTGCCATCTCCAAGTCCGGTGTGATCGCCACAACCTCGCGGATCGGATCGCTCCTGACGGTGTTCTTCCGTGAGGACGCACCTACCGATTACGAGTCGGCCAAGTCGGCTGACACGGAACGGTTCGCAGCGTTCCACAGGAGTTTGCTGGACCAGGGCATATACTGGCCGCCATCCCAGTTCGAGGCCGCGTTCATCTCACTGGCGCATACCGAGGCTGACATCGACGCTACGATCCAAGCCATCGACAGGGCGTTGTCCTAGTCGAGCCCCTTGACGCACTTCAGTCATTGCGATCCAATCCCCTGGAGCGGTTGTCCGCTTCACTCCCTTGGCGTCTTCAATAACGGTAGGTTCAGTGAAGTGTCGCGTTTGCCAAGTGACCGCCTCGCGTTTACCCTATAGGATTAGACACTGTTCATGGTGGTATCCGTTGGCCAGAGTACTTGTCTTCCTCTGCACGTTTCTCGTTCTCGTCGTGTCTGCCGTTCCGGCCTTGGCTGATAACGACGTGCACGATAAGGACAACTTCGTGGGTGAGGCTGACGCTTGCGCGAAGTGCCACAGGGCGCACACCGGTCAGGCCGCCAGTCTCCTCCTCTCGGGACCCAGCCAGGCGAACTTCTGCTACACGTGCCATGACGGCAGCGGTGCCGAGACCGACGTCATGAACGGCGAGTTGGATGGGATGACCTACGGCGCGCTCGGTGCCGGTCTGCGCGGGGGCGGTTTCCAGTACGCCGTTATGGACTCTGGGCTATCTGGCACCCCTTCCGTCGGCAATGTAACCTCCTCCCACAACGTCGACAACTCCATTTCGACTGCCTGGGGCGGCGGCGTGACGAGCAGCACACCGTACTACGGGAACATGCTGACGCTGGAATGCGGCGACTGCCACAACCCGCACGGCAACGGTAACTACAGGGTGCTCCGTGGCAACCCGGACGGTATGCTGGACGAGGGTAACTCGACAGCCGTAGACGTGCCGGACGAACTAGATACCCCGACCTATGAGATATCGTACAACACGGGCAACGGTAGCAGCCTGTATTATCGCGATGTATCGTACGTGCCATACAACCTAGACGATTGGTGCTCCCAGTGCCATTCGAGATATCATGCAGGCACCGGCCAGATTCAGACGCCGTCCGGCGACGCAGTGTACACGTTCCGCCA
Source organism: uncultured Dehalococcoidia bacterium (assembly GCA_964524995.1). Classification (GTDB taxonomy): domain Bacteria; phylum Chloroflexota; class Dehalococcoidia; order SZUA-161; family SZUA-161; genus CAZGDV01. The sequence continues at coordinate 25,107 of CAZGDV010000003.1, read as the reverse complement.
CAACACCAGCAGCCTGACCGGTGGCTGCCTCCGATGCCACGTTGCGCATGGCACAACGGCGACGATGGGGCCCCACAGTGGGACGGTGCCTCTTCCGGACGGCACGCCGGGTGGGGGCACGACCGACAGCCGGTTGCTGTCGGTCAACAGTCGCAAGGTCTGTGCCGAGTGCCATGTCGTGGACGGCAAGGTAGTGGGCCACAGCTCAGGTGCCGACTGCTCGGAATGCCACGGCACCTCGGGCAGTCACGCGACCCATACAACAGTCAACACCAGGGGCCCTGCGACTCCCCTGGATTGTGCGGATTGCCACGACACGGATCAGTATCCTCTGTTTGCGGACGGGGAGAGCCTGGACAGCACGGCTGTCTGTGATGCGTGTCACAGTCCAGGCGGCACCTACGATGGTGTGGATGATCCTTACCTGGGAGCGAAGTCCGTATGGGATGTCGGGGCCTACGACGGCCAGTTGGCTACGGGCAAGGAGCAGTGGTGCGTGGGCTGTCACGACGATGAGCCTGCGGTGATCGCGGGTGTGAGCGCGCCCGACGTAAGCCTGTTCTGGATGAGCGGCCACGGCCGGTCCGGCGTACTCGCCTGTGAGGACTGCCATGATACGACCACCGGCACGCACATCGATGGAGACGACAGAACGTACGCATTCACGGAGATATCACAGCACACGCCTTCGAGCACCGGCGTCGACTATCAGGCAGGGTACAGGCTGAGATCAGTCTACGGCAGTGTTCCCCTCATGATACCGATGAGCTGGGGCACCACGTTCGTGGGCTCCTCGGATACGGAGATAGCCGACGACATGGTATACAAGAAGTACGGGGCCGGGTTGTGCTTCGACTCGGGCTGTCATTACACAACTTTCATGCTGGAGGACAACTACGACACGTACTTCAAGCGCGAGCGGCCGCCCAATCCGCCATTCAAGTGGTCCTATGGTTGGGGGGAGGGCGACCCGGCGCAGACCAATGAGCACTACTATCACCTGGTCGAGATGTCGCATCACCCTGGAAGTGCACGCACATGGGACTCGGACTGGGATAGCAGCACAGATACGTTCGGTCAAGGATACGACTCACTGTTCACTTGTTCCACCTGTCACAACGTCCACGGGGTCGCCGGAACGCTGGGCTCGTCGAACCAGCCGATGATCCGGGACGGGAGCCTTACCTACGATCGCGAGGACGACTTCAGGCTCGGCTTCGCCTTCTCGTACGTAATCTGGGACGGCCAGACCTCGCCCCCTACAATGACCTCTCTCGACACCACCAGGGAGACCAGCGACGGTGCGATCTTCCGCATGGGCTGGCAGTACGGCCCCGGCGGCAACAATGTGGGTGGGATGTGCTTCAACTGCCATAGCTATCTCGAGGAGTTGGACCAGGAGTTCAACCCCAGACAGGCGTCCTTCGAGTACTACCGGCCCTATGTGCCGCGAGCAATCGTCGACGACCGCGATGCCCTGTTCACCGGCACGGGCTGGAGCTATATCGAGAATGATAACGCCTTCAATGGTGACTTCTATCGCCATGATGGCAATACGACCGTCAGCGCCACAGCCACCTGGACACCTGACCTGCCGCAATCGGGGGCCTATGATGTCTATGCATGGTGGCATCAGGCTACAGGAAGGGCTACCGACGCTCCTTACACGATTCACTACGACGGTGGTGAGACTACGATAGACGTGAACCAGCAGGTGAACGGGGGACAGTGGAACCTCCTTGGCACCTACCCTTTCTCGGCTGGCACATCGGGGTACGTGACCCTCAGCGATGAGACCGATGGCCGAATCTGTGCCGACGCCGTGAAGCTCGAACTCGCAGAATAGGCGCATAGGTCTCCATTTGCTCATCGCCCTGCTGAATGCGGCCACTACCCAGCGGAAAGGCGCAGTCCTGCCCTTGATCGACGTACACTACAGCGTTTAGTGTATAGGTTGGGATAGTATGACATGTTGATCCCCTTGCTTAGATATGCCCTGGTCGCTGTCATCGTCCTGGCGATGCTGATAGCAGCGACTCCAGCGCTTGCTGACAACGACCTGCATGACAAGGACAACTTCCAGACGGGGGCGGACTCATGCGCGGGCTGTCACAGGGCTCACACCGGCCAGGCCCCCAAACTCCTCACCGTAGGCCCCACTCAGGACCAGTTTTGCTTCAGCTGTCACGACGGCACAGGTGCCGAGACCGACGTCGTCAACGGAGAGCTCGACGGCAGCACATACGGGACGTCGGGCTCCGGGCTCCGGGGCGGCGGCTTCGATTACGCCGTTATGGATGTCGATGTCAATGGCAACATCACGAGCAGGCTGGTCACCTCGGCCCACACCGCCGACGGGATCACGTCGGGCACGATTTGGGGCAGCGGTCCGGTGAACGCAACCCCTGACTACGGCATAGCAGTGGACCTGGCCTGCGGTGACTGTCACAATCCGCATGGCAACGGCAACTACCGAATACTCAGGGGAAATCCCGACGGTATGGCGGATGAGGGCAATACCACGGCCGTGGACGTATCGGACGAGACGGGCACGCCGACATATGAGATAACCTACAACACCGGTAACGGCACGACACAGTACTACCGTGATGTGACCTACACCCCGTACAACCTGGACGAGTGGTGTTCGCAGTGTCACACGAGGTATGGAGCTGGGGCCGGGCAAGGGCATATTCATTCGGGTGACGCGGTATTCAGCTACCGACACAACACGCAGATCTCCGGTGGGTGTCTGCGCTGCCATGTAGCGCACGGCACGAGTGCGACGATGGGGGCGTACAGCGGCTCGGTGAGTCTGCCCGATCCGATGGCGGCTGCGGGTGGTGCCTATGACAGCCGCCTGCTTTCGGCCAAGAATCGGAAAGTGTGTACGCAATGCCATCAGCCCACGGGTGAGGGGGTAGGCCACGGGGGGGCGGGAGGCGGCGATTGTGCTGCATGCCACGGCACATCTGGGAGCCACGCCACTCACACGACTGCGAACAGCAAGGGCCCATCCACGCCATTAGACTGCACCGATTGCCATGACGATGATAACTACTCGCTGTTCAGCGATGGCCTGCCTCTTGCGACCACCGCAGCTTGTGACACATGTCACAGCCCGGGTGGCTCCTACGACGGGGTGAACGATCCGACGATCGGGGCCAAGGCGAACTGGTCCAGCGGTGTGTACGGCAGCCCCTTGCAGGCGGGCAAGGAGCAGTGGTGCGTCGGCTGTCACGACGATGACCCTGCGGTCATCGCGGGCGTATCGGCCCCGGACGTCAGCCTGTTCTGGACGGCCGGCCACGGCAGATCCGCATCCGTGGAGTGCGAGGACTGCCACGATACGGAGACGGGGACGCACATCGATGGCATCCCGAGGACATACGAGTTCCAGACGTCATACTACTCGCCGAGCGAGTCAGGTGTGGCCTACGCCGCCGGGTACCGGCTGGCTTACGTCGGCGGCGAAGTGCCCCTTATGATCCCATCCAACTACAGCATCACGTTCAGCTACAACGCGCAGACGATGAAGGACAACGGGTTCAGGCTGTGCTTCGACTCCTGTCATGATCCCAACAGCGTTCTGGATGATACTCCGGCGTCGTTAACCACGAACTTCAAGGCGACTGCCCCCAATCCACCACGGAACTACTCCTACGCCTGGGGAAGTGGCGCCGACATCAACGAGCACGTTTCCCATATCATGAACTACACCATGCAGACTTGGGACTCGGACTGGGATGATACCACAAACGGCGCGGCCCCGGGTTCCACCGATTCCATGACGGCCTGCTCCTCCTGTCACAACGTCCACGGAGCCGCCGGATACCAGGCTGGTTGGCCCAACGATGCTATGATCAGGGATGGCAGCCTTGCGGGAAGGACCGGCTACGGGTTCTCCTACGTCATCGAGGACACAGGCGCAGGGGGATACCCGATGGTTACGTCGATCGGGGCAACCAAGACGAACAGCACGGGTGCCGTGCTGCGAAACAGCACTGAGACCAGCTCTTCAGACGCCATGTGCAGCGGTTCCCTTTGTCACGGAGTCGCGACCCAGAGCGACCCCAGCTACGATGCAACCGGCAGCAGCTGGGCAACGTATCTCGAGTTTTACAGGCCATGGCAGGACTTTGGCCCCTACGGACCCTAGACCGCAGGCTCTGAGAAAGAAAGAGGCCGCGTCACCCGAGGTGACGCGGCCTCTTTGACATACAAACGAGCTTGTTACTAGTGCTCCTCGCCCTCCTCGGCAACCTCACTGTACCACTTGCCATAGTGACTCTTCGCGTAGTGCACAGAGACCTTGCCGTCGAGCATGGATTTGAGCGACTCGGTCATTCGCGGGTGAATGACGCCGAGATACACGTGGACGAAGAGCATAAGGAACGCTACGAAGAACGCAATGGAATGGAACACCATAGCCCACTGGAATACGCCCGGCGAGACGTCACCACGGAAGAACCATAGTATGATGCCGGTGATGAGGAAGACGATGAAGGTGCCGATACAGACCTGGCCCCACATCTTCTGGCCGGTATTGGAATGGCCTTGCGGAGGCATCTTTTCCTCGGGACCGCCGAAGTAATAGTCCGGTGCTGCCATCATCCAACCCAGATCCCCCTTGCCTAGCAGGAACGACTCCTTGAAGAAATGTATACTCTGCTTCAGGTTGAGTGGCAGGTAGAAGAGCGGCGCAACAACGAAGACGACCGCGAAGACGCGATGGATGATCCTGGTCGCGCCACCAGCGGCTCCCTCGCCAAACCACGGCACGAACAATATGAGACCTGTGATGATCAGCATCAGGAAGGCCAGTGTATGCACCCAGTGGAATACGACGGTGCGCTTCTTAAACCGCTCAACGATACGCGGCTCCATCACTTCTTCTCCTCTCTGGCAATCCTGGCCCTAGCTACCAGGTAGTTGAGGCTGAATCCCCCAACCATAGCGAAGAACGCTCCGATCCCAACCCACTGTATCACCTCGTGGACGACAGCTGGTGCGGGAAGGGTTGGGTCAGCCGGGAGGCCGTAGGACTCCGCAGCATCGTCGAGAACATACATGACGTGCAGGCCACCCAACACATCACTGTCGCCGTACAGGCTCGCTTTGGCGTTGTCTTTCTGCAACTCTGTAACTCTCGCCTTGCCTTCTTCGAGAAGCTCACCCCGGTTGCCGAACTTGATCGCGCCGGTCGGGCATGCAGCGGAACAGGCTGTCTGTCCGCCGGCCGTTACGCGACTGAAGCAGAAGGTGCACTTGTCTATCCGGTCGTTGGATATCGCTTCTTCGTCCAGTCGCGGTATCTCGAACGGGCAGTACTGCGTGCAATAGCCGCACCCGGAGCATTTCTCCTTGTCGTACTGCACGAAGCCCAGTTCATTGTAGCTGAGAGCTCCGGTAGGGCAGACGCGTACGCACGCGGCATCCGTGCAGTGCATACAGGCCTGCTTCCTGAATCGCTGCACTCCGTCCTTTTCGCTGATGTGCAAAGTGGTCCACACATTGTGGGCCAGGTCGGGAGGATCATCGGGAGTCGGCCTGTTCACCTCTGGATAGCCATTCTGCTTCTTGCACGCTGCGTAGCAGTACCAGCATCCCACGCACTTGGTCACGTCAATCAGCATGGCCTTGTGTGATGCACTGTCAGCGTCGGTGGCTGCTTGAGCGGTCTTCGTTACCAGTGGCTGGCACACGGCCAGGCCGGCCAGACCTCCTGAGGCCTTGAGAAAGCTCCTTCGGCTGATCTCCATTGCGTGCTCCTTGCACCCTGATCTTGGCTTAGTGTGAGGACTATTCGGACGGGACCCCTGGGACTTGCCGGACAATCACGTCCTCGTTGGCCTCCAGTTCATCGGCCGCTACGTCATCCGGCATGAGGAATATCTGCTCCTGTCCATGGCAGTAGTTGCAGCCGTCGTTCTGCGGAGTGTTCAGCTGGATGTTGTGTGGTGTAGCGTACTTCCAGGTTGGAGTTGCGTCGAAATCGGGCAGCAAATTATCGCCATAGCTGGCGAAAGTCGCCGGGCTGACCGGAACATGGCGCAGTACAACGTATTCATAGGGCCTGTCGACAGACTGTATGGGGTTCAGCCCGACCTCGAATCCCATCACGGACGGATCGGTAACGTAGTAGCAGGTCCCTTCCTCACTCTGCTCCACATGACAGTTGTAGCAATTCTTGTACTCCACAGAATGGCAGACCTGGCAAGACAGTATGTTGTAGTGGATCTGATGGTAAGTATTCGTCGCGTTGGTCCCGATCACGTCGGAATGGCAATCCTCACAGCTGATGGACTCACTATTGTGGTATCTGTCCGCCTCGAGTTCGCCTGAGCCGTGCAACTCAACACTGTGGCAAGTGTAGCACTGCATACCCTTCCTTCTGTGCACATCTGCCTTCACCCCTGAGTTCTGGCCCAGGTACTCGTCTCCGACACGTGAACCGTGGCATGCGGTACAGTTATTCGTCATGGACGGAGTTCCCTCGAACTCGTGACCGTCCAAGAACCCGCCGTCCGCTGAATCCGGCCTGCTTACATGGCATTGGCCGCAGGTCGTGTGGCACGACTCGCAGTGATTGCCCATTGCCTCTACAAGCAGCGAGCCCTCGCTCAAGTCACCACCCCTCGACTCGATGACTGTCTCGAAGCCGCTGAGAGTGCTGTGCAGGCTCGACTCGTCGTGGGCCTCAATCTCAGCGTGACAAGTACTGCAGGCATCTGCCGACGAAGGATCTGCCAGCAGACCGGTGTGGGCTGTGGCCATATCGGGAGAGGAGCTGTCTCCCTCATGACAGATCATGCAGCCGACAATGCCGTGAGTGCTATTCCCAAATTGGCCGTCCTCGTTGTCGACGAGGACCTTCTCCCATGCCTCCAACTGAGACACTGCTCCCCCTCAGCCCTCGCCTGAGGAGGCCTCGGCCTCTGGATCTTCCTCCTCGACGGCCAGCTCCTGCAGAGTGGCTTCGTCTGTATGGCACTGCAGGCACTGGTTCACCACGGAGACTGTGGAGTCCGGGGTGACTTCGCTGCAACCTACTGCCCCGAAGACGGACACCACCAGAACCGAAAGCAGTAACCACAGCACTCGCTTCATCTCAGCTCAAACCTCCCAAAGGATATGCCGCTCGGCCCTGACACAACCGCCACGGTCGAACGCCCTGGGGCATTACGTGTACTCCAACTCACCCAACCGAGGAGCCACCGACTCCTACCGTACCCCCCCAGCCTATCGGTGGCGGCATCGCCCTTCCCGTCGCCGATCCCCCGATACCCCCACCGGCACATTATAGAGTTGGCAATCTCTTTGTGTCAACATCCGTCGATTGGCCAAGGAATCCTTTGTAGCGACAGAGAATCGAGGCTTCATCTACCCGGTCGATGTGATGACTTCTACACGTTTCGTCTCAGGGTTTTATGACTTCTTCACGGTGGGTGTGATACTATGCACGCGAAACTTGGTGCATTCTGTCAACTGCCTCGATATCTCGACTGAAACCTGTGGTTGTGGTGAACGTCCCCTTCTGATAGCATGTTCGCAAGTTGTGGGAGTGGGTCACCCGGGGCTTTCCTTCATCAACCAGGCCGAGTGAGACTACTTTGAAGTTGCAGCTCATGGCCAGCGAAACCATCGACGCTCTCTGTATAAACACCATACGTTTCCTCGCCGTAGACGCGGTGCAGCAGGCGAATTCGGGGCACCCGGGCACACCCATGGGGGCCGCTGCCATAGCGTACGTGTTATGGGACAGGTTCCTCAAACACAATCCCAGCGATCTGAAGTGGCCCAACCGGGACCGGTTCATTCTCTCGCCGGGCCATGCGTCGGCGCTGCTGTACGCCTTGCTGCACCTTACAGGATACGATTTGCCCCTCGATGAGTTGAGGCGGTTCAGGCAGTGGGGCAGCAAGACGCCGGGACATGTCGAGTATGGCACGACCCCAGGCGTCGAGGTGACAACCGGGCCTCTCGGCCAAGGGTTCGCCAACGGCGTTGGCATGGCAATTGCCGAGAGATGGCTGGCCGACCACTACAACCGCCCTGGGTTTGATATCATCGACCACAACACCTATGCCATTGTGTCGGATGGCGATCTGCAGGAAGGGGTCGCTTCGGAGGCGGCCTCTCTCGCAGGCACGCTACGCCTCGGCAAGATCATCTACCTGTATGACGACAACGACATATCGATCGAGGGCAGCACTGACATCGCCTTCGCGGAGAACGTCGGAGGCAGATTCCGGGCATACGGATGGCACGTCGTCGGGCCCATCGACGGCATGGATATGACGGCAGTGGACGGCGCGATACGCTCGGCGCGGAAGGAGACTGGTCATCCCAGCCTGATCATCTGCCGGACGATCATCGGCTACGGGAGCCCGAACAAGCAGGGTACAGCCGCCGCGCATGGGGAGCCGTTGGGGGAGGAGGAGGTCCGCCTAGCCAAGCAGACGCTAGGCTGGCCCTTCGAGGAGCCATTCGCTATCCCAGACGAGGCGCTGGCTCATATGAGGCAGGCCGTAGACCGGGGGCGGGAATGGCAGATGCAGTGGGAGTCCCGTTTACAGGAGTACCGCAGAACCCACCCGGATGACGCCCGGCGATTGGAGATCGACCTGCAGGGCGACCTCCCCCACGGTTGGGAAGAGGGCCTCTCGGAGCTATTCACCTCTACCGAGAAGCCCCTTTCCACACGCGAGGCCTCCGGGCGCGTAATGAACGCCATCGTGTCAAAGGTGCATGCGTTCACCGGGGGATCGGCCGATCTCGCCCCGTCCACGAAGACGCTGCTCAAGGACCACGGTCATTACGGCTTTGATGAGTGCTGCGGCCACAATATGCACTTCGGCGTTCGCGAGCACGCGATGGGCGCTATCGCCAACGGCATGTCCCTTCACGGTGGGTTGATTCCCTACACAGGCACCTTCCTCATATTCTACGACTACATGCGCCCACCCGTGCGACTCGCCGCCCTCATGGGCATCCGCGTCGTATTCATATACACTCACGACTCGATTGGCCTTGGCGAGGATGGTCCGACCCACCAACCGGTCGAGCAACTGATGGGCCTGCGGACGGTGCCGGGCCTCGTCACCATACGGCCGGCCGATGCCACAGAGACGGCGGAGGCGTGGAAGGTAGCAATGGAGAGAAGGCATGGCCCGACTGCCCTCGTGCTCAGCCGCCAGAATCTCCCCGTCCTGGACCGTTCGTCAATGCCGCCTGCAAGCGACCTTGAGCGAGGGGGCTATGTCGTTTGGCAGGCGGATGCGCACCCCCAGGTGATATTGATCGGAACGGGGTCAGAGCTGCATATCGCCCTGGAAGCTGGCAAGCTACTCGCCGACGCGGGCATCTCGAACCGTGTCGTCTCCCTGCCCTCGTGGGAGCTGTTCGAGGCCCAGACCGAGGACTACCGCGTCGATGTCCTCCCGCCTGATGTCAGGGCCCGTGTTTCGGTAGAGGCGGGCGTAACGCTCGGCTGGGAGCGATACGTCGGCCCTGAGGGCATCGCCGTCGGCGTAAACCGTTTTGGAGCCTCGGCTCCGGGCAAGGTGGTGTACGAGAACCTGGGCCTCACACCCCGGCGTGTTCAGGAAGAGGCCCTTCGCCTAGTAGTGAAAGGATGACTACGATGAGCTTGCGCGTTGCTGTAGGGGCTGATCACGGAGGCTATTCCCTGAAGGAGAGCCTGTCAACATGGCTGACGACCGGGCACGAGGTGCTCGACCTGGGGGCGCACGACCTCGATCCAGACGATGACTACCCAGACTACGCGGAGGCAGTAGCACAGGCTGTAGCCTCCGGCCATGCCCAGCGTGGCATCCTGATATGTGGCAGCGGTGTGGGAGCCTGCATAGCAGCTAACAAGGTGCCAGGGGTGCGTGCATGTCTCTGTCACGACACGTACTCGGCCCACCAGGGCGTGGAGCATGATGATATGAACGTCCTCTGCCTGGGTGCACGTGTGGTGGGCATCGAGCTCGCCAGAGAGTTGATCACCGATTTCTTGGGCGCGTCCTTCAGCGCGGAGGAGCGCCATGCCAGACGTCTGGCCAAGGTCAACGCGATCGAAAGGCGATACACAGGCGACAGGATGGAGTAGAGGGGGAGCGCGTATGGGAGACGCCGTTCGTCAAACGTACAGCCTCGGGGCCTACCTGCCGGATGTCGAGAAGGCCCTGGCTGACATCAGAAACCGCGATCTGATCTCACGAGTCTGGAGAAAGGACCATACCGTCTGGAAGCCTGACCCAAAGGAGATTGCCAACAGGCTCGGCTGGCTGGGAATTACCGAGCAGATGCACGAGCAGATATCGGCTATCCAGGCCTTCGGTCGTGATGTGCGCGACTCCGGCTATCGCACTGTCGTCCTCCTCGGAATGGGCGGCAGCAGCCTCGGGCCGGAGGTGCTCAGACGCACTTTCGGCAGCGCCGGCGGTTATCCTGAGCTGCTTGTGCTCGACTCAACGGTTCCCTCGTGGGTTCGGGCTGTCACGGAGCACATTGAGCCCGCGAAGACGGTGTTCCTGGTATCATCGAAATCGGGAACTACCGTCGAGCCGCGCTATCTCCTGAGCCACTTCAGGTCACTTGTCGAGCAGGCCGTGGGTGCCGGGAGGGTTGGCGAGCACTTCGTCGCCGTTACGGATCCCGGCACTCCCCTCGCGAAGATGGCGGAAGCTGACGGCTTCCGGCAAGCCTTCCTCAACGCGAGCGACATCGGGGGCCGGTATTCGGTGTTGTCCTACTTCGGCCTCGTTCCGGCGGCGTTGATGGGTCTTGAAGTCACGAGACTGCTCAGCCGTGCCGATGACATGCGGAAGGCTTGCGCCTCTCATGTGCCAGACCACGACAACCCCGGAGTCCGGCTAGGTGCCGCCATGGGTTCCCTGGCCTTGCGCGGTAGAGATAAGCTGACCATCATGACGTCGCCGGGAATAGCCAGCTTCGGTCTGTGGGTCGAGCAACTGATTGCCGAGAGCACCGGCAAGGAGGGCAAAGGCATAGTGCCCGTAGCCGGAGAGCCCCTCCTCGGGGTTCGCCACTATGGGGACGACAGGCTGTTCGTCTACCTGCGTATGGAAGGCGATGACAACGACACCCTGGATGGGATGGTGGAGCAGCTCCAGTCAGCAGGTCAGCCAGTCGTCACCCTGCCATTGCAGGACAAGTACGATCTGGGGGCGGAGTTCTTCCGCTGGGAGTTCGCCACAGCGATTGCCGGGGCGATCATCGGAATACACCCCTTCGACCAGCCGAACGTCCAGGCAGCCAAGGACGCCACGGAGCGAGTACTGCAGGAGTACTCCAGCACGGGGTCATTGCCGGAACGGCCCTCCGATCATGCACTCTCGGATGTACTCCGCCGGCCGCTGCCCGGCAAGTACCTGGCGATCATGGCCTACATCCACGAGAGCGAAGGGGTAGAGGCTGCAATCGCGGACCTGCGCCGACAGATATCGGAGGGTTATGGAATCGCGACCACGTTTGGATACGGGCCGCGCTTCCTGCATTCCACCGGCCAATTGCACAAGGGAGGGCCTGACAACGGGCTGTTCCTTCAGATACTGGAGAGGCATGACCCGGATATCTCCATACCGGGCGAGCCGTATTCATTCGGCGTCGTGGCTGACGCCCAGGCGTTGGGTGACTACCAGGCGTTGCGCTCTCTGGGCAGAAAGGTCGTCGGCGTGCGACTCGACCGGGGCGACGAGGCGGGAGTCCGAGCTATCGCGGATCAGCTCTGAGCGCACGGGTGCGGATGGGAGGTGCGATGGAACTGGGTATGATCGGTACCGGCCGGATGGGCAGCAACATGGCACAGCGTTTGCTGGACGGTGGCCACTCCGTGATGGTCTACGACCCGGTACCCGCTGCAATGACAACAGTCGTGGCCAGGGGCGCCCGGCCTGCCACCAGCATCGCCGACCTGGCCTCGAAGTTGGGAGTTCCAAGAGTGGTGTGGCTGATGGTGCCCTCGGGGAGGCCAACCGAGGAAACCCTGCTGACATTGGCAAACGAGCTATCCCAGGACGACATAGTCATCGACGGCGGCAACTCCTACTACAAGGACAGCGTCCGCAGGGCAGCTGCTATGGACGAACGTGGAATCCGCTTCCTCGACGCCGGTACCAGCGGGGGCATATGGGGCCTGAAGGAGGGGTACTGCCTCATGGTAGGAGGGAGTCGAGAGGCATACCAACAGGTTGAACCTATCCTGCGCACGCTGGCTCCGACACCGGACGACGGATACGGGTACGTAGGCCCGAGCGGGGCCGGCCATTTCGTGAAGATGGTCCATAATGGGATAGAGTACGGCCTGATGCAATCCTACGCCGAGGGATTCGAGCTCATGGATGCGAAAAGGGAGTTCGGCCTCGACCTCCACCGGGTGGCCGAGATATGGCGGTACGGCAGCGTCGTCCGGTCGTGGCTGCTCGATCTGGCCGCTTCCGCTCTCCGGGATGACCCGAAGCTGCAGAGCCTGGATGCATATATCGAAGACACCGGCGAGGGGCGATGGACAGTCCAGGAATCGGTCGAGCTTGGGGTTCCGGCTCCGGTAATCACCCTTTCGCTGCAGGCCAGATTTCGATCACGGGAGAATCAACCCTTAGGCAACAAGATGCTGGCGGCGTTCAGGCAACAGTTCGGAGGACACGCCGTCCGCAAGGCCCAGCCTTGAGTCACGCGCCATTAGGTTGACGAGGCCGTTTGGAGGCTGACATGCTGGCAGCGGGAGTCGTACGGGGACAGCAGGGCATTCATTCATTTGAGCTCCCATTGCCTCGTATCGAAGCGCCCGACAATGTACTGGTGCACGTTCGGGAGGTCGGCCTCGACGGTACAGACTACGGCATAGTCCAACACAAACTTCAGGACATCGCCGAAGGCCGCGACAGCATGGCTATGGGCCACGAGATGGTCGGCGTCGTCCGGGAAGTCGGTGCCTCGGTCGAGTCGGTCGCGCCCGGCGACGCGGTCACTGTAACTGTAAGGAGAGGCTGTGGCATGTGTGAGCCCTGCCTGCACAACCAGAGCGACATGTGCATGACAGGACTTTACACCGAGCGCGGCATCCACAAGCTGGACGGATACCTCACCGAGTACGTCGTAGACCAGGAGCAGTACGTAGTCAAGGTACCACCGGAGGTTGTACCAATAGCGGTATTCACCGAGCCGCTGAGCATAGCCGAGAAGGCCGTGGAGCAGATAAAGGTGATCCAGTCGCGACTGCCGTGGACCTGTCCTCATCCCACCCACGACTTCTCTTCCAAGGAGTGGGGGAGATGCAAGAACGCCCTGGTGCTGGGTGCGGGGCCGCTAGGCCTGCTCGCAACGGCGCTGCTTCGGCTGGACAACGTTCAAACGTGGACCGCTGACGTACTCCCCGAGGACAGCGCGAAAGCGCGCCTCGTGACACAGACGGGCGCATGCTATGTCGACGCCCGCGACAAGTCAGCCAAGGAGCTTGTCGAGTTCTGCTCCCTCGAGGGCACGCTGAACATGGTCATAGAAGCCTCAGGAGCAGCCGGTACAGCGCTGGACCTCGTCAACCATCTGGCAAGAAGCAGCATCTACGTGATGACCGGGATACCGCGTGAAGGGGTGCTCAGCCAGATAGACGTGGCTCAACTGATCCGCAAGATCGTCCGGGAGAACCAGGTCATCGTGGGAAGCGTAAACTCGAACCGGAGACACTTCGAGGCCGCGCTGAGCCATATAGGTGACATCGAGTCAGGCTTCGATGGTATGCTCGGCAGGATGATAACGCACCGTTTCACTCTGGGGGGCATCAAGGATGCCTTCTCTGTCCCGGACCCCGATCGCATCAAGACAGTAATAGAGATCGCCTCGTAGATTATGGCACAGCCGCGAATGTATGACGTTAGCCTGACAGTCCGCCCCGGTATGCTGATCTGGCCCGGCGATGCCGGTGTCGAGCTGACCCCGCTCAAGTCCATAACACGTGGTGACTCCAGCAACCTGTCGCAGCTTCTGATAGGGACGCACACTGGGACTCACGTTGATGCACCACGTCACTTCATCGAAGGAGCGCCGGGTGTTGATGCCATAGACCCGGCCATTCTTGTGGGGCCAGCGCGCCTGTTCCGGCTGCCGGACGTCGAGCACATCGATCGCCTCGTGCTGGATACCCTGGACCTCAACGGCGTAACAAGAGTGCTTTTCGCTACCCGCAACTCAGCCATTCTGGACAGGGCGGAGTTCGAAAGTGGATTCGTTTACCTGTCCGACGATGCTGCCTCCTATCTCGTGGGTCTGGGGATCAGGCTCGTTGGTATCGACTATCTCTCGATCGAGAAATACAAAGCGGAGGGGCACCTCACCCATCGCACGCTGCTGGAGGCGGGCGTCGTAATCGTCGAGGGGCTGGACCTGTCCACCGTGCCCTCGGGGGATTATGAGTTGATATGCCTCCCCATCAAAGTCCAAGACGCCGACGGAGCGCCAGCCAGGGTCTTCCTACGGGAGTTGCGGTAGGAGAGTGATCGTTCATAGACCGGAGGACTTGCAAAGGGTGGCAACAAGCGGCACCTGCCAGGCAAGGCCTAGGAACCGATAGGCGCTGGTTCGGAGCCGAACCTACTTACTTCCTTGCGTACTTGCCCATCAGTTCGGCCTGGGCCAGGATATGCCCCTCCATGGCGTCCATGACCTGCTTGACGCCTGCGCCAGCGGGCAGGCCGAGCTTGGAGTCGAGCGCGTACAGCTTGAAGAAGTAGCGATGGGTGCCACCTGGAGGACAAGGGCCGCCGTAGCCCAGGCGATTCCAGTTGTTCTTGCCTTGTCGGCTGCCGTCGGCGCGCTCCCCGTCGTCTTCTACGCCCTCCGGCAGGCCTGTAGCATCGGCCGGCATATCGTATATGATCCAGTGGACCCATGTCCCGACGGGCGCATCCGGATCATCGGCTATGAGGGCAAGGCTCTTCGTGCCCTCCGGGACGCTTTCCCACTGCACTGGCGGGGAGACATCTTGGCCGTCACAGGTGTACTTGGCCGGTATCGTGTCGTTGCCTTGAAAGGCTGTACTCGTGATCCTCATTCCCATTGCACCTACCTCCCCTGGGATTTCCCCGGCGGTCGGCGAAGCCGACTCGCCTGCACCGCATCCGATCACTGCAAGAACGAGGAAGAGCGCTGGCAGCAGGACTTCTGTTCGCATTGGCTCGCCGTCTGCCTCCGGTCTGCAGTTCCCCTGCGCTTACGACAATGTTAATGCCGACGTCAAGTGCTGCGCAATATGCTAGGCTTGCGTTTCCCCCAGACTCAGCCTATAATCAGCTACCCGAGCTTCACATTCTGCTAGTTGCCAGCCAGCACTGCCAGGATCGCAACATTATTCCTGAATTCAGTTCTGCAAGGCAGGTATGTAGACCTCAGAAGAGCTGACATTGAGAAAGGAGCCTATGAGGGAAGTACAGGACGCCGTTCTCCTCGATTTCGCCAGGACGCCATTCGGCCTGGCCAACAGGAAGACGCCCGGCTTTTTCGAGCACATGCGGGCGGATGATCTCGCCGCTACTGTCGTTGAGGCACTATTCAAACGCACCGGCATAGAGCCTGTCACGGTCGATGAGATCATAATGGGAACGGTCAACCAGGTCGGCGAACAGGCCAATCCGGGCACGAGCGTGAGCCTGATGACATGCCCGTTCGAAGTGGCGGGTTTGAGTGTCGAGCGGGCGTGCTGCTCCAGCATGACAGCCGCCCACATAGCTTGCATGACGATACAGCTTGGCCTTGCGGACATCGTGGTGGCCGGCGGCATGGAGAGCCACTCCCACTTCCCCACACCTCTCATCACCGAAGAGACTGACATCACTGCGTTGATCGAGGAGTACGCCAAGGCGCGGGCCATGCCCAACGCCAAGGTTCTCGATCGTCTTGACGTTAATCTCGTTGCCAGTATGGGCCTCATCGCCGAGAGGCTGGCTGGCATGTTTAAGGTCACCAGGGAGGAACAGGATGAGTGGGCAGTTCGCACCAATCTGAGAGCGGCGGCTGCGCAGAGTCAAGGCAGGTTCAAACACGAAATCATCCCAATTCAGGTGCCAAACGCGGACGGATCGTCGCAGCTTGTTGACTGGGACCAGGGCGTTCGGGCGGATTCCAGCATTGACAAAGTCCGGGGGCTTCCTCCTCTCTACGCGTCAGATGGAACCGTGTGCGCCGCGAGCACATCCGGCGAGAACGACGGGGCAGCGGCTTCTATCTTCACATCAAAGGAGAAGGCGCAGCAGTTGGGGCTCGTACCGATGGCCACGCTCAGAAGCATGGCGTGGGTGGGTGTCGACCCCACCATCATGGGCTACGGCGCGATTGCAGCATCAAAGAAGGCTCTTGAGCGCGCCAGCCTGTCTGCCGACCAAATGGACTTGATCGAAGTGAACGAGGCGTTTGCCGTACTGCCACTCATGCAGATCAAGGAAATGGACCTCGACCCAGACCGTGTGAATGTCAATGGCGGGGCCTGCTGCATAGGCCATCCCGTGGGGGCGAGCGGCATCCGAATCCTTGGCACCCTGGCGCACGAGATGAATCGCAGGGAATCCAGGTACGGACTGGCCGCCATATGCGGAGCCTGGGGAGCGGGGGCCGCAACCATACTCGAGAGAGAGACCTATTGGGACGGTCGCCGGTCTTTTCTCAGCTAGGGTCCGCAGCACTCATATGGACGCTTGGAGGAGCGGTGCGACATGAAGAATAAGGTGTTCAGTAGCTTCGACGACGCTGTAGCCGACATCCCCGACGGTGCCTCGATATTCATGGAGTGCTGGGGTTTCGCCGGAACCGCCCAGAACCTTATAGCAGCGCTCCGTAGACGGGGTACGAGGAACCTCACGATCGTAACGCACAACTTCGTACCGCTGCCCATCGGCAACGAAGACGAGATCATCATGCCTCCCGTCCTTCTGCCACAGATGGGTAAGCTGGTATCGTCCGTCGTAGGCTTCCAGCAGCTTGGTGCGGGAGCCTTCGTCAAGGAATACGTCGAGGCCGGACTCGAGGTCGAGCTAACGACACACGGGACTCTCGTCTCAAGGATTTACGCGGGTGCCATGGGGCTGGGTGGATTCTACAACCCCGTAGGGGTGGGAACAGTGCTCTCAGAGAACAAGGAGAAGAGAGCCATCAAAGGGAAGGACTACCTGCTCGAAGAGCCCATAAGGACCGACTATGCATTCGTACGGGCTCATCGAGCCGATCGATTCGGAAACCTCGTCTACCAGGGCGTGCACCGAACCGACCAGCCTCTGATGGCTATGGCGGCAGCGGCGACGATCGCCGAGGTCGACGAAATCGTAGAACCAGGAGAGATCGATCCCGAGCACGTGGTTACGCCCGGCGTCTTCGTCGACCGCATCGTACAGATTCCGCAGGACGGCCTCGGTACAGATCGCAAGCAGAAGGAGCTGATAGCGAGGCTCGGGGACATCGAGCTGGCGCGCAAGATGGTCTTCCGGCCACAGGCATGCGACGACAGTCAGGAGGCAGTGCCCACACACGGCGGCAAGAGGTGCCTCGACCGAGACACGATCGCGATGCGTGCCGCCAAGGAACTGCGCGACGGGGACTGTGTCAACCTGGGCATCGGCATACCAAACCTGTGCGCACTCTACATGCCCGAAGGGGTTACGTTTATGTCCGAGAACGGCGTGCTCGGATACGGCCCGTTGCTCATGGAGGACGAGATCGACAAGGCCGCCTTCCACCACGTCGATGCCGGGGGGCGGTTCTGGAGACCCGCGCCTGGCATGGCTTTCCTGGACCTCCTGAATTCCTTCGGCATGATCAGGAGTGGCCGTCTGATATCGATTCTGGGCGCTCTACAAGTGTCGGAGAGGGGAGACCTGGCTAACTGGAATACGGGCAGCGATCCCCTGGGTGGAACGATTGGCGGTGGTATGGACCTCGCTGCCGGCGCGAAGCGGCTCATAGCCACAATGGAGCACACAACTCGTGACGGCAAGCCCAAGATCCTCAGGGAGTGCACCTGTCCCCTCACGGGGATGCAGTGTGTGGACCTGATAGTGACTGACGTTGCGGTGATCGAGGTGACTGAAGAAGGTCTGCTGCTGACGGAGGTAGCGCCCGGCTGGACGGCTGACGACGTACAGTCGATTACTGGGCCAAGGCTGACCGTGTCACCTGGCTTGAAGGAAATCGAGCTCTAAGCCATCTAACCCAGGCACTCGGCCAGGGCCGGCGCGGGGTCGCATTCTTCTTCGTCCAACTCCGGCAGGAAGCTTACTTGCCTCTCCGCCGGAAGCATACCCTGGAACCAAATGTACGGCAGCGCGCGCTTCGTGGGAACCCCCATTTTCTTCAATTGCTGGAGCGAGAATACGGAATGATCGCGCCTGCCCTCCAAGATCCTCGCGGCTGACACGGGGCCGATCCCCGGCACACGAAGCAGTTCATCATACGTTGCCGTGTTCACATCCACAGGGAACAGCCAGGGCTCTCTCTGGGCAATGGCCAGCTTCGGGTCCTTAGTCCAGGGCAGATTGCCTCTCTCTCCAAAGGCCAGCTCTACCTCCTGCATGGGAAACCCGTAGACCCTGATCAGCCATTCAGCCTGATACAGCCTATGCTCTCGCACAGGCGGCGCGGCACCGACACCTTCGAGCGGTGAGCCGCTCACAGGTCTGAAGGCGCTGAAGTATACCCTCCGCAACTCCATCTCGTTGCACAGCGCCGCGCTGGTGCGAAGAATATCGCGGTCACTCTCCCCGGCCGCTCCCACAACAAACTGAGTCGTCTGGCCCGACGGCACCACCCCCTCCTCTGTCAACATCAAGTCTCTGGCCCAGCGCATCCGGTCCACAATGTCCTCACGCAGATTCTTCCGGCGACTGAGGCGCACCATATGCTGCGCCGTCGGTGCCTCCATGTTCACCGAGACCCGCGTCGCCAGCCTGCAGCCCGCCTCGACGCAGTCCATGGGGGCACCAGGCAGTATCTTCAGATGCACGTATCCATCGAACTGATGCCGGTGGCGCAGTATCTCGACAACCTTGACCATATCTTCCTGCGTACGTGACGCATTATGGGCGACTCCCGACGAAAGGAAGAGGCCCTTGACTCGTCGCTTCCGGTACAGGTCCATAAACGTCTTGGCCAGCTCATCGGGCTGGAAGGTAGAACGGGGGATGTCCCTTGCGGATCTGTTCGCACAATACGCGCAGTCGTTCACGCAGACGTTGGTCAGGAGCACTTTGAACAGAGGCACCGTGCCGCCGGGTACTACGGCATGGTAAATGGCGCCCGTGCGAGTGTGCCCGGGTCCTCGCCTAGAGACGTCAGCGGTCGTGCTACAAACATCGTATTGAGCGCCGCCGACAAGCATCTGCAGTTTGTCGACCCGGTCCATCGTTCGCCACCCTTGCGGTCCAGTGGAGTATGCTGACTATAACGCGAACAGATGATCTAGTCAAGACCGGGACGGGAAACGCAAACGATGCTGGGACAGTCACAGCCCCAGATACTTGGCCATGACGTCAGGGTTGCCCACCAGGTCACCAGGTTTCGACGCGTGAGCCACCTTGCCCTTGCTCATGACGTACACGTAGTCGGACAGGTCGAGCGCCAACTTCGGATTCTGAGCGACGAGCAGCACCGACAGGCCTTCCTCTTGTCTGAGGTGTCCTACAACCCGCATCACCTCGAGCATAGCGACAGGCGACAGACCGTCGGAAGCCTCGTCGAGAAGCAACAGTGTCGGATTGGTCATCAGGGCTCTGGCTATCGCCAACATCTGCAACTCGCCCCCGCTGAGGGTATGTCCCCTTGAATTGAGGCGCTCCTTCAAGGCAGGGAACACCGAGAGCACCGCATCCAGGTCCCAACGTACCTTGCGCCGAGAGCCCTTGCGCGCGGCTATGACCAGGTTCTCCTTGACGCTCAGGGACGGGAATATCCTCCGGCCCTGCGGGACGAGCCCAATGCCCATTCGGGCAATTCGATCCGGAGCGGTCCGGGTGATATCCATTCCCCGGAATCGGATAGTGCCCTGACTGGCGTGCACGAAGCCGATGACGGAGTTGATGACGGTTGTCTTGCCTGTGCCGTTGCGCCCCATGAGCGCTACCACAGAACCCTCCTCGACCTCCAGTGAGACCCCCTGAAGGACATAGCTGTCTCCGTAGTAAGTATGGACGTCCGTTAACTGGAGGATGGGGCCGTTAGTGCTCACCCAGGAATACCTCTCTCACCTTGATGTCTCCCTTGATCTCCTGTTCCGAGCCCTCCGCTATCACCTGCCCTTGATGAAGGACTGTGATCATATCAGCCAGCCCGAACACTACGTCCATATCGTGCTCGATGACCACCAGCGTGGTCTCCCGCCCGAGTTCGCGTATTCGTTTGACGAATTCGGCACCTTCAGCCTCGGAGAGACCGCTGGTGGGCTCGTCCAGCAGCAGGAGCTTGGGCTTCGACGCGAGGGCCATGATCAGTTCCACGTGCCGCTGTTCGCCGTAGGACAGGTCCTCGACTCGATCGTTGCGCTTGTCCCACAAGCCCCAGGCATCCAGCAGGCCCCTTGCTTCGGCGAACAGTCCACGATACGAGTCCTGGGAGAGGAATACGCCGAAGCGGTAGGGCATTGTCGCCTGAATAGCCAACCGTACGTTGTCAAGGACCGACACATTGTGAATGAGATTCAGGATCTGGTAGGTACGGGCCATGCCGAGGTGAACACGTTTGTGCGATGGGACATTGGTGATATCCCTCCCGAACAAGTGCAGCCGACCGGCTGAAGGCAGCATATCCCCCATGAACAGATTGAACAGCGTTGTCTTCCCGGCACCGTTCGGCCCGATAATCGCTCGCCGTTCACCGTCTTCGATGGTCAGCGACACGTCCTGCAGCGCCTGTAGACTACCGAAGCGTTTGGAGACGCCTTCGACCCTCAAGTATTCCATACCTCTTCCCGATCCCAGTCAGATAGCCGGCGATACCTGCCGGCGCAAACATCACAACAGCGACCATCAAAACGCCCAGTAAGAGGTTCCAGTACACTGTGTATGAACTCACCACGCTTCGTATGATCCAGACCACGCCAGCCCCCACCACAGGCCCACCGAAAACGCGCGTCCCCCCTATCATCGCCATGAGCAGGACGAGCGCCGAGGTGCTCAAACTGGCATATGCGGGGTTCACGAAGCCATCCTGATACACCTTGAGCGCTCCCGCAAGCCCGCCGAAGGCGGCCGCAACAATGAAGCAGACGTACAGATACCGCCACGTGCTGTAGCCAAGTGCCCGCATCCTCTGCTCGTTCTCGCGGATCCCGACCAGGACCCGACCGAAAGGTGACCGCGTTACTCTATAGAGCACGAATGCCGACACAGCGAAGAACACCAGAACGAAGAAGTAGAAGCTGAGACTGCTCGACAGTGACAACGGCAGTCCCAAGTCGGGTCTGGCTATCCCATACAAGCCTTCGGTCCCGCCGGTGATCGAACGCCAAGGACTCAAGAGCGCCCACACCATCTGGGCCAGGGCCAGCGTCAAGAGGATGAAATACACGCCTTTCGTTCTCAATGCAAGGGCCCCGAGTATGCCGCCGAGCACTGTTGCGACCACGACCGCAGCACAAATGCAGAGCCAGAAGCTGTCCACCCCGGCTTGCACGGTGATCAAAGCCACAGTGTATCCACCAGCCCCCCAGAACGCCGCTTGCCCCAGCGAGATGAGCCCGGCATATCCGAGCAGCATGTTCACGCTGAGGGCAAAGATGCCGTAGATGAGTATCTCGGTGAACACGAACACGTAGTACGAGGAAATGAACTGTGGAACGACCACAAACACCACTACGCCGCCAACAACGTAGGCAGCGCATCTCACCCTAGCGCCGGACAATAGCTCTCTATGCATGTTCTCGAATGATCCCGTAGGGCCTGAGAACCAGGACGAGCGCCATAGCTCCGAAGATCAGGAACATGGCCAGCTCAGGGACGAAGAACGTGCCAATCCTGTCCACCAGGCCGATCAACAGGCTCCCTAACAGCACACCGTGCAGGCTCCGTACCCCTCCCACCACCATCACGACCAGAGCGAGCCCCAGAACCTGCCAGTCCAGCGTCAGGCTCGCTGTGAACACACGGGTGCCCACTACTCCGGCCAGACCCGCCAGGAGCGCGGCCAGTGTGAAGACCGCAGTGAACACCACTTTGATGTTGATGCCCAGGCCTGCCACCATCTCCTTGTCATCCGCCCCAGCGCGCACGATCGCTCCCAATCTGGTTCTCTCCAGGAACAGCCAGAGACCGACCCATACAAGCAGGCTGAAGCCGATGAGGGCAAGACGGTAGACCGGGTATTCGAAGGAGTCTCCGATCCCTATCTGCCCCGCCAGGAATGACGGAGGAGCGAGGCTCAGCGGGTCTGAGCCCCAAACTGTTCTGGCCAGGTCCGAGATGATGTAGACGAAACCCAATGTGAGGAGGACCTGCGCCATTTGGTCGCGAAGGTATCGCAGGAAGAATCGTTCAACGACGAGGCCGAGAAAACCCACGGCTCCCATGCCAGCCAGCACAGCCAGCGCGAAGTTGCCGGTCTTCGCGGCG
Organism: uncultured Dehalococcoidia bacterium; assembly: GCA_964524995.1. Taxonomy (GTDB): domain Bacteria; phylum Chloroflexota; class Dehalococcoidia; order SZUA-161; family SZUA-161; genus CAZGDV01. The sequence continues at coordinate 2,497 of CAZGDV010000003.1, read as the reverse complement.
ACGGCGACGCCGACGAATCCCCCCAGCATGTAGAAGGAGCCGTGGGCCAGGTTGACGATGTTCATCGCCCCGAGCATCAAGACCAGCCCGGCAGCCAGCAGGAACAGGAGCATGCCGAACGTAACGCCGTTGAGGAGTACCAGTGCCAGCTGGTCAGCCTGGGGCACTACGGACTAACCTCCTCGCCCTATTCCAGACCAGCAGGAACCCAAACCGGTCCGATGTCCGGATAGGTACCCACTACTGTATTCTGCAGCTCTCCGTCCACCCTCTCTACTACTCTGTGGTACAGATTCTGTACAGGCGTGTGTTGCTCGAACTTGATGGGGCCACGCGGGGCCTCGAATTCGAGGTTCTCCAGCGCCTCGATCAGGCTATCCAAATCGCTGACGTCCCCGTCCACCTCCTCGAGAGCGAGTATTGCCATTCGAGCTGCCACATATCCATGCTCAATAGGTATGGTCGGCCGCTGCTGGTCCTTGTCCCAAAGGGCCTGCGCGAACTCTGTATTCTCGGGTGTGTCCAGCACCGGGCTGTAGTTGGTCGTACTCTCGATTCCCAGCGCAGCGTCCCCCATCGGTGCCAGCCAACCCTCGCTGACCGTGGCAGGCGAGCAAAGAACGGGCACCTCATCCTTGATTCCGTATTCATCCAGCGCCTGCACGAAGCGTATGGCATCGCCTCCGAGATGGAAGGACCAGATGACATCGGTGTTCTCCGCATCAATCTGAGCCATATAGGGAGCGTAGTCTGGAGTCTCCATCGGGGTGGCGATCTCAAGGACCACCTCGCCGCCCAGTCCCTCGAAGACCTCCTTGAACGGCTCCCAGTTCCCGTGTCCATCCTCGATATCCACGAAGATTGCAGCTACCTTGCGATAGCCCTTCTCCTCATAGGCTATGTAGGCCGCAAGGGCGTTCTCCTGGTTGTAGTTGTACGACGAGCGGAAGAAGTACGGCGTGTATAGTTCCCCTGTCATCTTCGGCGTAGGGCACATGGGAGATATCGTCAGCAACTCGTTCTCGTCGATGTAGTCGCGAATAGCCAGGATTTGACCAACGCTTGAAGGGCCCAGAACCAGATCAACGTTGTCCACTTCATTGAGCTTCTTCACCTTGGTCAGGCAAAGGCCCGGGTCTACGCCGATGTCCTCCGTTATCAGTTCGATCTCCTTGCCGGCTACCTCATAACCGACCTCGTCAAGGGCCAGTTCTATGCCCATGACATGCTCGATGCCTTCCTGGGCCAGTGGGCCGGTGAGGGAAGCCAGCACTCCGATCTTGATGGTCTGCTCGTCTTCACTCGTCGAGCATGCCCCCAAGACGAGGCTGCCAGCCAGCACCAGAATCGCCAGGGGCAGCAGTATTCTTGTCTTCATCCCTGGTCCTCCTTTTATCTACATCTCCTGCAAGCGAGCGCTGACGGCCTTCGACCCGAAGAGCTGGATCGTTCTGAGGAGCATCAGGCCCCCCAACACGACGATGACGCAGCCCAGGATCGCGAAACCCCAGCTTGCCGTCAAGCCCGAGAGTAATAGCGCCAACCCACAATGGGAGATACATCCACGCCCCCAGGGGGACGTTGACCTTCCAGACAGCTACCAGAGTCCGCCTATTCACACCAGCACCCGTCCAAGGAGAGGTCGAGCCACATCATTACGCACCACACAGCTTCACATGCCTACGGCCTCTAGAACGTGGCGCGGCACGTGTCATGGATTACCGCCTCCCAATCAGTGATGGAGTTGAGCTTCTCCTTCAGGAAACGTACGTGATCGTCCAGTTGCTTCTGGTCTACCACCGTAATGGCCTCCTCGGCCACCCTACCACAGTAGCTGCACTCATGGCACTGGGTTCGACAGTTGTTCGTCTTGAAGTATTCCAGGAACCCGTCGAGCTTGTTGTTGTCCAAGTAGATGGGCAATTCCTTGTTGGAGGACCCTGCTTCCGTCATTCCAGCCGGAAGTATCGGCATTATGTCGAGCAGGTTTCCGCCATAGGACCCGTCCGCGTATGCCTGCGCATATGACAGGAGCTCTCTCATCGGCCTTGCCCTCTCTACGAGCTTGAAGAGGCCGACGCCCAAGTCGCGATAGTATCCAACATCCTCGGGCCTTATCCATCTGATTTTGATGATCTCGGAGAAATCGGTCAGCCTTATCAGGTTGCACTTGAGCAGCGGATACGAAGCAGCGAGCTGATGCTTGAGAGAGTTTACCTCTTCCACATCTTGCGAGGCATGTGCCATCGTATTGTAGTGGTAGTATCGAAACGGGCACCCGTAAAGGCAAAGATCATGGACTATGACTTCCAGGCCGCATCCCACCGCACTTCGAACAGCCTTCAGGAACTCGAAATCCCGGTTCATCATGAAGTCGAGTGTTATCCGGTCTACACCCATAGCCTCCCAGAATCTCGCTTTGGACACGGAGTCGACATGAGCTATCGTAGACACGTTTATGGCCATCCCAGGAAAGTACCTCTTAATGATATCGACG
>CAZGDV010000002.1:0-74008 GCA_964524995.1 uncultured Dehalococcoidia bacterium | reverse complement strand
TCGAGTTGGACCGGCGGGAGCGCCTCAACAGCGACAGCATATCCAGCATACGCCGCGACCTGGTGGAGTCCGCATCCAACGTGGACGTGTGCTTCCTGGACAGCGAGAGCCTCGACAGGTGGCAGGACTTCGTGTTCATGGCGACCACGAGGAAGGCAAACTGGGAGGGCTTCCGCAGCTTCGCCGAGAAATACCTGATCTGGATGCGCCAGCTCTCGCGCGACCGCATCGATCACTTCTTCGATACGTTCGACGAGAGGCTGGCGCAGGTGCTGGAAACGGTGTCCGAGCAGGCGATACGCGGTTTCCGCGAGAAGTCCATCTCCGAGTCGATACGCGTGGTTGAGGAGTACCTCGGATGAGGATCATCGAGGGCCTGAGGGATGCCAGGGCTTCGCTCGTCGATCGAGTCTTCGCCGACAGGCCCCAGCCCGAGGAGGCCGTCAGGCAGATCATCAGCGCTGTGCGGACCGAGGGGGACGCAGCCCTGCTGCGGTACACCAGGGAGCTCGACGGCGCTGAGCTTTCGCAGATCGAGGCCGCGCCGGACGAGATCGCCCGGTCGCGGAACGAGGTTGATCCCGGCTTGCTGAGCGCACTGGAGCTTGCCGCCGACAGGATTCGGTCCTTTCACACCCGACAGAGGGCCAGGCTGGGCCTGGGGTTCGAGAGGGAGGGGCTCGGCTTCCTCGTGCGGCCTATCGAGCGTGCGGGTATCTACGTTCCCGGCGGCACGGCGTCGTACCCGTCCACGGTGCTCATGACGGCGATACCGGCCGGAGTCGCGGGCGTCGAGGAAATCATCGTGTGCACCCCACCCGGCCCCGACGGTGCAGTCCCCCCGGCGACACTGGCGGCGGCCGGCATCGCGGGCGTCGACAGGGTGTTCAAGGCAGGCGGCGCGCAGGCCATTGCGGCCATGGCCTATGGCACCAAGACGGTACCCATGGTCGATAAGATATGCGGTCCGGGCAACGTCTATGTGACTCTGGCCAAGAAGCAGGTCTTCGGTACGGTGGCCATCGACGGACTGCACGGCCCCACCGAGACCGTGATACTGGCGGACGACTCCGCGAACCCCGTCTTCTGCGCGGCGGACCTCCTGGCGCAGGCCGAGCACGACGAGATGGCTACCGCGGTCTTGGTGACGACCTCGCAGCGCCTGGCCCAGGCAGTTGACGCCGAGGTGGAGCGCCAGGTAGCGTCGCTCGAACGGCGCGACATCGCGCGGAAGGCCCTGGACGACAACGGCGCGCTCGTCGTGCTGGGCGACATGGGGGAGGCCCTGGAGCTGGTGAACGCGCTCGCGCCGGAGCACCTGTGCATCGTTGTGGAGAACGCGCGCTCGTATCTCGACCGAATCAGACATGCCGGGGGCGTATTCATCGAATCGCCCGAGACGCTGGGAGACTACACGGCAGGGCCGAGCCACGTCATGCCGACGGGTCGCACAGCCCGTTTCAGTTCTCCGCTCAGTGTGTTAGACTTCCTGAGGATTTCGATACTGGTCGACCTCGACGATGCCGCGCTGAAGGCGATAGGGCCGGCCGCGGCGGCCATCGCCAGGGCCGAGGGGCTGACCGCCCACGCGCTGTCGGTGGAGAAGAGACTTGACGAACTTGGGGAGGCGGGACAATGACGCAGAGCCGCTTCACAGACGCTGAGAAGCTCATCAGACCTGATCTAATCGGGCTTGAGGCCTATGAGCCTATCGCGCCGCTGGAGGTGCTCAGTGAGCGTTGTGGCGTCCCGGTGGACGAGCTTATCAAGCTGGACGGCAACGAGAACCCCTACGGGCCGTCCCCACGCGTCGCCCGCGCCCTTGCCGAGTACCCGTTCTATCACATCTATCCCGACCCCCTGCACCGGATGATAATGAAGCAGCTTTCCGAATACGTAAACGTCGATAAGGACTACATCGTCTGCGGCTCGGGAAGCGACGAGCTGATCGACCTGACGCTGAGGGTGCTCCTGGAGCCCGGAGACAAGGTGATCAACTGCAGCCCCACCTTCGGCATGTACTCGTTCAGCACCGAGGTGTGCGGCGGCAAGGTGACCACCGTACCCCGCCAGGACGCTTACGAGATCGATGTCAAGGGCATAGACAAGGCGGTGGACAAGCGCACCAAGGCGGTGTTCGTAGCGTCGCCCAATAACCCCACAGGCAACGCCACCCCCAGCAAGGTGCTGCGGGAGCTGCTCAGCATCGGCACCATGGTTATCATCGACGAGGCCTACTACGAGTTCCACGGCCAGTCCATGGCCGGTATGGTGCCGGAGTACCCCAACCTGATCGTATTGCGGTCGTTCAGCAAATGGGCCGGCCTGGGCGGCCTGCGGGTAGGCTACGGCGTCTTCCCGCTGCCCATCGCGGAGATGATTCGCAGGATCAAGATTCCGTACAACGTTAACGCGGCGGCTATGGTGGCCGTGAGGGAGTCCCTCGCGGACCTCGACTATCTTCAGGCGAACGTCAAGGCCATTGTCGAGGAGAGGGAGCGGCTGTCCCGGTTGCTGCAGGAGCACGGCGTCCTCAGGCCGATGCCGTCGCAGGCCAATTTCATTCTCTGCCAGGTGATAAAGGGTAACGCCCTCATGATCAAGGAGGGCCTGGAGCACAGGGGCATAATCGTCAGGCACTTCGAGAAGCCGCTGCTTAGCAGCATGCTGCGCATAAGCGTGGGCAAGCCCGAGCAGACCGACGCCCTCGTCGCGGCGCTGGATAGATGGAAGGAGCAGTAGGAGATGGCCAGGAGAAAGGTCACGGTCGATAGACAGACGAGCGAGACCAGGATAAAGGTCGAGCTTCAGGTTGACGGCACGGGGAAGAACAGCATCAAGACCGGCGTGGGCATGCTCGATCACCTGCTGTCGCAGGTGGCCAGCCACGGCAGGTTCGACCTCAAGGTCAGGGCCACCGGCGACCTGGTTGTGGGACAGCATCACGTCGTGGAGGACGTCGCCATTGCGCTGGGCCAGGCCTTCGACAAGGCGCTGGGCAGGCGGCAGGGCATCGTCAGGATGGGGCATGCCGTCGTTCCCATGGACGACGCGCTGGCCATGGTGACGATCGATATCGGCGGCAGAGGCCATGCCACGATAGACGTCCCGCTCGAAGGCCGCGACATCGGCGGGCTGGACTCGACCCTGGTCCGGCACTTCCTGGAGTCGCTGGCCGGTGAGGTCAAGATGAACCTCAACGCCCGGATAGTGAGCGGCGTGAACGATCACCACAAGGTCGAGGCCCTGTTCAAGGCGCTGGGGCGCGCGCTGGACGCCGCAACCGCCATCGACGAGCGGCTGGGCGCGAAGGTGCCCAGCACCAAGGGCGCTATCGAGAGCGGCGGCGTGACCATGCCCAAGGTGGCCGACCGCAACGTCATGGCCCTGGACGACGACGAGGCCGAGCACGTGCGGCGCGTGTCGAAGGAGACCGTGAGGGACCTCGAGCTGGCGAACACGGGCGCTACGCTCTCCGCCAGGTGCGTTACCTACACGCCGAGCATCAGGGGGGCCGAGCCGAACTCGCCGGTGTTCCTCAAGGCGCTGCTCGGGATCAAGGCCTCCAACCTGTTCCGGCTGAGCACCACCAGCCTCTCCATCGGTTACTACGCCGGTGCTGCGATCCTGCTGAGGTCGGCGTTCGAGGCGCTGGTCTACATGCACCTTTTCGATGACGATCCCGACGAGATCAAGCAGTGGCTCAAGGTAGAGCTGCATCCCGCCCTCGAGGCCAAGAACCGCGCGGAGGAGAAGCGCGCCCAATGGGACCGGGCCAAGGACGCTTTCATCAAGCGCGGGCCCGACCAGACCCGGGAGCGTGACCTGGTGAAGTTCCTCTGGGACAAGACGTCACACAGCTCCGCCGTGGGGCTGGCCCAGGTGTTCGACATGGACTTCCGGCGGCTGCTGCCGGACGAGTTCTGGCTGGCGCTGGAGAACGCGGGCGACGACCTGGGCTTCGCGCTCGACCTGATGGCGTGGCGGGCCATCGACGGCAAGGACCTGGCCTCGGGCGAGCCCACCAAGTACCAGGAGGCGCTGGGCAAGGAGGAGGTCGGGTTCGAGCTGGTGGGCCGCTACGATCAGGACAGGCTCGGGTTGCTGGCCACCATGACCCTCTACCTGGCGCAGAGGCTCACCTACTTCGTCTTCAGCACCTTCGAGGTCTCCTCCCCCGAGCTGAAGGAGGACTTCGACAAGTGGGTGCAGAAGGTCAAGAGCCGGTAGAGGTGAGAGGTGTGGTAGCATTGATCAGGAAGCGTCGTCCGCTTCGGCTAGGTAGTCCGCCGCCGAATAGAACGGTTCGGCCGACAGACTGAAACGCTTGGCCTTGGCTGCCAGTAGGTCTCGAAGCCTGACGGAACCCTCCAACACCTCTTCCAGGTCATCTCCGTTCATAAGTATGATGCATTTGTGTGGGTTCTGCTTCAGCCCTGGTACAACATTGTCGGACCATCCTTTTATGGAAAGGAACAACCCCATTGTCTGTGCGCTGGACCGGTCAACCTTCCCTCGAAAGCTGTCCAACTCTTCGATAGCCGAGACTCCCTTTCGCCACCGACACTCCACCAAGTAGTACCACCCATCGAGCTTGAACGCACCGTCGATCTGTTCGCCGTTGTTATTCCGTCTGAAGCTGTCAACAGCGGGAATGCCATCGAGCTCGAACGCCTGTCGAAGCAGTTTCTCAAGCAGGTAACCACGCTGGTGATGGTCCGCCATAGCCTTCAATTCGACGTACATCTTCAGCAGGGCATGCAGAGGGTCTATGGGAGTCTTCACGAGATCGGGGTCCAGCTGCTGCAGTTCGCGGAGGAAGCGAACGTAAATCCGATCACCGGGCCCTCTCACCATTCCTATGAAGTCGATCTTCCCCCTCAGTACACGTGCGAACTGTCGGCTGGCTGGGACAAGCTGGGAACGGGCCTTTCGGTCGTAATGCTGAATGAACTCCGTCTCAGCCTTCTCAAGACCATATGTGCGCCATGCATGTAGCATGGCGCGTATTTGACGCACATACCTACGTTTGACGTTCGGGAATTGGTTTATGGTCAGCCCTGTCACGTCTTGTCGTCCATTCCTGATCTGCAATCTCACCTTGGCTGGGTTGACGGCGAAGCCATTGCTTTCGATCAGCTTGTTGAGTTCGTCTCCAACCTCTGCCTGTCCGGATGCATTGATCTTCGCCAGTGCTGCAGGGAACGTCTTGACGTTCGTCGAGAATGTTATGTCATCGGCGTACCTAGTGTAAGTGCACAGATTGGCCTTGGCTATCCACATCATCTCACTGTCAAACCTGCCGCAAACCATGTTCGAGACGATCGGCGATGTTGGAGCCCCCTGGGGCAAGCCTTGCCTGGAGCAAGAGATCTGTGCGAGAACCGTAGCGGCCGGTGGTGGCAACAGATAGGGCTTCGCCATGAACATCCCTCTCACTCGGGGGAAGGTGATACTCGGGAAGAAATCCTGAAGGTCCACATTCAGAACATGTCTGCGCTTGGCATGGACTTGGGCGTTGGTCACAATGCACCTGTCTGTCGTGAATCCATGGACACAAGGCTTTGGGTTATAGACAAGTGTCAGTACGAAGCTGAGCTTCCGCTGGATTATCTTAAGCGCGGTGGCTGGAGCAGAGATGATCCGGACACCTCCTCGCTTCTTGGCGATCTCAAATTGAGTGTAGCGCTTGGAGTCATCGAGAATATAGAGGTGATAGTTCAGTACGCCCTTGTCCACTTCCAGGAGGTCTGCCACATCCTGAGCGGTCGAAAGGGCATGGAACTTCGTCAGCAATTCGTCCGCCGATGCCGTCAGGTTGACTTCCATGCCTACGATAACCGCTCCACGGGAGTGGGCACTCGCAGAGCAATTCTGCCTATCGCGCTTGCTGAATCAATGACGCAGCGGAATCTGTGAGCATGACCGCGCATTTGCGGGGACCTTGTCCTCAATTGCCGCAGGATCAACGGCAAAAATCAATTGGGCTCTGCGAGTGCCCTGCGACAAGGATACACCATGCGCCTGAGTAAGACAACACACTCTCTTGGGAGCTTCTGGTGCACTGCCCCCTCCCCCCTTCCTCGCCTGCGTTTCTTGACAATGCCCCCTACCATGGTGCACTGCTGGCTGCAGTGATACCCCCGCCAGGGGGTGGTGCGGAGGCGCGGCCCACGTCTTGGGCAGATTCTTCACTTGCACGAAGAGCGCTTCTCTGCCCACTGCGCGGCGATGCGAGTTTACGAGCCTCCGCAGTTGTGCTATCCTGGTTTGGGCCCCGGTTGGCTGTCACTTGAATCATACTTGGCAGAGCCGTGAATAGAGTATACACAATAGGCCACAGCAACCACGCTCCCGAGGAGTTCATACATCTGCTAAGCAGTACCGGCATTCAGTACGTCGTGGACGTGAGAAGCGAGCCGACGAGTGCCCGGTTTCCGCACGTCAACCGCAGCAGCCTTGAGAGGTCTTTGCCGCCGGAGGACATCCGCTACTTGTACCTGGGAGATGCGCTCGGGGGTCGGCCTAAGGACCCGGATTGCTACGATGACACCACCGGCAAGCCTGACTACGCGGCGATACAACGCAAGGAGTGGTTCCAGGCTGCAATCGGTCGCCTGGTGGAGGGCGTGGAGAACGGATATAGGATAGCTGTCATGTGCTCGGAAGAAGACCCGTCTCGTTGCCACCGCAACCTGCTGGTGGGCGAAGCTCTGCGGAAGGAAGGTGTGGAGGTGCTGCACATTCGTGGCGACGGACGTGTGCAGACAGAAGAGGACCTTCTGAAGGAGAAGGCCGGGCTTCCTGCCGAGCAGTACTCGCTTCCCCTAGGTGACATTTGAAGACGATCTACACCATCGGCTTCACCAAGAAGTCAGCCGAGACGTTCTTCGAGCTCCTTCGCAGTTCAGGGGCCCGACACCTCGTGGATGTGCGCCTGCACAACAACTCGCAACTGGCCGCCTTCACCAAGCGGGATGATCTGCGGTATTTCCTCGATCGCTTGTTGGGGATGCAGTATCACGAAGCCCCTCTTTTCGCGCCCGACGAAGCCATCCTTGCCGAGTACCGAGCGACCAAAGACTGGAGCAGATACGAGACGGCCTATTTGAGATTGATCGGCGAGCGCCAGGCTGAGGATTCCATAGCTCCGCATATCCTTGAGGAAGGCGCTGTTCTGCTCTGCAGCGAGGCCGAGCCGTCACATTGCCACCGTCGCTTGGCAGCGGAGTACCTGGTCCAACATCTTGACTCACTGGCAGAGGTTAAACATCTTTAGGCGGGGGCGGACTGCTCTCGTTATCACTGACCTGACGAAGATGTCAGGGGACCGTGTCTGTGTGGCGGGAGTCACGGACAGGGGTGAATGCGTTCGCCCTGTGATCCGTGGTGGAGGGATACATCGTGAGCGTCTCTATGCTGGTTCTGAGCTTATTATTAGACCACGCGCAAGAGTGGAGTTCGACTTCCAGTCAATACGCTCGGCGCCTCCGCACGTTGAGGACAAGGCCTTCGCTCCTGAGAAGACACGCTTCCTAGGAATGTGTGATGACGCTGAGTGGGAAGGGGTCTTGCGGAGCAGCCTGTTTCCATCTGTAGCCGAAGTCTTTGATGGTGAACTCAACGAACCACATTGGGTCGAACCTGGCGCACCGACAAGATCTCTGGGTACGATCTTGCCCGCGACAATCGATGAAGTGCAGTTCGAACCACGGGACCAGAGGATTGAGCACAGGCTCCGTTTTACTGACGCTGGTAACCATTCGTACAAGGGAGTCAAGGTGAACGATTTGGCATTCCAGGCATTCGCTCAGATGGAACTCAGCCGCGTGGCCTTCCTGAGTGCGGCTGCCGGAAGAGTGCTCGGTCTTCTGCAGTCAGCTGACAGGGTCTACCTCAGACTCGGTCTCGCTAGGCCGTGGCATAACCTGAACACCGGCAGGAAGGAATGCTGGATGCAGGTTACAGGGATTCATACATTCCCTGACTACCTCAAGGGTAAGACCTTCGCGGATTTCTGATTTGCCCCCCTTCCTCGCCTGCGTTTCTTGACAATGCCCCCTACCATCGTGCTATGCTGGCTGCAGTGATACCCCCGCCAGGGGGGTGGTGCGGAGGCGGCGGCCCACTTCGACTCTTGACTCAGGTCACTACCTCGTCATCCCCGCGATGGCGGTGAGGAGGTAGCCATGGTCAGGGAGAAGTCACCCGAGCTGGAGCTTTCGCTGGACTCGTTCCCCAGGCTGTCGTTTCTCTACAAGGGCTTGCTGGACGCCAAGAAAGAGGTCTGCGTACAGAGGGCCCGCTATCTTACGCAGTACATGAGGGGCGAGCACGTCTGGTTCGACCCGCCCCTGATCAGGCGGGCGCAGGCGGTGGCCCACGTCCTGCGCAACATCGACGTCGAGATTCGCCCCGACGAGCTGCTCGCGGGCAGCATCAGCACCAAGCGGATCGGCGCGGTCGTCTACCCCGAGCTGTCCGGCCTCCTCATCTGGCCCGAGCTCGACCGCCTCTCCGGGCGCGAGGGCAACTCCCTCCAGATCACGGACGCCGACAGGCGGGAGCTGGAGAACGACATCTTCCCCTACTGGCAGGGGAAGGCGGTCATGGACTACGCGGAGGCCTACACCTCCCCGCCCGCGCCCATAACGCTGCTGGGCATGTTCGGCGTCTACATGCTCACCGAGGCCGGGGGCATTTCCCACACGTCGCCGGACTACCCGAGGCTGGTGGAGGTGGGGCTGGAGGGCATCATCCGGGAGGCCGGGGAGAGACTGGAGGAGATCGACACGGGCCCTGCGGAGTACCCCAGCCTGCTCAGGAAACGCTCCTTCTACAAGGCGGTGCAAATCGTCTGCCAGGCCGCCATCGACTACGCCCACAGGTGCCGCGACGAGGCGCTGAAGCTCGCCGCCGGGGTGGCCGATCCCGAGCGCAAGGCCGAGCTGCAGGAGATCGCCAGGATCTGCGACAAGGTGCCCGCGAAGCCCGCAGAGACCTTCCACGAGGCCGTGCAGAGCATATGGCTGGTGCAGGTGGCGCTGCACCAGGAGAACTACGAGCAGGCAATCTGCCTGGGCAGGCTCGACCAGTACCTCTACCCCTACTACAAGCGCGATATCGAGAAAGGCATCCTCACCGAGCACCGGGCGATCGAGCTTCTGGGCTGCCTGTTCATCAAGTACTCCGAGTTCGTGCCCCTGTTCTGCGACGGCATAGCGCAGTTCTTCGAGGGCTTCCCCGCCATGCCCGCCCTCACGATCGGCGGGCTCACTGCCGACGGCGACGACGCCACGAACGAGCTGAGCCATCGCATACTCGACACGAGGGAGCTGATAGCCACCAGGCACCCCAATATCCATGCGCGCATTCACAGGGACTCGCCGCAGGACTACCTGAAACGTGTCTCCGAGGTCATCAAGCGCGGCAGCGGGTACCCCGCCCTGCTGAACGACAACGTCGTCGTCCCCGCGCTGGAGACTACCGGCATCACGCTCGAGGACGCCAGGGACTACGTGATCATCGGCTGTGTGGAGACGTCGGTGCCATACAAGACTTTCGGCTCCACGGACGCGGCGCTGATGAGCCTGCCCGCCTGCCTCGAGATGGCCCTGAACGACGGCTACATGACCGTCCTCAATCAGCGCGTCGGCCTGGCCACCGGCGACTCCCGTGACTTCAACTCGATGGATGACGTGATCGACGCCTTCAGGAAGCAGGTGTCCTTCGTGGTCGAGCAGATGGTGATCGGCCTCAACGCCCTCAGCATCGCCCACGAGGAGCAATGCCCCAGCCCCTTGCTTTCATCGGTGATGGGCGGGTGTATGGAGAACGGGCGCGACGTGACTGCAGGCGGCGCCGAGTACAACTTCACGGGGGTGCAGGGGGTGGGGACCGCCGATGTCGCCGACTCGCTCGCGGCGATAGACCGGCTGGTGTTCGCCGAGAAGCGCGTCACGATGGAGGAGCTTCTCCAGGCGCTCAAGGACAACTTCGCTGGCCATGAGGCCCTGCACGAAGAGATTCTGAAGGTGGCGAAGTACGGCAACGACCACGACCTCGCCGACAAATACGCGAGGATAGTGTCGGGCATCTACTGCCGGGAGGTGGCGAAGCATCCAAACTCGCGCGGCGGCGCGTACCTGCCCGGTCACCTGAGCATGACCTGTCACAAGGCCTTCGGCCAGTTCTGCGGGGCGCTGCCGAGCGGCCGGAGGGCGATGGAGACCTTCGCCAACGGCATCTCACCCAGCGATGGCTGGGACAGGAAGGGCCCCACGGCAGCCCTCAAGTCCGTTGCCAAGGTCGATTACTCGCTGGCCACGAACGGCGTAGCGGTCAACCTCAAGTTCCACCCGCAGAACCTGCGCGGCGACAACGGGACGCACGTGCTGACCTCGCTGGTGCGTACCTATTTCGACATGGGCGGGATGCACCTGCAGGTCAACGTCGTGGACAGGGAGACGCTGCTGGACGCGCAAGCGCACCCGGACAACTACCCGGCGCTGATGGTGCGGGTGGCTGGCTACTCGGCCTACTTCTGCGACCTGACGAGGCGCGTCCAGGACGAGATCATAGCGCGAACGGAGCACGGCTGCCCCGTCTGAGCATCTGGACAGCCAGACATCTGAACATCTGAGGGGCCGGACAGCGGGCAGCCCCGCTGGTTCACTGTTCCCTGTCCAGAGGCTGAACGTCCTGCTCGAAGTACCTGTGGAAAGGCCGGGGCAGGCGGCGGTAGTCGATCGAGTCCACGGCGTCCGGGAACTCCCTTGAGTTGTGGGTGTTCCAGAACAGCACTGTCTTGCCCTTCAGTTGGCCCTTCCTGGCGTCGTCGATCAGGCAGGCGAACGCCTTGCCTGTGTACGTCCCCTCCAGCTTGATACCGTCGGTCTCCTTGACCAGGTTGACGGCCTCCATCCCCTGCTGGGTGAAGTGGGCGTAGCCCTTACCGAAGAAGCCGTGTCTTATGTCAACTTCTTCTGCGCCCATGTTGTGCTCGGGGAACGATGGATCGAGGGAATGGAGATAGCTGGCGATCTTGTTGTGCAGCCCGGCCGTCCTCGAGGCGTTGGCGAACCTCTCCGGCGCTACGGCGACGCAGACGACGCGGCTCTGCAGTCCTGCGGCCTTCAGCCCCAGCATCAGGCCGGAGGCGGTCCCCGACGTGCCGAGCGCTAAATAGACGACATGGGGTTCGGGCATCTGGCCGCCAATGATCTGGTCCCGCAGCTCCAGAGCGGCGTTGACGAAGCCGGTAGCGCCCGGGGTTGACGAACCACCGGCGGGAACCATAACGGGGAAGCTGCCGCGTATCAGACGGTGCCGGAGCTGTTGATAGAACGTCGCGCACGCCAGGATTGGGATGCTCCGACCGTGGTGAAGCTCGGCCCCGCATTCGTAGCTCATGAGGAGGTTACGCCTCACATAGCGGGCGTTGGGCTGGGGCATCAGCATGGAGATGCTCTTCAGTCCCAGCTCTCTGGCGTAGATCGCCGTAGCCAGCGCGTGGTTGGAGCCCGCGAATCCGAACGTCAGGACCTCTCTCGCGCCGGAGCGCAGGGCTTCTCCCAGGAGGAACTCCAGCTTGCGTACCTTGTTCCCGCCGTACAGCCTGCCACTGAGGTCGTCCCTCTTGATGTACAGCGAGTCCAGCCCGATCTCTCTACCGGTGCGCTCCAGCTGCTCCACAGGCGTGGGCAAGTCGGCCAAAGGCGTGTAGGGCAGCTTCTCGCTGAGCAGCGGGTACTGCTGGAAGAGTGGTATCATTCCGGCTTCCTTGGCGGCCTGTCATGGAGGTCGCCTGGGGGGTGGAATGATACCGCAAACGGCGCTGGAACTCAAGGCCTGAATGCGGCCATCCAGACATCTGAATGGTGGAATGCCCAAGCGTCAGTCTGGCAGGCCGTCCAGGACCTGTTTCATGCTCTGGCGGTAGGACTTGAAGGCCTCGCGTCCCTTGCCGGTGAGCCTGAGCATGGTGCGCGGCTTCCTCCCGGCGAATCCCTTCGCGACGTGCACGTACCCCGCGGCCTCCAGCTTGCTCATGTGGGACGAAAGGTTGCCGAAGGTGAGGCCGGTCTGGCGCATGAGGAAGAGGAAATCTGCGCTGTCAACCACGTACAGATGGGCCAGGATCATCAGCCTCGCCGGCTCGTGAATGACGCGGTCGATCTCGGATATGGGCTGCAAGCCCTCAGAGGGCGTTTCATGGGTCACCGGAGACCAGCCTCCTTCGGGTAGCAGCGGAGCATCCGCTCTGCTGCAGGGGCTCTATGATGTTGTGCGGGAGCAGATGCTCCCACTCTACCCGGGTCAGGCATCCGATTCCTCCAGCGAAGGCTTCGGGTACCGGCGCATGAACCGCAGGAGGTACAACGCGCCGATCAGCAGGATCAGGCCCCCGGCACCCAGCGCCGCGTACCCCGGTATGGGGTCTTCGAACACCTCCGAAAGGGCAAGCGTCGAGGCAAAGAGAGGCGCGTAGAGGTAGAGGCGGCGGAAATCGAGGAAGTATGCCAGCAGCCAGAAGATGAACGTAATGAATCCACCGACGACGGCCGCGGAAGCGGCGTCGGGAAGGTTGACACCCGAGTTGGCGGCGTAGATCCACAGCGCAAACGTCGCCAGGACAGCGACAACTATGATCACCGTTATCTTGAACTGCTTGGCCCTGCGGGCCGGGCCGAACTTGGCGAGGCCCACGCGCGGAATCGTGACCAGCCTCTTTCCCAAAGGCCACACCAGTACGGAGGAAAGCGCGAGGAACGTGAACCACACGTTGTCCGTGACTGTTCGAACCCCCATTCCGATCAGCAGGACCCCGAGGAAGATCTCCCACAGCCCGTCATCGAAATACATGGTCCAGGCCCTGCGCTCTATCTGCTTCAGATCGATCTGAGTCGTCATGGCTCACTCCCCCTTGGGTGGGCGCGGAGCATCCGCTCCGCGCAGGCGGCACCAAACCGCACTCGCGTTGTACGGCATGGGGGCAGATGCTCCCATCCTACCCTGCACCTTCCGTTCTGATCACTGGATACCTCCGGACGAAGCGGGCTATCAGCGCCAGCCCGATGACCAGGCCTGTCCCGCCGAATACGAAGAACAGCACCATTGGCACGAAGTCCTCCATGGTGAGCGCCAGCCCTATCGAAAGCGAGTACGCCACGGCGTACCCGTAGAGGCGAGGGAACTCTTTCAGGTATGCCATCGACGCGAACACGGCGAAGATCACGACAGCCGCGATGGCCGGGAACACACCGCTCGGAGGCTCCGCGCCGACCGTGTACGCCACGAAGCCGCCGATTCCAATCAGTATCGAGAACGCGAGGACGGCCTTCATCAGCTTGTCCCTGGTCCGCCTCATAGGGCCAAACTTGACCCAACCCAGCCTGGGCATGGTGATGAACCACTTGATGAGGGCCGGGCTGAGTGCGGCGACGCCGATCAGGGCGTAGAAGGCGGGGCCCTCCTGCGTGAGCAGATCGACGCCCATCGCTATCATTAGCAGCCCCATGAACGTGTCCCACATGCCGTCCTCGTAGTAGGACTTCCAGGCCTTGCGCTCTATCTCTTTCAGGTCTAAGCTCTGGCTCATGCTGCACCTCCTTGCAGCTGGGAATTGTGCAAAGTACTTTGTAGTGCAAAGTTACCTGCTTCGATTATATACCAGGATTCTGGTTTGTCAAGGGGTCTGTGGACTACTCGTGGTGCCGTCTCAGCGGCACTTCGGCGATGAACCAGTTCGCTATCCAGGCCGCTGCCACAATACCGACCCCGATGACGAAGATCTCCGTCAGGGTGGAGTCCAACGCCAGCTTGAGCGACTGGAACATCTGGTCGTAGAGGCGGAGGCCCTGCGGCCCGGTTGCCTCGTACAGCTCCAGCAACTCCGCCTGTTTCTCGGGGCTCACCAGCGCCTCCGGGTTGTACGCCAGGGTGTTCAGGGGCTCGGGGGAGATGGGTGCCGCGACATCCGGCGCCAGCCTGCCCAGGAAGTCGGGCGCGAACCGGTTGTTCACGAGAGAGCCGGCGATGGCCAAGCCCAGCACGCCGCCAAGCGCCCTGAAGAACGTGGCCGACGACGTTGTGACGCCCATTACCGAGTAGGGCACGGCGTTCTGGACAGCGATCGTGTATAGCGGGTAGATGATGCCGAGGCCGAGCCCGATGAGCGCCGTGTATGCCACGGCGGTGGCGCTGCCTGTGTTGACGGACATGGTCGCGATGAGTGCCACCGCGATTGCCATGATGGTGAGCCCGGCCGCTCCCTGTAGCCGGTAGTGGCCCCCGGCGCGAGAAAGGACCTGTCCCGAGACCAGACTGCCGACGACCACGGCGACCAGGAGCGGCGTAAGGAAGCCCCCGCTCGTGGTGGGCGACATCCCGAACACTCCCTGGAAGTAGAGCGGCAGGTAGACGATGCCCCCGTACATCACCACCCCGGTCAGCGCCACGATTATCAGCGACAGGGTTACAATACGGTTTCCGAATACCCAGAGCGGAATGATGGGGGCCGTGGCTCGGCGTTCTATGAGGACGAAGGCCGCGGCCGTGGTGGCGGAACAGACAAGCATAGCGATTATGGGGGCGGAGACCCAGGGATACTCCACTCCGGCCCACGAAAGCGCGAGCATCAAGGGGACTGTGGCCAGCACCAGAGCACCGATACCGAGGTAGTCGATTCCCTGGTCTTCGCTGGCGGGCCGGAGCCTGGGCAGGAAGAGGGCGAACAGGCCGATCAGGATCAGGCCGACGGGGACGTTGACGAGGAATACCCACCTCCAGCCGAGACTGTCCGTGATGAAGCCGCCGAGCATTGGGCCCATCACGGCGGCTATGCCGAAGACGCCGGCGGTCAGACCCTGGTACTTGCCGCGCTCGGCCGGCGGGAACAGGTCGCCGATGTAGATGAAGGCGTTGGCGAGGAGCACCCCCGCCCCTGCCCCCTGGATGCCCCTGAAGGCGACGAGCTGCGCGATGTTCTGGCTGACGCCGCAGAGGAGCGAGCCGATCACGAAAACGGCCAGCCCCAGAATGTAGAAGCGCTTGCGTCCGAAGATGTCGGACAACCTGCCCGTGATCGGGGCTACAATAGTCGATGTGATTATGTAGACCGTCGTGATCAGGGTATATTCCGTGAAGCCCCCGAGTTCCAGGCCTATCTTCGGCATGGCGGTGCCGATGATGGTCTGATCGAGCGAGCCGAGGAACAGGGCGACCACGGCCCCGATCAGGGCGATGTTCGCTTGTCGCCTGGGGAGGCTGGTTGGGCCACCGGCGTCACGAGTAGATAGGGCTGGCATCGCGTCACATGATAACACAGGGGCGTGTCTCTCAAGCTGCGGCGATCCCAAGTGTAGGTATTGCCATCGGGCGTTGGTGGTGCCCACCCACCCGCCCACAGGCGCTGCGCACCCGAGCCCTCGCTTCCCCCCTTCTACCCCCAAGATATGCATGCGTTGGCGTGTGAACTCGCGGAGTTGTGGGTGGTTGCCGGATGTGGGGTCGGGGGCCTCGGGGGCGGAGCCCCCGAAGACGTATGTGGGAGGGAGGGTGGGAAAGAACAACGTTCGCCTTGTCCGGTGCGTGATTGCAGGGACTCTGCCATCGGGCGTTGGGTGGTGCCCACCCGCGATGTGGACTCGGGGTAGCTGGCGCGAAGCCCCCGACATGGCTCGTTAGGGGTCAGGTCACCTGACCCCTACTACTCTCCCAACGTGAGGTAAGTAATCTGCCTGCGGCTCTGGTATACTCGTGGCAATGGCTGTGGACCAGTCGGGACATTGTACGGCGCATGAGGTGAAGGCATGGAATGGAGAACGAGATTCACGGAGATGGTCGGCACGCGCTATCCAATTATGCAGGGTGCGCTAGCGGTCATAGGGAGGGCGGAGCTGGCGGCCGCGGTCTCCGAGGCCGGAGGACTCGGTACGATCACCGCCCTCACGTTGGGCAGTGGGGACAAGCTCCGCCAGGAGATACGCAAGGCCAGGGCCCTGACCGACAGGCCTCTCGCTGTGAATCTGAGCCCGGCTCATGACCCCTCTCTCGATGCGATGCGGGACGTGGCTATCGAGGAAGGAATACCGGTCATCGAGACCGCTGGCTACAGAGCCGGCCATCACGGGACCAAGGTCAAAGCGGAGGGACTGACCTGGATTCACAAGGTGCATACGGTCAGACACGCGGTTGCGGCCGAGCGGGACGGGGCCGATGCTGTCTGCATCATGGGGCTGGAAGGGGCGGGGCTGAAGTCCCCGGCCATGCTCACCACGCTGGTTAGCGTGGCGATGGCGGTACGGCAGGTGAGCGTTCCCGTGATCGCCGCCGGGGGGATCGGCGATGCCAGGACCTTCCTGGCAATGCTGGCGCTCGGTGCTGAGGCCGTCCAGCTCGGCTCGGCATTCTGCGCGGTCAAGGAATGTCCCCTCGCCGAAAGGCGCAAGCAGGTCCTCGTGGATGCTGATCCCTACGACCCGGCCTGGCGCGACCCGATATTGTCAACCCCAACGGTGCAGGAGCTGCGGGCGATGGTGGAGGCGGACAGCACGGAGGCTATCGTGCGGGCGGCGGGGAAGGCGGAGCGCGCGGCGATACCTGAGGAGTGCGGGCTGTCTACCATATCGCTGTCTATCGGACTCATCGACAGGATTCCAGCAGCGGGGGAGCTTATCGACTGCATCATCAGCGAGGCTGAGCACATCCTCACGGCACAAGGCATCGGTGGTTTCAAGCTAACCCCTGCGACGTCGAGTTGATAGCGTCCTGGATTGGGAACATGGTGAGATCGGAATGCCGGGGTGGGTAGTCGTGACTGGCTTGGACGGTAGCGGATGGAAGAAGTCACCCTGATTAAAGATATCGCCGTCATCATGGTCACGGCGGGCGTCATCACACTGCTTTTTCGAAAGCTACGACAGCCTCCGGTACTCGGCTACCTGCTCGCCGGGCTTCTCATCGGCCCCTACGTTCTGCCCTCGCCCCCGGTTACGGACCTTCACACAATAAGCCTCCTTGCCGATCTCGGGCTGGTCCTGCTTCTCTTCGGCCTTGGACTGGAGTTCAGCTGGAGCAAGATACGACAGGTGGGAGTGGCAGTCCTGCTCATCGGCGTCATCGAGATAGCTACGATGGTGTATCTGGGGTACTGGTTGGGGCGGCTGCTCGGCTGGCCAACGATGGACTCCATATTCCTGGGCGCAGCGCTTCACATCAGCAGCTCGGCGATTATCGTCAAGATACTGAGGGACTCCGGCAAGCTCGAGCGCCTGTCTTCGAGAATCATAGTCGGCATCCTGGTGGTCGAGGACTTCGCTGCGGTCATAATCATCACTGTGCTTTCGGGGGTGGCAGGCTCAGATACCGCAGGCGTCGGTGATGTGGGGTCTGTGATTCTGAAGCTGGTAGTATTCGTGGCTGCGTCTCTCGTGCTGGGCGCTATAGTGGTGCCGAGGGTCGTCAGGTTCACACACCAGTTCGGGTCCAAGGAGGCGTTGCTGATTACCGCTCTGGCTCTCTGCTTTGCCATGGCTCTGATCGGCAAGTACCTCGGGCTGTCCGTAGCTGCAGGTGCATTCCTCATGGGCGCCCTTATCGGGGATACCGAGCATTCCGAGGAAGTGGAGAACCTGGTTGTGCCCATACGCGATATGTTCGCGGCCATATTCTTCGTGGCCATAGGCATGCTGATCGATATCACGCAGATAGGGAGTTTCATTGTCCCGGCCGTCATAGTAGCCTTGGCTTTCATGGTGGGCAAGATGCTGGGCAACACAACCGCTACTTTCGTCTCGGGTCATGATGGGAGGACCGCCCTCGAGGTCGGGATGGGGATGCCGCAGATGGGTGAATTCTCGTTGGCGATCGCCAAGCTGGGTCTGGACCGCGGTGTGGTCACGGCACCCTTGTATCCTGTCATTGCACTTGTGACGGCACTCACATCTCTTGCTTCCCCGTATATCTCGCGCTCCACCGATTGGACAGCCAGCCTGCTGGAACGCAGGTCGCCCTCGATCCTCAGGGAGTACACGTTGCGAGTGGGCGACTGGCTTCAAGCCCTGCGGGCAGTCTTCGCCTATGACAGCCCGGTAGCCCGTCGGGTCAAACACTCCGCTCGAATGATAGTCCTGAACCTCGTCATCGTGATGGTCATCATAGGCGTCGGTACCTTCTCACTCAAGTTCATTGAGGACATCGATCTGCCGTTCACTGCGCGCACGGACATCCTGGCGCTGTTCTTCAGCATAGCGGTGCTGGTCCTTTGCGTACCATCTTTTGTCGTGATGTGGCGCAGCCTTCAGTCGCTGGCTGACGAGGCTGTCCTGTACGTGATCAGGAAACGCAAGTCGGCGAAGTGGTGGAGCCGGGATGCCCTTCGCGTGGTGCTCAGGGACAGTGTGCTGATCGTGCTGACGGTCTTCGTGGCTATGTGGTTTGTGCCGCTGTTCGTACGCCTGTTCTCTGTGGGGTCCTATGCCATGATCGTGCCGGTTCTGGTTGCAGCTGTCGTCCTGTATCTCATGGTCAGGTCTATCAGAGAGATTCACCTCGAGATGGAGAGAACGTTCAGTCGTGTACTGCTGGGCCGGGAGGTATCCTCAGGGACGGATGGCCTATCGAAGACGGCGCAGGGCGGGCTGACGGCGCTCGCGCGAAGGTTGGGGCTTTGGCACCCCATGCGGGCACGAGGCCGTGACCCGGAGGGCGAATCGCCGGGCGACAGCGACAAGGGCGACTCAGAGGGGGATCGGAAGGACTGAGGTCTTCGTGACGATAGCCGTGGTCTTTGCCCCTCACCCTGACGACGAGACACTGGCGTGCGGCGGCACGATCGCGCTGAAGGCACGACGCGGCGAAGAGGTCAACATCGTTTTCATGACCGATGGCAGGAACTCGCACTTGCATGCGCTGGGCATAGCCTCGGACCCGACGCCCGGCGAACTCGCGAGGATCAGGAAGAAAGAGGCGATACGGGCCACCGGCATACTGGGGGTGCCCAGCGAGAATCTGCTCTTCCTGGACATCGGCAGCGCGGAGCTGAGATCGGACAACGCGGTCGTGGTGGAGAGGGTCGGACGGCTGCTGCGGGACATGACCCCGGACGAGGTCTACTACCCGGACTCGACCGAGTCGCACCGGACTCACGCGGCTGCCCACGACGTCATTGAGAAGGCTCTATGTGGCCTCGTCCAGCATCCCGCCAGATACACATACGTGGTATGGGGCGGTGACGCCCGAGAGGGCGATGCAGAACAGGATGAGCTGATAGTGGACATCAGGGAGGTGCTCTCGCTGAAGAGGCAAGCCATGGCGGAGTACCGCAGCCAGACTACAGTGTTCTCGAAACAGCAGAAACGTCCGTTGCTCTCCAAGGCGTTATTGGAGAGGTTCCTCACGGGGCGTGAGGTGTTCTTGATTCAGCCATAGCGCCCGATGTTGATATGATCAGCACAACCAAGGAGGACTCGCCATGATCTGGAAGGAGTACTCGGAGACGTTGAAGGAATTGCTCGAGTTGGAGGGCAGCCCGATCGCCGTCACCTACTCGATGACCCCGGTCGAAGGTGCAGACGAGGGGAAACGCCCGGTGTGCAGAGCACTTATCGAGGCTCGCTCCGGCAAGGTGATCAACCTCACCAGGGAGTCGTGCTCCTGCCCCGGCGGTGTCTGGCATCTCGGGCTGGGGCCCCGGCCCAGCGGGAAACTCATGGAAGGGTTGAAGCGGTTCCTGGTCGACGGCGAGAAGCTGTTCTGTACGCTGGCCACGGCGGGGCGCACCTTCCATTTGACGACGGCGGCTCCCGAAGGCCTCGCCGAGAACGTCATACTCTCCCCTCTTGAGAAGTCGGAGTGGGCGCCCGACCTCGTCGTGTTCCTGTGCAACCCGGAGCAGGCGTGCCGCCTGTTGTGGCTGGCGATGTACCCCAGCGGCATCCCTCCGAAGGTCGAGATGGCGGGCTCCACCTGCCATATGGTGATTGCCTACCCGGTGATGACCGGCGAGCTGAACGTCAGCCTGATGGACTACACGGATCGAAGGGCACGGGGCTATGGCGTAGACGAGCTGTATGTCACGGTTCCCTACCACCTGATGCCGGGGCTGATCTGGAGCATCGACAAGTGCAGCGCGGGCACGGCCAAAGTAGGGTTCGACAGCTGAGCGGTCGAATGGCGAGACGCCTGGACAGCCAGACATTCGTCAGTGCTGCGTGCGGAGAGGTATCTCCTTGATGAACCAGTTGACCACCCATGCGGCGATCACTACGAACAATCCGATCAGGAACGCTTGGGCTATCGCTGAGCTGAGCGCTATCTTCAGGGTCTCCATGATGTGTTCGAACAGCGCGGCCCCCTGTTGACCGAACTGCTCGAAGAAGGCCCGCAGGTTGTCCTGAGCTTCAACGTTCATCAGCGCCTGAGGGTTCTGCGCCAGTTCGTCCAGGAGCTGCGGCGGCGTGGCCTCCTTTGCGGCCTGGGACAGGCCCGACAGGAAGTCGGACTGGAATCTGTTGGTCACGATCGACCCGAGAATGGCCAGCCCCAAAGCGCCGCCTATCTGGCGGAAGAAGGCGGTTGAGGAAGTGGCGATCCCCATGACCTTGTACGGGACGGCATTCTGTACAGCTATGACGTACAACGGCATCGTGCAACCCAGGCCGAACCCCAGCAGCACGATGTAGGCAAC
Organism: uncultured Dehalococcoidia bacterium; assembly: GCA_964524995.1. Lineage (GTDB taxonomy): Bacteria > Chloroflexota > Dehalococcoidia > SZUA-161 > SZUA-161 > CAZGDV01. Next base: position 53,319 of record CAZGDV010000002.1, on the reverse strand, counting down.
CGCCGTCGCGTAGCTCGTCTCCGCGGTCATGGTCGACATCAGGCCCATGCCCGCGGCCATCATGGCCAGGCCGAAAACGCCCTGGAGGCGGTAGTGACCTCCGGCGCGCGACAGTATCTGGCCGGAGATGACGCTTCCGGCTACGAGCCCCAGCATCATAGGCGTGAGAAAGCTGCCACTTGCCGTCGCCGACATCCCGAGCACGCCCTGGAAGAAGAGCGGTATGTAGATGATGGCACCGAACATGCCGAATCCGGTTATGAATATGACCAGGAGTGAGACGGCGACTATGGGGTTCTTGAATATCCACATCGGCATTATGGGTTCGGCGGCGCGTGGCTCCGCGAGAACGAACAGAAGGGCCATGACAGCGGAGAAGGCGAACATCCCGATTATCTGGGCGGAGAGCCATGGGTAGTCCACGCCGCCCAGAGTGAGCGCCAGCATGGCGGGCACCACCGCGAGTACCATCAAGGCCACGCCGAGGAAGTCTATCTTTGGCTTCACGCCCTGCGGCCGGACGTTGGGGAAGAAAAAGATGAACAAACCGATTATCAGCAGCCCCAGTGGAATGTTGACGAAGAAGACCCAATGCCAGGACAGGGAGTCGGTAATGAACCCCCCGAGCGTTGGGCCGATCACCGACGACAGGCCGAAGATGCCCGCGACGAGACCCTGGTACTTGCCGCGCTCCGAAGGGGGGAAGAGGTCCCCCACCACGATGAAGGCGTTGGCCATCATTACGCCGGCACCCACACCCTGCAGCCCCCGGAAGGCGATGATCTGGTTCATGGTGTCGCTGATCCCGCAGAGGATCGAGCCCACGGTGAAGATGCAGAGGCCCCCGACGTAGAACCACTTGCGCCCGTACATGTCGGTGAGCTTCCCCGTAATCGGCACGGCGATCGTCGAGGCGATTATGTAGGCCGTGGCGACCCAGGTGTACTTCGTGAACCCGCCCAAGTCCGCGACAATGCGGGGCAGGGCCGTCCCAACAATCGTTTGGTCCAGCGAAGCGAGGAACATCGCCAGCATCACGCCCGCCATAGTGATGGCGATCTGGCGTCGGGGGAGGGAGCGTACGCCCGGGGGCTGGGGGGGTAGTGCTACGTTTGCGGGTTCTTCTGTCATATCGAGTACTTGGGTAATGGCGTTGGTCACTATCATAACATGGAACGCCCTCCGCTTCTGGAGGAGGCTTGGGTCGGTCAACGGGTTCACCCTTTGAGGATAGCGTTTGACATTGGTGCTATCTTATGTTGAGAGACTTCGATTGGGACAGCCGTAGCATCCGGAGCCGCGCTGCACACGATTACTCGGCTTTCGGGTGGAATTGTCGGGCATTATCGCTTTCGATAGACTCCGTTTGCGGTAGGAGGTGCCATGTCGGGAAGGAGAGTTGCCGAACTCCTGGACCTCACTGATGAGTGCGCAATCGTGACAGGTGGTGGTGCAGGTATAGGCCAGGCTATTGCATTCCGTCTGGCCGAGGCTGGGGCGAGCGTCGTGGTGACTGACATCGACTCAGAGGCAGCCGATCGTACCGTAGAACAGATCAAGCAGAATGGCGGTAGCGGCCGCGCCGTAGTCGCCAACGCTGCAAGCGTTGCGGACGCTGCGAATGTGATGCAGGCGGCCACAGAGGCGTTCGGTAGGCTTGACGTCCTGGTGAACAACGCCGGCGTGTTTCCGCATGCACCTGTCTTCGATGTTACCGAGGAAATGTGGGACAGGGTGCTGAATGTGAACCTCAAGAGCGTGATGTTCTACTCCCAGGCCGCTGCTAGGAAGATGACCGAGTCCGGGTGGGGGGGCAGGATCGTGAACATCGCCTCCATGGAGGGCCTGCATCCCAGAGAAGACCTCGCGCACTACGTTACGGCGAAGGCCGGGGTCGTAATGCTGACGAAGGCATTGGCTTTGGAGCTAGCACCACACAATATCCTCGTGAACGCTGTTGCCCCCGGCGGCATCATGACGGCAGGCGCCGCGGCCCAGCAGACTGCGATCAAGGCCAGTGGCAAGTCTCTAAGGGAAATTTACGAGAAGTTCATGGCGCGCTTGCCGCTGGGCCGGCTCGGAGAACCCGACGATGTGGCGAAGGTGGTGCTCTTTCTGGCCAGCCCCGCTGTGGATTACATGACGGGAAGCGTGGTCATAGTGGACGGTGGGTTCCTGTTGAGCTGACGTGCGTGTGGGGGCTTGCCTCGTCGGACAGTCCTGAGCTACCTGCGCACTTCGAGATACCAATCACCTCCTTGACAACGCCATGCCTGTTACGTAAAGTGTGGCTTGCTGGCTTCGGCTGGCCTGCAACTCACATTGCTCAGAGAAACGCTCACGAATTGACGGCGCGCAGGAAACAACCGAGCAGCGGCCCGCCTCGTATCCACTTTCCCGAGGACGAGGGAGCGCATCCGAACGCTCTGATCGAGTGGTGGTATCTCAACACCGCCTTGACCGGATCGGACGGAGGCGAGTATGGCGCGATGGTGGCCTACTTCAGCCCCGGCCTCAAGATCATCGCCATCTCGGATATCGATGGGCGCACGCTCCATCACGAGGTGGCTGGCTCGACGCCAAGATTCGCCGAAGGGGCGCTGGACCTCGTCTGGGGTGGCCGCGACCGCTGGCGGCGGGCGGGTTCGGAAACGCCCCTCTACCGTCTGGAGGCGAAGGGGAAAGGCATAGGACTCGATCTGAGTATGGAGTCGCAGAAGCCGCCCATGCTGGCCGGCGGCGACGGCCTTGTGCAGTGGAGCGGGGGGACTTCGTATTACTACTCACTGACCAGGCTCGAGGTCGGCGGGTGGATTCAGATAGGCGGCAGGCAGATCGATGTCGAAGGGGCCGGGTGGATGGACCACCAGTGGATGGCCAACCTCGGGCGAAGGGGTTGGGACTGGTTCTCCGTACAGCTCGACAACGATACCGAGTTGCTTGTCTGGCAGATCGTGAACCCCGACGACTCGATCGAGTCACGCGACCTGATGATCATGTTCCCGGATTGCTCGATGTATCATACACACGATGTGGCGATGCAGAGCGTGGAATCCTGGGTGTCTCCCGCGACCGGTAGGGAGTATGGCATCGTCTGGCAGGTGAAGGAACGAACGCAGGGTGTTGACCTAGAGATCAGGGCCCGGTATCCGGAGCAGGAGATCAGAATGTTCGAGCTCATGCCCGAGGTCGCCTACCAGTTCTGGGAGGGCAACACCGTCGTTGCGGGGTGGTTGGGTGGAAACGAGGTCGGCGGTAACGGGCACGCCGAGATCGTCAGGAGCATAAGCCCGCTCGACAGAGTACCCTAGGCGTCCCCGGCAGCTGGCTCCACGTCCAGACAGCTGGATGGCCGGATGTCGGAGCGGCAGGAGAGTCCCATCTCCCTTTTTGGAGGGGAAGGCCCGCCGAAATGAACCAATTGCGCCTGGCCGCTACCAAGGTGCACATAAGGTGGATCAACGCTGACTTCAAGGAGGTGGCGGTGGTCCGGACACCGGAAGGCGCTAAGCAGGAGGTCGTCGTCTTCTCCTCAGGCAACCCGGTTATCCTCAGTCAGACGACGGGGGTTGGCACCATAATCATCCATGATCTGGTGTTCGTCAGCGACAGGCTTCTAAAGTACGTTCTGGTTCATGAGCTGTCGCATCGGCGGCAGCTATACCCTTACGTCTTCTATCCACTCAGCATGTTGCTGCTCGCCGAATCGATCGGGCTGGTGGCCGCAGCCTTGACCGTGTTCCCGATAGTCGCTGCTACGAACTCGGACATCCAGTACGCTATCGCCATACCCATAGCCCTCATCGTCGCCCCTATGCTGGTGGTGTTTGCTTGCTTCCTGTCCTGGCTCTTCGAGCTATGGGCGGACTATCGCTCGATCAAGGTGCTCGGCATCAAGACCGTGGCGGGGGCGAAGGAGGATGGGCGGAAGCTGGTGCAGATGCACCCCAACTACTTCGTGCGCCTTATCGGGTGGCTGTCCCGGCCTCCCCTGCTCATCACCTACAGACTGTACCTCAGGCTGAACCGGCGCACCATCGACATGGGCCGGCTGTAGGCGATCATCCCCCTCGTTAAGTCTCTGGGGTAGAGTTCCGCATATCGATGGCCAGCCTCTCCAGCTCGTCGTAACGCGGGCGGACCATCAGCATGGCGATCATCGCGGGAATGATGAATCCATACAGCGCGGCGAAGCTGCCGCTCAGGATGTAGATGATGAAGCCGTAGATGCCGACTGCCTCGAATAGTGCAGACGATATTATCGTGGCGTCGAAGTACCGACGGACTGCCGAGTTGGAGTCATAGACTTCAGCCGCTCGCAACAGGGTGGCGATGGACCGGTGGCTGCCTTGATGTTCGCGCTCTGCGAGTATCCGCTTTCGCATGCGGCGTACTGTGAAGAAATGTATTACCGACATCGCGGCCAACACGCCTGCCATTATGCCTAAATGATCCTCGAAGGCCGCCATCTCCGACGCGACATTGCTCACGATATGCGAGATGATCGCGTAGACAATCGGCGCGAGGAAGAAGGCAATCCAAGTTTTCTGGATAGTGGACAGCCCCGACCGCAACCTCTGTCGTTCTTCAGGTTCCAGCATCATACCTCCTTGTCGCCGGCTCTTTCGAGGGTTCACATGGCCGCATCCAGACAGCCTGACATTCCGCTGTCCGGATGTCACCAGTTGACGAGATGGACGGCCAGGAACATGCCCGCCACATTGAAGGCTCCGTGGGCCAGGATGGCGCTTCCCAGCCCGTACTTACGGAACAGAAATCCCAGGGCTATCCCGATCGGGAACACCTGAACGAACTTGATCCATACCGGGTCTAGTGCACCGAGATGCAGTATCGCCCACAGACCTGCCGTGAGCAGTACCGCCCAGACGTACTTCCTGCCGTTCAGTCCGAGGTACTTGGCGACGAAGCTCTGGATGCAGAGGCGGAACAGTATCTCTTCGTATATGGTCGCCTGGATAACCACGAGTATCAGCGCGGGCGTTATGAACTCGGCTATCCCGTACTCGGCCATGTCGATCTCCGAGACGTCGACGAAGGTGCTGGACAGTTGCGGTGGTATCGCCACGAACAGGATGGCGGTGAAGGCAACCGCGCCCAGCGCCAGGCCGATGCTCGAGAGGAGGTAGCCCTTGCTGACCACACCGCCGTCGCCTTCCTCTCTCGCGAGAAGCCTTCTCAGCAGTGGTACGTCCTGATAGCCGAGCGACCGGGCGCAGTGGATGCCGAGACAAGTTAGAAGAGTGATCGCGATGAAGCGCAGAATCGACCCTATGGCCAGCACGGCGATTACCGCCGTGTCCATGTCGGCGAGGGCGTCGGGTACCAGGGGGATCGCCAATAGATCGAGGCCTATGACCACGGCCGCCAGAAGAACACCGTGTTTCAGGGTGGCCGCGGTCTCGTAGCGGTTCTTGATGCAGATCACGAGAGCCGTGATCGATAGGAGGAAAACCAGGATCCCGAAGGCGATGCTCAGGCCCAGCACTACGTACTCCACTTCTGGCCCTTTCTTCTCAGCGTGAGTTGGCGGTTGCGATACCTCTCGCAGACAGCCGTCGCACTCGACGTATCCTACAATACGGCGGTCGCGTGAGTCAACGTACCATCGTTGGGACGGCTGAACAGCCAGACAGCTGAACGTCGCAGAGCCGTTGCACGGCTATGTTGAGGAAGCTGCTTGCGCATAAGGTGGAGGCGCGTTGGCTTGTCGATGTCGGGTTCGGCCTCTCGACTCGATGACCTCAGAATAGGACGCAACCTGTCCAGGTTACCCGGTCGGAGTGGAACTGGTTGTCGAGGCCGAGCTTGCCCAGGAGGGCCATGACGTCGACGCCGAAAGCCTCGGGGGAGGGCCTGGCTGCCTCCGGATGAGGGCAGGGCTCGCCCGACCTGGCCTTACATGGGTAGCACAGCCAGCAGGACCCGCCGATCAAGCCCCAGGCGTTGGCCAGGCCCCTGCTGCGCAGGTACTCTTCCATCTGCAGCACGCGTGTATGGAGCTCCATCTTCGCTCGCAAGAGCCCTTCGATGTCTGTCGTCACGTCGAGAGCCTCCGAGTACTGGAGCAGCACGCCCCTCTTGAACTCTCCGAAGCGGCGCTCGGCGTCCTCCAGCGACCCGACGTGGGGCGGGCACATGTAGTGTACCCTGTAGTTACCGCACTTGTTACCATGGCATATTTCCCGTATCCGCTCCTCGGGGGTCAGGAGGCCCGGGTCGAACTCGATGCACGTATGGATTCCGAGTTGGTGGGCACGTTGCACTATGTCTTCTGTGTCCATTTCCATGGCTGAACTCTCCCTACGACTGTCGGTTCCTCAACAAGCGGCTTGTACTCCTCTCCGCTGCAGGTTTCGAAGCCCGCAGGCCACGGCGAGGACAGTCTGCACAATAAACGCATCTGGAGAGGCGCGTCTCGGTTGACCCGGATCACCACAACTGCCGGTTGGTCGGGGTTCAATTGAAGCAACTGCTTGAAGTCGGTCGCAAAAAACCTCGGACAGTAACCTGCCAAGAATAGGGGATCGCCTGTGCGGAGGAGGATTGCCATTGGATCATATTCGTTCTGCGGATCAGGCATGAGGTAGAGCCTTTCGCCTGCTTGAAGAGCATCGACACGCCGCCTCGCTTCCTCGGGGAAGTAGCGGAGGCCGTGGGCGAAGAATGTGACTTCATATCTCTCCTCAGGCGTCGGCTCTGGTTTTGGGAATACCCTGAAAGAATCCGTGACTCGTTTGCCACCAGTTGCAGACAGAACCCCTGTGATATCATGGCGGCTCAAGTTTGCCCACTTCAGATAGTCCTCATACTCGGGGCGTCGTTCCGACAACAGCCTATTCGCGAATACGGGGAACAACTCAGTTGACTCGTAGGGCTGATCCAGTTTCTTCATGCCGCCAAAGGTCGAGAACCGAGGGGCATTCTTCGCGCCCTTAGTGTAGACGAACTTGTACTTGCCATTGTCTAATGTCAAGCGCCCGACGGTCCTCCACATGCGGTCGACCGGGTCTTGCCATGCGAGGTAGAGCGTTTTCATCATAGCCCCTTTCTGAGGCCCAGTAGTCGCTCGCGGTTCAGCTCGAGCATGTGCTGGGCGAACTCCACGGCCGCAGGTGTGATCTTCGTGTCAGGAATGCGCTCGAATACTGACATAGTATCTGCGCTAGCCACTTGCTCCAACCGCCCGAGCCATGAGCGGGCGGCGTCCCTGCTCTGCATAGCAGCCATTTCAAAAGCCTCGATCGTGAACATCGGTCTTGCCGATTCTGGCGATGCATAGAACGCCGACCTGGCTTTCTCAACATATCTCTCGATGCTTCGCGCTTTGTCCTTGGTGACTAGCCTTTCTTTTCGGACGTCGTCCGACTCGTTCCTGCCGAGACTGGAGGCGTGGTCGAAGGATGGAGCGAGGTGAGTGACCTGATCCTTGGTCAGAACGAGTCCCCAGTTTTGGTGATGCCGGTCCTGGTTCGCGATCCATGTGTCGAGCATCAGATAGCCAACGAATACATCAATGGGAGATTCGATGATATCGAATGGATTCCAGTCCAGAGGGACTTCAAGAACCTCGTCACGAATCGTATCCAATACGAGCCTGAGGGTATGCTGCCCCTGCCGATAGCGCTTGTCTCTGTCGTAGGCATCTTCTCTTAAGGCCAGGAGTTCGTTGCCGTGCACAAGTCTTCCGCCGGGTGGTTCGAAATCATCACAGACAACGCCTTCCTTTCCCTTCCACACCGCCAGTTCATAGGGTACGTGCGGCAAACCGAGCAGTCCGCACAGCTCGCTCGCTGCCTTCTCCGCCCAATTCTCGCCTGTTCCTGGTCGTCCTTCCTTGAATAGCACTCGTTTTCCCACCTGCGTTCTGTACCAGAACTTGAACTTCGTGCCCAGCTGCTCAATGATTTCTGGTTCGAATTCTGATATGTTGGTGACTGGGAAAATCTTCCTGTCATTGTACGTTCTGGAGGGTGGGGTTGCCGCTGATTGGATCAACTGGTCGTCAGGTACCCTGTAGCTTCCTCCCGGAGTCCACACGGGATCGATTCGGCCCTCCTTGATCCACCTGTAGACCGTTTGCCTTGTCACGTGGAGTCGCGTGGCCGCTTCAGGTATTGTCAGGTACTCTACCATGTCTGGTATTATTATATCAGTGTTGTCACATGTTGTCAAATGTTGTCACATAATGTTGCGAATGGCAAGTCCTGCTTGACACTGTCTCGGTTGTGTGCATCTGCGGGCGATTCGCCGAATCGCCCGCTACGAGTGCCTCTGGTAGGCGTGGTAGTTCTCCAGCCACTCCCTTGCCTCTTCGTATTCGGGGTATACCCCTTCCAGCCGCTCCCAGAAGGCGTCCGAGTGGTCGAAGTGCTGCGCGTGAACCAACTCGTGGGCCACTACGTAGTCCAGAATACGCGGCGGGACCTGGACCAGACGCCAGTTGAACGAGAGGTTCTTCTTCGCCGAACAGCTCCCCCATCTTGTCTTCTGGCCGCGAATGTACACTCTATTGTACGGGAGACCGTACTCCCTGGCATAGTGGCGCAGCCGCTTCGAGATGACTCTCCTGGCCTCCTCCCGGTACCATTCCTCCAGCACGTGGGCGTCCAGCAAGTCCCTGCCGGAGGATATCGTCTTGCCCTTTGAATCGACTGCCACCTTCCGACCGAGCTCGGGGACGGGCCGGAACCTATAGACCTCGCCGTACAGCAGGACCTCGCCCCGCTTGAGCTGCACGCCCAGGGTCTTCCTGTGCCTGAAGTAGCGCAGCTTCTTCTCGATCCACTTCGACTTGTGGCGGATGATCTCATCGATCTCGGCGTTCGAGGTGCGGAGCGGGACGATGAGTTCGATCCGCAGGTCGGGATGGACCATGATACGTCCGCTCTTGACCCTGCGGCGCTCGACTTTGACATCCTTGCGATTGATCACGGGGAGTATTTTAGCGCAGGAGGGGTATTGGGGGCTAATGTTAGGGCATCGGATAGAGTTTGCGAGACATGGGAAGACAATGCCCTTTGGTGGGGATTAGATCGCTAGATCGAATGGCAAGTCGCTGATGTCACGCAAGCGCCGACCATCCATTAGGATTCGGAGCATGTCCAGTTGGTCTTGGTTGTCCAAGTCTTCGATTGATGAGCACAATTCGGGGAGCGCGAAGTGGTATACGCAGTCGAGGTCGCCGGTGCCTAGCGCTAGGGTTGCTAGGCGAGAGGGCAAGGGTTCGGCCGTGACCGCGACTATGTGGGGCAAATGGCCCTTGCGGTTCCGGATGAGGTTGAGAGCCTCTGTTCGCGTGTTCTGCGACCTGTCGCTTCGGATGGTCCACTTGCAGGAGATGCTGGCATGAAGTAGAGGAAGAGCATCCTTCTGATTTTGAACTCGCAGGGGTGTCAACTTCGCCACTTTGTCTTGCCTGCGAACAAGCACATGATGGCTGTTGACCTCCTTATCTGTCACAGGATACCTTCCGACAACAATGTCGGGCTTGACGATGTAGTCACCGCCAAAGGCTGATGAGAGCACTTTGTCACTTTTCACAACCTCTTCCAGATACCGAAGATGCTCGAACTGGTAGAACTTCGATATAGCTGTCTTAACTTGGTACATCCATTTACCGGGGCGGATGTGCTCCAGGAGAAGGAATGCAGACTCTAGGAAATCTCGCGTTGCCAACTCAAATCGATCACCCACTGTTTGACCATCGATCCTCTCTTGTTGGGGCCTGTGGCCTAGAAGCCTCGTGATTGCCCAAGCGATATCGCGACTCGACTTGTTGCTGCCATCAGCGAAGTTGGGGTATGTTACACTCTTATTCTCAGTGACTCTGATTATCTCAGCGCAGATACGCTCGTGGTACTCTCGGCGCAGTTGAGATATGCTCATCTGCCCTCCTTCGCCGCGTCGTCAACTTCGCTGGGCAGGTTTGCAGAAAGCGATCACCTGTTCCTTGTGCATCCGTTGCTGGATCTGCGAACTAGGGTCAACTCGGTGACCAGCCGGCAGCATTCTGCGATTGCGGTCGAGGCTCCGGGTTCCCACGGCCACGACATCTAAGCCTAGGCGCGCGCCTATTTCTGCAAGACAATCGCCTGTCTGCGTATCCCGTCCGCGCATGAGGGAGCTACCCACAACGACGATAGCAGCCTTCCCGGGCTTCAGTACTCGAAGCATCTCCCTCAACACCAATGCCATCTCCGAATAGTAGTGTCGCAAGACGAGCCCCTTCCGTGCATCGACGACCGATATATCTTCGATGACCGCGGTCGTTCGAGACGGGAAGTCGACTAGGTCTGCGCCCTGAATGACCTCGCTACCGATATACTCCCGACGTCGCTCGCTGAGCTCGGCTATTGAGTACCCCATCCACACGAGAGCGAACTTGTGAGCCCTCATGTAGTCTATGGCATTGGATGCGTAGGGGGGCGAAGTGACAATCAGGTCGACCGAGTTCTCGTCCAGGGACAGGCTCCTCGCGTCTCCGAACGTGACGTAGGGCTTGGGGAAGCCACTGCTTCTATCCAGAACACCCTTGAGATTGTTGAACACTCGCCTCTCGAACTCTTCAATAGCAGAACGGATTGTCTTGGTCAGGAGCCTATCGCGTTCTGAACTGGCGACTCCAAGTGCACGATGACCGAGGAGCACTCTGCCGGACATGTCGAGAACCAACTTGGCTCTGTGCGGCCGTGTGTGCGCTAAGTCGAGTGCGTAGGATACCCCGCCGGACTTCGTAATGATAACCCCCGAAAACGCCAATTCAAAGAAGGATCTCGTGGAATGATCTGTCTCCCTTTCTGTCTCCTGAATGAGTGCAAGGAGTTCCAGTTGAGTGTCTTTCGGAAACCATGTGTCAAGGAATCGCCGCGTTGGCGCGTCGAAACCTGACTGAAGAGCGCTCTCTAGCTCCGTTCGGCGGTGTCCCACCGACTCACGGGCTTTGGCGACTATGACTTTTGTCAACTCGATTAGCTCGTTCTTGTCGTAGGGGGTCGTTTTGACGTTCGATATCGTAATTGCTAGCGGGTCTATATCCAGGCCGATCGCACGTCTTCCCGCGAGATAGGCTTCAAGCACGGTAGTGCCTGACCCCATCATGGGGTCCAAAACGACATCGTTTGGCTTAGTCAGTTGCTCGATGAATAGGCGTGGGAGCTGTGGGGGGAACTTGGCGGGAAACGGGTGGAAGTTGTGTGATGAGTACAGGCTGTTGTCATCGTGGAAGTCTAGGTCGCCCCTAATTAGACGTGTTAAGGTGTCGCGATAGCCTGAGTGCGCACTTTCATGACTGGAGAGATCGGCCAACTCAGGTTGTTGTTGTATCGTCATGGGAGCACTCTTGAATGCAAAGCTGTCATGAGAATCGCACCCACTCACGTGCCCTTGCACACATCCACTTCGTCCTCGGGTTTCAAGCGGGGAATGCCGGCACAATGCTACTCTAGGCGAGCATAAGCGTCAAGATTCGATAGATGTTACCTCTGGGTAGCCAGCCAGACATCTGAACATCTGGCAGCCCGGACATTGGGACATAGGGATGGTGGAGCGTCTACCTGATCGTTATGTCGCCGTTGCTCGTGCTCAGGTCCAGCTTCGTGCCGCCGGCGCCGATCGTGCCGACCAGGCGGTCGTCGCCGGTCACCGTCGCCGTGATGGGGAAGTCGCAATCGATATCGCCGTTGCTCGTCTCGGCGTCCAGGTCGATGTTGGGCTCGGCATCGAACTCTACGTCTATTCTGCCATTACTCGTTGTGAGGCGGTTCTCCGACCCGTCAGTCAGGTTGCCCTCGAACTCGATCCGGCCGTTGCTCGTCTCGCCGTCAACCTGGCCTGAGAAGTCCGACAGGTTCAGGCTGCCGTTGCTGGTCCTGAGGTCGAAATCGCCGCTCGCGTTCTTGAACTCGATCTTGCCGTTCGACGTCTCCACCTTGGCGATGCCGTGCGTACCGTTGCCGTTAACCGCGCCGTTGGATGTGCGGATATCGAGTTCCGTCTGCGGCGGGACGGTTATGTCAAGCTCCGCGCCGGGGCTCTCGCCGATGAACCCTGCGCCCTCGATGTCGATGTCGATGGTGACGGTGTTGCCGTCCTGGGATAACTCGTAGGTCAGGTCGTCGGCGCGGCGCAGCGTTGCCTGTACGGTTATGTTGCCGCCCGGTTGGGCCTGGATGTCCACCTGGGTGTTGTCAGCGGTCACCACGAGCTTGGCCATCTCACCGACATTGAATGTGTATGTCTCGCTCGTTTCCGGGCCGGTGCTGCAACCAGCCACGAGCAAGGTGAGAGCGGAAACGAGAGTGAGGGCTAAGAGGAGTACACCGGATCGCGACTTGCGAAACTGGGCAACATTCATGGCGAGCCTCCAGGTGGTTGGTCTGATTTGTGCATTCTGCTACTTGGGGGTCTCGTTGTCAAACACCTGCGCGTGACTACTGCGGGCAACCTGCTGCCATCGGGCGCCGGGTGGGTAGAACGACGTTGGTGCTGATTTGTGAGGTATTATGCCCTCGCCCCGCCGTCGAGCCTTGGTAGTGCCTGCCCGCCCGCCGACCCTGGAGGCCTCTCAGAGGCGCTCAGGAGCCCGTCTCGCCTTTGCGACATGCTAGGCACACCATTCGGTCATGGAGAGCACGATGGAGCCTTATGGCTCGGCAGAGGGCTAGGCGGCTCGGCAGGCTGGGGTGGTGTCGGTGAGTTGAGGCGTGGACGGCGAGATGTTTCAGAGGATGAGGTCGTCGTCACCCATGTCCGGGATGGTGGTAGTCGCTTCGAATTGCTCCAGACAGTCCTTCAGCCACTCGAAGTTGTCGTCCCTGATATCCATCGCTATGGACACACCGTCCAGATCATGCAGCCGGACGCTCAAAGCGAGGAGCTTGGCACTATCCTCTTCGACCTGGAGGTAGCCGGCATAGTCAACGTGGAACCTGCTGAGTGCGTCGGGAGGGCTGATCTCGTTCCACTGCTCACGGCATCTCGCTATCTCGTCAGCGTACAGAGTGGCCGCCTCTTGGATTGCGGTGAATTCGCCCGGCGCACTGCTCTCGCTGAGTTGGTGAGCGCGTTCCATCGGCATCAGGTAGACCTTGTTGGCGGAGGAAATGGAGGTCAGTATCGGTATGACTGCAGAGGTATACGCCTTAGTGGGCGAGATCGGATCAGCTTGCGATATCTCACGTGTCTCGCTAGTGCACGACAGGCCAGCGGCCATCACACAGATGGCAATCGTGACTACAAGGGCGGTGATAATAGTACGTACGGTCTTCATGCTCTTGCCCTTGATCCGGTTGGTCGCGGTGGCCGGACAACAAGAAAACCGACCTCACGAGGTCGGTTTCACTACTGGCTCCCCACCAGTCAAGTGACCAATTAAGACTGGCGGCTCAAAGCCCCCTCAAGGGGGATGCTGAGTTCCCCTCCCGAGATGCTTACCGTGTGGACTGAGTCTAGCCGACGCAGCGCATCGCGTCAATTCCCAAAAGCTCCCCTTTCCTCTCGATCTTGAGCGTCGCACGCTGGATTGACGAGCCGAGGCCGTGCTAGGTAGTCTGTTCCTTTATCACCTTCGCCAGGTCCATGCGGTTGAGCTGCCTTATGCCGGGCAGCTGTGATACCAGCATGATGATCACGACTATAGCGACCACCATGACGTAGGTGCGGGGGTATATGGCCAGGTAGAAGTTCATCATGTCGGTCTGGAAGAAGCGCGACATCATCATCGCGACGCCGTAGGCGAGCGGTATGCCCGGTATCACCGCAACCAGGCCGAGGATCAGGTTCTCGATCGTTATCATGGCGGCGATACGGCCCTTGCCCTCGCCGAGGGTGCGCATGGTCGCGATCTCGCGCCTGCGCTCCACTATGCTTATGGTGACCGTGGTGAATACTATAGCCAGGCAGAGGGCGGCGCCGAAGGCGAGCATCACGTACATGATGCCGCGAATCAGCGACAGCATCTCGTCCACCTTGTCTCCCAACTCGGACGTCACGTCGATGGAGGCAGCTCCCGGCAGGCCATGAGCCTTGTCCCTGAGCGGGCTGAGGTCATCTGTACTGGAGGCCAGCATGATGCCGTTGACCACGGGGTATCCCGCCATCTGCTGCGCATCCTCGATGGCGATGTACCCGTAGCTGCCCAGTGGTTGCTTGACGAATCCCGCGACTTCGAGCTCGCCGCCGCCGTAGGGCGCGGCGTCCACCCCAATAGTGTCTCCCACGTGCACGCCCAGCTTGTCCTCCAGCGCCTCGCTGAGCAGTACCTGGCCCTGGCTTGCGTAGACTCGTTCGCCCGAAGTTCGGTAGAGGCCGTAAAGGTCGGAGTCTTCGGCCAGGCCGATTGCCAACGTCGAGTAGGTCTCGTCTCCATACGCGAGACGCGCCGGGATTTGGAGCACCGGCTCGACTGTCTCGACTTCCTCCCATCCCGCTATCTCGTCGAGCACGTATTCGGGCTGGGGATCGGCGAAGTTAATCTGCGCGTCGCTCCGCTGTATATCGTCGAACTGCATCGAGAAGACCGCGTCGAAAGAGTCGATGAACGAGGCCGAGACGAGGATCAGCATGATGCCGAAGGCAACGCCTATCATCGTGTAGATGCTGCGGCGCCGGTTGCGGAAGATATTGCGCAGCGGGACCTTCCACAGGAAGGACAGCCTGGCGAGGAAGGGGAAGATGCGCTCGATCACCGGTCGCCTGCCGGCGGCAGGAGGGGGCGTGCGCATCGCCTCCGCCGGTATCAATCGTGAGGCGGCGAACGCGGGTATGAAACCTCCGATCAGGCAGGGCAGGACGCCTGCGGCGATCCCCTCCTCTATCGCCAGCCACTCGATCCAGCCCATCTGGGTGTGGGTGTACGGCAGGCCGAGTATGTCTACATACAGGTTCGTTACCGCGCCGCCGAGCAGGTATCCCGCTATGATTCCTGCGACCGACCCCGCGATACCTATGATCAGGGCGAAGCCGAGATAGTGAAACAGGACCTGTCGCCGGGTGTAGCCGATTGCCCGCATCAGGCCGATCTGGGCCCGCTGGTTCTGTACCAGCCTTGTGAGAAGGATGTACGTGGCGAGCGCGCCGACGACGAGGAACATCAGGGGGAATATCTCGGCCATCTCGCCGAACTCCTGTAGGTCCAGCTTGAGAGCGTTGTTGCTGGGCTGCTCCTCCTGTGGTACCACGTCGATTACGCTGTACGGCGACAGTATCGCTTCGACCTGCTCGATCACGGAATCTCTGTCCACCGCGTCGTCAACCAGGAAGCAGAACTCGTTCAGGCCGCTGGAGCCCGTAAGACCGCCGATCGTTTCCTGCGGGAGGAATCCGACGCCCCATGTCTCGAACGAGACCAGTATCTCCTGCCGGCTCTTGGCGGGCCAGATGTACTCCGGGCTTGTGACGATACCGGCTACGCTGTACCCCACTTCAGCGTCGCCGATGACCAGGCTGACTGTGTCGCCTGCGTGCAGGTCGTGGTGCTCGGCGAAGCCCTTCTCCAGCAGAAGTGCCTTGCCGCCGGGATCGCCGAAGTAGTCGCCCTCCTCTACCTTGACGTCGTTGACGTCGGGCCTAGTTGCACCGGGCAGCGAGATGAAGGTGGCCGATATACGCTTCACCTCGTCACCGGGGATGGCCATTACGATCTCGGTATTGACCCTGCCGGTCACAGCTTCGATCCCTGGTACGGCCTCCAGTTCGTCGACCAACTCCGGCGGGGCCTCCACTACCCGGATGGTGAAGTCGGCCATGCGCAGCACTTCGTACGAGTAGTCGTAGGATGACTTCAGATTCCGGTAGCCGAGGAAGGAAGCCCCGAAGAGGGCCACACCGAGGAATATGACGATGGATACGGCGATGAAGAGGCCCTTTGAACCGGCGAGGTCACGGATGAGCTTCCGCTGCAGCTTGCGCTGGAACAGGCGCCTGACTCTATTCATGCCGGCCTACCACCTCAGCTCCTGCGGATCTATAGGGCTGGCGTTGCTCCTGTCCTCGATGATCTCGCCGCTCCTGAGCCGGATCACCCTGTCGGCCATCTCCCCAATGGCCGTGTTGTGTGTGACCAGCAGTACGGTCTTGCTGTCGGCCCTGTTGATCGAGCGTATAGCGCCCAGGATGTGCTTGCCGGTCTCGAAGTCCAGCTCCCCTGTCGGCTCGTCGCAGAGCAGGATTGGCGTGTCCTTGGCCAGCGCTCTGGCGATGGCCACGCGCTGCTGCTCCCCGCCCGACAGCTCGCTCGGGTAGTGTTCGGCGCGGTCCCCGAGCCCGACGACATCGAGTACCTCCGAGGCGGGCCGAGGGTTGGTTACCAGTTCCCCCGCGAACTCCACGTTCTCCCTGGCGGTCAAAGTCGGGATAAGGTTGAAGAACTGGAAGACGAACCCGATGTACCTGCGCCGGTAGCCCGTCAGGCCCTTCTCGCCGAGTGATGTTATGTCAAGTCCATCGACTGCGATCCTGCCCGACGTAGGCTTGTCCATGCCGCCGATCATGTTGAGGAGCGTTGTCTTGCCGGACCCGCTGGGGCCGAGGATGACGACGAACTCGCCGGGCGTGATGTCGAGGCTGGCATCCTTCAGGGCGTTCACCTCGACCTGGCCCATCTGGTATGTTCGGGACACGTTCTCTGCATGCAATACGGTGATCGCGGGGTCCGCTGAGGGTGATCTAGGCATCCTGCCTCCTTCCCGGGTTGAGGAACTTGTCTTCGATGGCGGCCATGATGGCTTCCCTGTCGTAGAAATCGGGGCGCAGCGCGCCGACGAACCAGCACGCATCGAGCATGATGAGGTATAGCTGGGCGGCGCCCTCCGGGGTTGCGTCTCCCATCTCCTCGAACAGGGGCGTCAGGTGCTCGATAAACGGGCTTACCCAATGTGAGTAATCGGACGGAAGCAGCTTGTGAAGCTCGGGCTGAACGCCGATCTGCCACATGAAATGCAGCGCCTCGACGTTCTCCTCCTTCTCGGCGGCGTCCAGCGTGTACCTCGCGAGCGCCCGGAGCTTCTCGACGGCGGGGGCCTCGCCCTCCAGCGCACCCGCCAGCGGCAGGAACAGCTTCTCCACGATGTCGTCGAAAAGCAGCTGGAATATCTCCTGCTTCGACTTGAAATACCAGTAGATGTTGCCCTTGCTGACCCCGACCCTCTCCGCGATGGCCTCGACGGTGACGCCGTGGTATCCGCCCTGTGCGAACAGCTCTCGGGCGGCGTCGAGGATCTGGCGGCGTCTCTGCGGCGGTATGTCCTTTCGTCTGGCTGGTGACTCCAACGTGTGGTGCTCCCCGGCTGGCGATTCACTGACTGACCGGTCAGTCAGTGAATACATCATAACGCTCGTGTCGAGGCCGTGTCAAGGGGTACTTTGGTATTGTTGAGGGCGAAGGTGCCTGGGAGGGATGGAGGACAGCACACCAGTGTACTGGTGTTACAGGCCGAGGGTGAATAGCTCTGTCGAGGTAAGAGAGGGCTCGCCGCTTGGTCTTGTCGCCCCTCAAGGGCATCTAAGGCATTTTCCGGGAAATGCCTTGAGAGAATCGCCGGTCAACCTAACGGAGGGGCTCCTAGGCATTTCGTAAGCTAGAACTGCCATCCTTCGGCAGCCATTAGGCCTTCCAGGTTGGTACACTCGATACCGAAGTGCGCGCAGATGTTGGGGATCTTCGCTGCGTTCGGCCTCAGTTCCTCCTGTGTCACTACACAGCCACCCCTTACCCACGCGGAGGCAATCACGAAGGGGTCAGCAACGGGGCTTCCAGTGAACCTTGCTTTGCTCGGGATTGCGTTCTGGAAATGCGGAACGGAAAAGATCTGACTGACGAAGGCCATCTCCGCTTGACTGGGTGACAGGAAGATCCCATTGTTCGCCCGTACCCAGGCAAACATATGAGGACTGCCGTTCCTCTTCTGGAACTCCCTAAGCACTTCTCTCACGGAGATGAGTCTCTCGTCGGCCACAAGCTCCCCAAGTAGAGCCCACACTGATGGAAAACGGTTCGGGTAGAAGTTGCCGAGGACAATAAGGCTACACGTGTCAATCACGTACGTCATCCCGAGGAACCTCTCCCCTCCAAGTAGGCCTCCAGGGTGACGATGCTCTTCGCAGCTACGTTGAGGTAATCGGAGAGCGACTCGAGACTGCAGCGACCCGCATAGTACCTGCCAAACGCAAGTTCAAGGTACTTGTCCCCTAAGTAGGTGATCTGATTGAGGTAGTAGTCGCCCCCTTTGCCACGTTTGCCCGACTGTCCGGCCCACTCTCGTGACTTGACCTCGTAGTAGTCCTGTTCCACGAGCCCACGATCCAGTAGCTTCCGAAGGATGACCTCCCGGCTCACGTTGTATCTGTCAGCGACCTTGGTGATGGCCCTCTCGTTCCACACACGAGTCCCAACAATGTGGCGTTCGAAGTCCGCCGAAGGTACGAGGAACTCGGCCGCAAACTGATTGCAGAATACCTCGACATCCCTGTTGTACCCAGAGAGATGCCTGAGATAAGTGTCATCTTGCTTCGTGATGCCATTCGTTCGTAGTAGTATGTGTGACAACTCGTGGAATAGTGTGAATATCTGACGGGTTGCGGGTGTGGAGTTGTTCACATAGATCACAGGGAACTCATCATGAAGGAGACAGAAACCAGAGACGTCCTCCTGTTTCAGGGGTTGCTTGAATACGAAGATGCCCGCCTGCTGCACAGCATCTCGCCACAGCTTGAATGCATCCTCAGCCGTCCTACAATTGACCTGCTGCTCCAGCTCGACGGATAGGTAATCCCTCACCTGCGTGGTCAACTTGCCAACACTTGCGTCGGGAGTTGGCTGCATATCCTCGAAGATCCTGCGGAGTGCCGGATTGACTCCGTCGTTGAGTTCCATCAAGGCGATCTGCATTGCCCTTGCCATCCTGATCACGTGTAGCGTGTCCGGCAAGAGACGATCGATCTCAGCATCAGGAAGCGTGCGGAATGACTGTCGCGGCTCCACCTCGTCAGGCGGTGCGGGGAAGAAGAAGAGGGCGAGCGGCCTCTTGTAGTACCTATAGGCGAGCATCTCAAGTTGGGCGTAAGTAGGCACCTCGCCGCTGTCGCTGGATTCCCAGCCCTGAATCAAGCTGACGTCCTTGTTGAGCGCTGTGGCGATCTCCTGAACGGAGTAGCCAGCTCGCTCTCGTGCCCACCTCAGTACTTCAGGATTGGCACTTGACGCTAGAACGGTCAAATCAAGCCTCTGCTCAGCAGGAGTCTGCAAACAGGGGTTAGCGCACAGATGTCAGCATGATACCATCGTTATCTTAACACTTCAATCGCAGATGTTGGGGGGGGGTAGTGCGCACGACCTATTTCAGGCCGTGCTTGTTGAGGAGCCGGAGGAGCCCTTCCTTGCCGAGCCCGGTCTGGCGGAGAATGGCACTCAGCGTACCCTCTGGCAGGGGTTCAGGTCTAGTCGAAACGACGGTGCGGAACAGTCTGCCGGCGATACGCTTTCTCAATACCAGACCATGCCTGGCTTTTCTGCGTATCTCCCAACCGTCTAAGCTAAGCAGCCTTATGAGCTGGGGTCCTGTGATCTTGGGAATGCTTGTGTACACGAGACGCCTTTCCCCGAACAGGCAGTACTAGTGGCTGGTATAATGCCTTTCCGTTCGAGCGATCAACGAGCTTCCTGCTGCCCCGGGGTCGGGTCTTGTGAATCCTCACCTTGTGAGAACGCAGATACTCTCTCAACTCGCGGAGTTCCTGGCAGTCCCGAAGCTGGGCGGAGATTGCACTTGCGATATCCTTCTGCGCCTCCTCCAGAGTCGGTGCGAATGTCGCCGTGCCGAGTTCTAGACACTCCGCCAGCCAGTTCTCGCCTTCCTTATGGAACTTGAATGTGAGATCTACATACCCCTCGATTGGCGCTTTCGCTGGCATCCGTGTACCTCCGGAATCATTATACCATCCTCGGACAAAGCAATCAGCGGCGCGACAACACCAGTATACCAGTGGACGGTTGCTGCTAACGGCTGTTTGACGGCAATTGTATGGATTGCAGGGCGCGTGCTAACATGTCGCGTGTGCGGTCGGAGATGAGGGCTGTGGGGTGATGAGAACGGGACCGGTCAGAGCGCGTATCTTGGGGCTCCTGCGCAACAACAGGTTCATACTGATCTTGGCCATCGTGGTGGGCCTGCTCTATCCCGAGGGCGCGGAGTTCACGGAGCCCGCAATGGTGCCCCTGCTCGGCCTGATCATGACCCTCTCCATCCTCGAGGTGTCGCTGGGCGTATTCCTGGAGCTTCGACGCATCATTGTCCCCATCGCCGTTGCCCTCTTGCTCAACTACGTCCTGCTCAGCGGGACCTACATCGGTCTCTCGGCCCTCATTTTCGACGATTCCGACATACATACCGGTTTCGTCCTCGTGGCAGCGGTGCCGCCGGCGGTGGCGGTGATCCCCTTCACGTTCCAGCTCGGCGGCAACACCAGGCTGTCGCTGGTGGGCGACGTCGCCGCGTATCTCGCGGCCCTCGCCATTACGCCGTTGATCTGCGTCATCTTCCTCGGCAGCAACTTCATAGAGCTGAACCGCCTGCTCATTCTGCTGGGCGAACTCATCCTCGCGCCGATCCTCATATCCCAGGTCATTCGGCGCACCCGTATTATGTCAACCGTGGACAGGTGGAGAGGGCCCGTAGTCAACTGGAGTTTCTTCGTCATTTTCTACACCATCTTCGGCCTGAACAGGGATACGTTCATCAGCGAGCCGCGCGTCCTCCTGCTCAGCATCGGGATCGCCTTCGCCAGCACCTTCGTGCTCGGGGAGTTGATCGATCGGGGTACAAGGGCTCTCGGGAGTCCCAAGGCGGACAGGATCAGCTATGCCCTGCTGGGGACGAGGAAGACGTACGCGCTCGCCGGTGCCATTGCCGTCATCTTCTTCGGCACCAAAGCCGCGATGCCCGCCGCGGTGTGCTCGGTGTTCAACATCCTCCACTTCGTCTGGCTGACGTGGTGGGCGAAGAGGATGCGCTGATGCGCCTGCTGCGCCTGTTGCTTGGCAACAGCAGCTTCGTTTTCCTGCTGGCCATGGTTGCCGGCCTGGCAGCCGGTCAGGGCGCTTCATGGACGGAGCACGCCCTTGTGCCGGTCCTGGCCGTCATCATGACAGTATCGATCTGCGATGTGTCGACCAGGGTGTTCCTGGAGCCCCGAGAGGTCGTGCGGCCCGTCCTCATCGCCGTGGTACTGAACTGGATCGTACTCGGGGGCGCATTCATCGGCCTATCGTTGCTTCTCGTGTCCGAGCCCGACTTCCGCAACGGATACGCGCTGATGGCGGCGGTGCCTCCGGCCGTGGCGGTCATCCCGCTGAGCTACCTTCTAGGTGGAAGCACCAGCCTGGCGCTGGTGGGCAATCTGGGTGCCTACGTCGCCGCGCTGGCCATCACTCCTTTGCTGTCGGTGCTGTTGCTCGGCAGCAGTCTCGTCGAGCCGGCGAGGCTGCTGGTGATACTGGCCGAGCTTATCGTTGCGCCCATCTTGGCATCGAGGGTGATCAGGCGAACGAGGCTGCTCGGTGTCGTCAAGAGGTCGAGGGCGCCCGTCGCCAACTGGGGGTTCTTCCTGGTCATCTACACCATCGTCGGCCTGAACCGGGATACGTTCCTGCAGGAGCCGAGCCTGCTGCCGCCCCTCATTGTCATAGCGTTCATCTGCACATTCGTTCTCGCGGAGGTGATAAGCCGCGTAGCCGGCCTGTTCGGCGTGCCCAGGGCCGAGCGGATCACGATGATGCTGTTCGGCGCGAGGAAGAACGATGGCCTGAGTGCCGCGATAGCGCTGGCCTTCTTCGGGGCGCAGGCGGCTATGCCGGTGGCGGTCTTCTCGGCCTTCTCGGTTATCCACTTCGTGTGGCTGCACTGGCAGGCCAGAAGGATGCGGTGAGGGGCCTGAGGGGTCTACCTTGGATTCACGACATAGGCCTGGGCCGTTGCCTCGGCGATCACGGTGCCGTCCTTCAAGGCAAGCGTGGCCTCGGTTGTCAGCAGCTTCCTCGTTCTCCTGACCAGCCTGCCGGTAACGATCATGGGGACTCCTGTCGGAGCTGGCTGCCTGAACCGGAACTCCGCCTTGGCCGTTACTCCCTTGGTCTGGGGAAAGTAGGTGTACGCCATGGCCTCGTCCAGGACCGTGCACACGATGCCGCCGTGGACGACCCCGTACCATCCCTCGTAGTGATCGGTGAGGGCAAGCTCGCAGGTCGCCTCGTCGCCGTTCTTCTCGAACACCAGCTTCAAGCCGATAGGGTTATCCTGGCCGCAAGCGAAGCAGGTCGGCCAGCTATCCTGGTTGCTGTCGATCTCGGAGAGCTTCTTTTCCCAACTCAGCATGTCTGCTCGTCTTTCTTGGCGAATGGGCCAACTAGGTCCATGACTTCACGTGCTTGGCTATTATGTCAAGGCACTGGAACAGCTCCGGTGAAGGGAGCTCGAAGTTGGTCTTGATCTTCGTGTGGCCCGCTTTGTGCTCGGGGATGATCTGGATGTCTCCCTTGAGCGTCGGTAGGCCCTCGTTGAGAAGCTTGTACTTGAGCGAATAGTCGAAGTTGAGGCGTTGCGAGAGGTGCGGGTCGCCCTTCCACTCGATATCGACGACCTTGCCCCAGATGGGTGGGCTCTTCCTGCGCACCATCTTGGTCTTCTTCCGGTCGGGGCGGCCCGGTGCCCCTGTCTCCCGGACCAGGTAGTTGATGTAGAGATTCGTGCCGTATTGGCTGGACGTGCTGGTGATGGCCACGTAGTCGATGTTGCTGCCTTCGATCTTGGCCAGCGTGTCGAGCTTCTCCCCCCACGAGCGTTTCGGCTGTATGGCATCCGGTTCGTCCCCCTCTTCCAGGGCGCGTGCCTTCACGCCGATGCCCTGGAGATGCAGGAGGAAGTCCTGTGCCGGTTTGGGGCCGCGCTTTCGGCGGGCCAGAAGGGCTATGGGCAGGCCGACTGTGAACAGGAGCGCCGTGATTATGGGGATGATCTCTTCCCAGTCCATAGCCATTATGATAGAGAAACGCAGCGCACTCGGCAACTGCATTGGTCGCCAGCAGGCACAGAGATCGGGTAGCTGGACAGCTAGACATTTGAACAGCTGGCTGTCCAGCTGACAATCGTGTAGCGCCTTGGCCGCCGTCAGCGGGGACCCGGGCGGGTGTGGGAGGCTGTTGGCGCATCGCAACAAGGTGCAAAGTCTATTAGAATAGTCCAGAACCATCCAGGATGGCAACGGTGGCTGCTGGCACATCTGGAGTTTGAGTGAGATCGATGGTGGGCGCTACGTAATGTTCAGGATGTGGATGGGTAGGGCGGCGCGTCGCGGGACGGGGACGAGGCCGTGGACGGTACCCGTTCAATTGGTGCCACGGCCCAAAGGGACCCTCCTGTCCCCGCTGCTTCTGATCTACGGCTTCGCTGGTGTCATAGGGATAGGCACGCTGCTGCTGTGGCTGCCGATATCGAACACCGGTGGTGGTTTCGGTCCGATTGTGGACGCGTTCTTCACGGCAACATCGGCTGTTTGTGTGACGGGACTCGTCGTTGTCGATACCGGTACGTACTGGAGTTCCTTCGGGCAGGGCGTGATTCTCGTTTTGATCCAGATCGGCGGCTTCGGGTTCATGACGAGTGCTACCCTCCTCCTCCTCGTTCTGGGCAGGAGGATCGGCCTCAAGGAGAAGTTGCTCATCGGGAAAACGGTGGGGATGGGTGGGATGGGGGGACTGATCGGCTTGGTGAAGAGGATAGCCTTGTTCACTGTCCTCGTTGAGGCCGCGGGCGCTGCGATTCTCTATATACGTTTCTCTGGAGAGGGCCCCTTCGGCACGGCCCTCTGGCGATCGGTGTTTCATTCGGTGTCCGCTTTCAACAATGCGGGGTTTGATGTCTTCGGCAACTATAGAAGCCTGATCGACTACGGCGACGATGTTCTGGTCGTTCTGGTGACGGCTGTCCTGGTGATAGCAGGGGGCATAGGGTTCATCGTCGTCTCTGATGTGATCAACGTGCGTCGCTTCAAGAGGCTGGCTCTGGACAGCAAGATTGTGTTGACTGCGTCGGCGGCCATGCTCGCCGCAGGATTCGCCGTGATCCTGCTCACCGAGTTCGGCAACGACGGGACTCTCGGTGCCGTGTCGACCCCGCAGCGCTTCCTGGATGCCTTCTTCCAGTCGGTGACTGCCAGGACCGCAGGTTTCACAACGGTTGACATAAGGCAAGTGGCTGACTACACGCTGTTCTTTACGATACTTCTGATGTTCGTTGGTGGGGCGGCGGGTTCGACGGCTGGTGGAATCAAGGTCAACACCTTCGGTATGCTCGTTGCCACGATATGGAGTTCGATCAGGGGCAAGGAACGCGCGGGGGCGTTCGGGCGTGAGTTCGACATGCAGCAGGTGCACAGGGCCCTTGCTGTGGTCATGCTGTCGTTGGCGTTCGTGACGGTGGTTGTGCTGGTGCTGACGATGACGGAGCCGTTCAAGTTTCTTGACCTGCTCTTCGAAACGGTCTCGGCATTCGGCACCGTGGGCCTGACAACAGGTATTACCCCGGAGCTGTCGATAGCCGGGAAGATCGTCATTGTTGTTACCATGTTCGTGGGCAGGCTGGGGCCTCTCACGCTGGCGTTGTCGCTGATACAGCGGGAGCGGCCGAGCGCTTTCAGGTATCCTCACGAGACCGTAAGGATCGGATAGGGGGCAGAGATGAGGAAACAGGTGGTGGTCATTGGCCTGGGCAGATTCGGGTCAAGCCTGGCCGAGACGCTGTGCAAGCTGGGACACGATGTGTTGGCGATGGATACGGACGAGAAGCGAGTGCAGGCCATGGCGACGAAGATAACGCACACAGTGCAGGCGGATGCCACGGACGAAGCGGTGTTGAGGGAACTGGGTATAGTGGATTTCGACGTGGCCATAGTAGCGTTGGGGTCTGCAATCGAAAGCAGTGTCTTGTCGACCATTCTCCTCAAGATGCTTGGCGTGAAGTACGTCATCGCGAGGGCTGAGGACGAGTTGCATGGTGTCATACTCGGCAGAATCGGTGCCGACAGGGTGGTGTATCCTGAGCGGGAGATGGGGAGAGAGGTGGCGCACGAACTGACACTGCGGGATGTATCGGACTATATGTCCGTGGCGGAGAAGTACGGGGTCGCCAAGATGAAGGTGCCGCCGTATTGCGTGGGCAAGACCCTGGAGGGACTCGGCTTCGGGCCTGAGGGGAAATGGGAGCTTGCCGCACTGCTCGTACAGCGCGGCAAGGAGGTGATAGTAGCTCCGGCTCTGAGCGAGACGCTACGGGAGAACGATATCCTTGTAGCCTCAGGCCGCGACGAGAAACTGGAGCAGTTCCTGACCGATGCCAGGAAGCAGCAGGAGGGGAACCAGAAGTCTGATTAGGGTGACCGGCGGACCAACGCGTCGAGACAGCCAGACGCCTGAAGGTCTGGATGGCCAAACATACCTCTGTCGAGCAGTCCCGCCGTCCCAGACTCCCAGTCATCAATGCGCCTGTGATAGTATGAGCATAGTCGAGTAGCCGGCGTGGTCTCGCCTGGATGTCGCGACATTGGAATGGTCAGACGTTTGGCAGTCGACACGTCTGGACATTCAGCTATACCAATGTCCAGACGGTCAGGAGTCCAGGCGGTGCTGCGTTCTGCGTATGCTATAATGCCGAACCGGAAGGGAAGGGGAGTTGGTCGCCAGGAGCAAGACGGAGGCCCTCAGGGACTCGCTGCTGTTCTCGGGTCTGAGCGAGGAAGAGCTGGGCGAGCTGGCAGGGATCGTCCGGGTCACCGCATTGGAGCCGGAGGAGTACCTGTTCTGGGAAGGGGACGCTGCTGACGCACTTTACATAATATGTGAAGGCAGGGTGAAGGTGCTCAAGCACTCGTCGGCCGGGAAGGAGTTCATCGTGGCGTTCGTCGGGCCGGGGGAGATGTTTGGCGAGGTCGCCGTTTTCGACGGCAAACCGTACCCGGCTTCGGCGCAGGCCGTTGAGCCCACCTCCGTATTCTCTATCATGAGAGGGGACTTCGTCCGACTTCTCGGTGAGCGCCCCGATGTTGCGCTGCGGATAATGCTCGTCCTGAGCGGCAGGCTGCGGGATGCCCAGAACCGGCTCAGGGACATAGCCAACGAGCGGGTAGAGCAGCGCATAGGGAACCTGCTCTTGATGCTGGCGTCGAGGCTCGGGCCAGAGCTGCCGTTCACCCGTCAGGAGATCGCCGACATGGCCGGCACCACCATCGAGACCGCCATCCGGGTGATGAGTGGTTTCAAGGAGAAGGGGATACTCTCCTCTGCTCGCGGCAAGACCTTGATCCTGGACGAAGCGAAGCTGAGATCGGCGAGCGAGGAGACCTCGCCACTCTAGAGAACCGACATCCTCTGCTCACCAGTGCCTTTCCCCCAGAGGTGCACTCATGATCCGGGCGACAGGAGCAACGCTACCGGCAGGCCTACCACTCTCTGACACCCTTCGAGCTTAGTCCAACTGCGGCTGGCATGGTATACTGCAGTTGACTCAGGTTCCTGGTCTTCGGGGGCTCATGCGCAAGATAGTCATCTTCGTTGGCAGCATCACGGTCGTGATCATTGTTGCGTTCCTCGTAATACTCATCCTGGCGCTCACCGGCATGCAGGACCTGACCATCCTGGACAGCTCGCTGAACCTGGAAGACGATCTGCCCATGGTCTTAGGCACAGCCCGGAACGATACCGATCACGTGATGAGTGAGCCCATAGCCCAAGTCAGGTGGTATGACGGCAACGGCACTTTGGTCTACACATCCAACGCCTACCACCCCGGCGACCTGGGGCCGGGGGAGGAGTGGGACTTCGTGGTCACGGGCTTCAGGGTGGACGCCAACGTAGTGGTCGACTACGAACTCAAGGTCTACGACTGAGGCGACCTGTCTGGCGGGCTGACAGCAGCTGGAAGAAACGTGTGCTGACCTCGACGGCCTCCGCCTTGCGGAGGCCGTCTCCTTATGACCCTCGCGTTCTGCAAAGCCCCGCCAAACATGACCTAGATCATAGACTATAGCGGCGCAGAGCGTGCATCATGGATGTACTGGTGCTTACCCTCTCCGGTTGAGGAGGTGATCAAGATGAGGATGAGGTGTCCGGGACAGGAGTTCAGGTGGTTGAAGGTCGAGGTGCACAAGTGTCCGGGCTGCGGCACGGAGGAAGAGATATTCTCCAATGAGACGAGGGTCAAATGCCGCGAGTGCGGGGAGTGGATCTACAGGGAGAAGACGCCTTCTTGCGTGGAGTGGTGCTCGTCGGCGCGACAATGCCTCGGCGAGGAGAAGTGGAGGGAGCTGCAAGGCTGCGGTAAGGACTAGATCGAGACGGAGGTGCGAGTTGGACAAAAGGCTGGAGGACGAGATCAGGGGGGCGCTGGTTGACGGCAAGCTGCCGTGCGTGGTGGCTTTCCGAATTGCGGAGAAGCTGGGCGTTCCCGTCAGGCAGGTCGGGGACGCCGCGAACGAACTCGACATAAGGATAAGAGGATGCCAGCTGGGTTGCTTCCCGTGATGCGCCCGACTGCCTCAGAATCTGCGAGGTGATATCGGATGATCGAGAGCATTCCGAAGTTCGTGGGGATGGCCTACGCAATCGTGGCGACGCTGGCCGTAGTCGTCCTCCTGCGTACCGGCAGGTTCGATCGCAGGATCGGCTATGTGTTCCTGGGGCTCTCGACGGTTGTAGGTTTCCTGGTGTTCGCGCCCATGCTGCCGTACCAGTTCCAGACGGTGCTGCTCGGGAAAGCAGCGCAGCTCGGCGTGCCGGTCGCCTTGGCGATAGCAGTTCTGGTGGTGTTTGTGGTCCTTTCTTTTGCTTTCGGCAGGGCGTTCTGCGGATACGTATGCCCGATTGGCGCGGTGCAGGAGCTGCTTTCGCACGTGCCGGTGAGGAAGCTGAGGCTGTCGAACAAGCGTGGACCGTTCGCGATTCGAATACTCGTTCTGGTGGCCTTCCTAGTGCTGGCTTCGGGGTTCTCTATCGGCATGCTCAGGTACTTGGGGATCAGGGAGTTCTTCCATCTGGAGGCGTCGTCGGCCTTCTTCTACGTGTTCCTCGGGCTGACGGTGACATCAGCGTTCTTCTACAGGCCGTTCTGCAGGTTCCTTTGCCCCTATGGAGCGCTGCTCTCCATAGCCGCGGGCTGGAGCCGGTTCAAGCTCAGGCGCAACGAAGAGTGTACGGAGTGTGGCAAGTGCGAGCGGGTCTGCCCTACGAACGAGGCTGGTGATGCCGACTCGAAGCAGGAGTGCTACCTCTGCAACCGGTGCAAAGATGCCTGTCCCACAAGCGGCATTCGATACACGTTGCGGGTCCGGCCTCCGGGAGAGGCAACGTCAGCTGCCAGTGAACACGGACAACGCCGGTCATAGCGTGTGGGGAGGTGTGACATGACGACCGGGGTTATCAGGAAGATAGTCAAGATCGACGAGGAGAAGTGCAATGGCTGCGGGGCCTGCGTCCCCGCGTGTGCCGAGGGCGCGCTGCAGATCGTCGATGGCAAGGCGAGGCTGGTCGGCGAGGTCTACTGCGACGGGTTCGGCGCTTGCCTGGGCGAGTGCCCCCAGGGCGCAATCAGCATCGAGGAACGCGAGGCGGAGGAGTTCGATGAGGCAACGGTCGAGCGTCGGCTCCACGAATTGAGCGAGCCGAGGCAGGAAGCGCCGTGCGGCTGCCCGGGGGCTGCCGTGGCCCAGTTCGAGCGGCCTGAGATGGCCGAATGCGGGACTGCGGCACACCAACCGTCGTTGCTCGGGCATTGGCCGGTGCAGCTTGCCCTCGTGCCGCCGGGAGCGCCGTTTCTGCGAGGGGCCGACGTGGTCCTGGTGGCAGACTGCGTGCCGTTCGCGTACGCTGGCTTCCATCGTGATTTCTTGAACGACCGGGCGGTGCTCGTGGCCTGCCCCAAGCTGGATGACTTCCGGGCCCATCTTGCCAGGCTGACCCAGATATTGCGCCAGTCCGACATACGCAGCCTCTCGGTAGCGCACATGGAGGTGCCGTGCTGCTCGGGGCTCGTGGAGATGGCCAAACGGGCCGTTGCGGCGAGCGGCGTGGATATCCCGCTGAGCGAGGTAACGGTGGGGACGAGAGGCGAGTTGCTTGGCTGAAGCCCGATGTTTGGCATTTGTAAGCTTTCGCAGGGTGGTTTTGTGACTATGTAATGCACCTCGATTAAGATAGCACGGGTATGACCGTAGTGCTCTGAAAGGAGGCCGGGCTATGGAAGGAACACGAATATCTCAGCATGAGTCCGTACAGAAGGTCTACGAGAGAGTCAAGAACGACGGCATCACCAATGTCTGGGACAGGTTCGAGGCTCAGGGCATGGGGGGAGACCCCGACAAGAGGTGCCCGTTCTGTCTGGCCGGCACCAGATGCGACCTGTGTTCGAACGGTCCATGCCGTGCTGACGCCGAGAAGGACAAGCGCGGCGTCTGCGGCATCACGGCCGATGGCATGGCCATGAGGATGATGCTGCTCAGGAACGTGCTGGGCGCTTCCACATATCACTATCACGCGGAGCAGACGGTGAAGACACTGCGGGCCACCGCCCGGGGGCAGACTCCGTTTGAGATCAGAGAGCCCGGCAAACTTACGGACTTCGCGGCGCGGCTGGGTATAGACACGACGGGCTCTCCGGACGACGTTGCACTGCGATTGTGTGACTTCGTCTCGGCGGATTTCAACCGGAAGGCCGACGAGCCCAGCCTGATAGTCGAAGCTCTGGCACCGGAGGAGCGGAAGCGCCTTTGGGGGAAGCTGGACATCTTCCCGGGCGGGATTTACGGTGAGATGATGCGTGTCACGAGTTCGTGTCTCACCAACGTGGATGGATACTACCAGAGCCTGGCGCTCAAGGCCATGCGTCTCGGAATCGCCATGGCTTACCAGAGCCAGATCGTTAATGAATACTGTCAGGATGTCATCTTCGGCATTGCCAGACCGCACAGGATGCGTGTGGATCTGGGTGTTCTGGACCCCGACTATGTGAACGTCCTGCCGAATGGCCACGAGCCCTTCCTCGGCTTCGCCATGGTGCAACTCGCCCGTGGGCCGGAATGGCAGGAGAAGGCCAAGGCGGTCGGCGCGAAGGGCCTGAGGGTCATCGCCAGCATCGAGACGGGGCAGGAGATGATCCAGCGGTGGGAGATGGACGACGCGTTCTATGGGTTCACCGGCAACTGGATCATGCAGGAGGCCGTTCTCGCGAGCGGATGCGTGGACCTGTTTGCATGCGACATGAACTGCTCGATGCCGATCGATCCCATGTACGCCGAGAAGTACAAGTTCAGGCTGGTGCCCGTCAGTGACCTCGTGGCGTTCGAGGGCGTAACAGACCGCGTCAACTACCTGCCGGAGAGGGCCGAGGAGCAAGCCGCCGAACTGCTGCAGATGGCGATAGACAACTTCAAGGAGCGCAGGGCCAGCGTGGAGCCCATCGTGCAACTGCCTCTGAAGGAGGCCGTAGTCGGTTTCTCTACGGAGAGTATTCTCGATGCCTTGGGTGGTAGGCTGGACCCGTTGCTGGATGCTATTAAGGACGGCACGCTGCGGGGCGTAGCTGCTCTTGTATCCTGCACAACGCTCAGGGACACAGGACAGGACGTGCACAGCGTTCGAGTGGCCAAGGAACTGATCAAGCGGGATATCCTCGTACTGTCGATGGGATGTGGAAACGGGGCGATGCAGGTCGCCGGGCTGTGCAGTCCTGAGGCCGTGGGGCTCGCCGGGCCGGGTCTCCAGAAGATCTGCAGGGCGCTCGGCGTTCCGCCCGTCCTTAGCTACGGCACATGCACGGACACGGGGCGGGTGGCCGACCTGCTATCGGCGATCGCTGCCGCGCTGGGCGATATGCCGGTGACCGACCTGCCGGTTGCCGCGGTAGCTCCTGAGTACATGGAGCAGAAGGCGACCATTGACGCGGTGTTCGCTCTCGCCTTCGGCCTGTATACATACGTCAATCCCGTGCCCACGGTAACCGGCGCGCCGAATCTCGTGAAGCTCCTGACGCAGGAATGCAAGGATGTGACCGGAGGCCTGCTGGATGTAGAGACAGATGCTGTGAAGGCTGTCGATGGGATTGAGGCCCACATCGAGGCCAAACGCAAGAAGCTGGGTATCTGACGTATGGTCTCTCGCGGACGGGGAACAGTAAGGGGGCCGGCCTAATGGCTGGCTCCCTTCTTCTGACACGGTTCAAGCGCAACGATTCGAGCAGACGTTGCCTGACCGTTGGCTATGCTACCTGTGTCGTCCGGGTTGACCCGCGGGCAGTTGAGGTGCTTGCTCGCAGAGCAGGTCGTCGATGTCCTGACGCCTATAGCGCCTGTCGCCACGGGGGCCGACCCGAAACGTTCTGATCAACCCTCGGTTGCCCCAGCGCCTCAGTGTGTTGGGGTGTACGTTCAGGAGTCGAGCGGCTTCCTGCACTGTCACCCACGGACCTCTGTCACTTCTACGATCGCCTTCGCTCTCGTCAGGCCCAGACATCGCTCACCTCCCGAAGGGGTAGACGGTCTGGCCCTCCAGCCCTTGTGATCAACAATGATAACGTTTGAGTATTAGGATTATGTTAGCTGAGAATAAGAAAACCATAAGCACGCGTTGCGGAGCTGGAGGTCTGCGGATCGCGGTCTTCGTGTGGCTAGGCCATGTCGCGGAGCCGTGCCAGGAAGTCGGCGTGGACCTCGGGATTGGAGGCGACAATGGAGTCGCCCTGCGTTCCCAGCGGTGCGCCACTCCAGTTCGTGGCCACCCCGCCCGCTTCGGTGACCAGGAGCTGGCCACAGGCGAGCTCCCAGGGGTACAGAAGCAGGTGGAAGTACAGATCGAGCCGGCCGCAGGCGACGTATGCCATTGAGAGGGCTGCCGAGCCCATCAGCCTGAAGGCGTACACGTTCGGCCAGAGCCTGGCCAACAGCTGAAGAAGCCTCTTCCCGTTCTCATCAACGTAGCCCAGGTCCAGGCCGACCAGCGACTCCGGGACGGTGGTCTTGCGTGTGACCGACATTGGCTGGCCGTTGAGATAGGCACCACCGCCCTTGCGGGCGGAGAAAAGCTCGTCTCGGAGGGGATCGTAGATAACGCCAAGCAGCGACTCGTCACTCCTGGTCAGGGCGAGTACGACGCAGAACAGAGGTATGCCGAAGGAGAAGTTGTTCGTGCCGTCCAGCGGGTCCAGGATCCACGTCAGGCCAGCGTCGCCGGCGATCGGTTCGGATTCCTCGGAGAGTATGCCGTGGTCGGGGAACTCGGCGCGGAGTAATGAGATGATGGCTCGCTCCGCCTCCAGATCGGCCTCGGTAACGATGTTGGCCCTGCCCTTGAAGTGCGCCTTCGTACTCCCGCGAAAACGATCGGTGAGGATAGCGCCGGCTTGCCGGGCGGCGGCGACGGCGACTTCGAGAGCGTCCTTTCCGGTAACGGAGTCGGGCAGGTCTGTCATGGCAGGCCCATTCTCTCCCTGACCTCTTGCATCGTGTCATCCGCTATGACGCGAGCGCGTCTCGCACCATCGGCCAGCACCTCTTCCACGTAGCCCTTGCGCGCCGAGATCTCGGCTCTTCGCTGGCGGAAGGGTTCAAGGTCCCGATTGATCCCCGCAGCTAGGAGCTGCTTGCATTCCACGCAGCCTATTCCTGCGCTCCGGCACTGGCTGGCGAGTTCCTCCACCCGATCGGGGTTGTAGTTATGATGGAGGCTGTAGATGTTGCAGACCTCGGGGTGTCCCGGGTCGTTGCGGCGCTTCCTCGCAGGGTCTGTGAAAGCGGTCATGACACGCTGGGCCGTCTCCTCCGGCGTGGCGGCCAGCTCCAGGTGGTTGTCGTAGCTCTTGCTCATCTTGCGCTCGCCGTCGAGGCCCATAACCATGGGGTAAGTCGTGAGCTTCGCCTTTGGCTCAGGGAAGGTCGGACTGAAGAGGAAGTTGAAGCGGCGCACGATCTCACGGGCGAGTTCCAAGTGGGGCAATTGGTCCTCACCGACCGGTATCGTGTCCGCCTTGTACAGCACGATATCGGCTGTCATCAGCACGGGGTAGCCCACAAGCCCGTAGTTGACATTATGGGGCTGGCTCTTCACTTTCTCTTTGAACGTGGCAACTCGCATGAGCCAGCCCAGAGGTGTAACCATGCTCAGGTAGGTGTGAAGCTCCATGACCTGGGGTACGTGGGACTGCACGAAGATGATACTTCGCTCGGGATCGAGTCCGGCCGCCAGCCAGTCGAGCACCATCTCCCGGGTGTTCTCCTTGAGGAGGTGCGTATCCTCGAGTGTAGTCAGAGCGTGGACATCGACCACGCAGTAGATGCAGTCGTAGTCCTCCTGCAGGCCGACGTAGTTCTGAATCGCTCCGATGTAGTTGCCGATGTGCTGTCTGCCGGTAGGTCGGGCTCCAGAGAACACTCGCCTCTTCTTCAATTCGTGCCTCCTGGGATCACGAGCGGAGTGTAACATAAAACGCAGAGTGCACACAACACGGGACAGCGGCGCAGCTGAACGTCTGAAGGGCCAGATGTCTGCACGCGCAGACAGCCAGATGTTCAAACGTCTTGACGGCAGGATGGTCGGGGCTTGGCCTGCTTTACACAATGTGCGCCGTGGTCTACAATGTGCCAGGATCGATGGAAGGAGGCCCCATGGACTCTCCCGACCGCGGCACCACGAACTCAGGCGACCCTGGAACCTGCGAAGTAAGTGGCGCTCCGCTGGAGGGTGGGAGTGGTGAGATTCGGCCGGGCAGGTCGGCTGGGGTGAGGAACATGGGAGGGGTACTTAGCTACCTGTTCGGGTGGGTAACGGGGCTGCTGTTTGTGGCAGTCGAGAGGCAGGACGGTTTCGTCCGATTCCACGCTCTGCAGTCGATAGCCGCTTTCGGGGGGTTGACTATTGCCATAGGCCTTCTGATCGTGTTGACCAATGTCCCATATGTTGGTGCCGTGTTCGGCATAGTGGGTACTTTCGCCCTGTTTGTGGGCCTGGTCCTCTGGGTCTTCCTCATGTACAAGGCATACCAGGGAGAAAGGTACAAGCTCCCTGTTGCAGGTGACTGGGCTGACAAGCACGCCTAGCCCGAAATGCGTATGATTCCTCGGGGTTCTCAGATACCGAATTTTTTGCCGGTCGCAGCGCAACGTTGTCGATGAGTTGCCTGGGCGCGGGAGGCGCGCGTGATAAGAAGCTTCGATGGCAAGACACCCCGGATAGCGGATTCATGCTTCATCAGTGAGGCCGCGTACGTAGTGGGGGATGTGGAGATCGGCGAGCATTCGAACGTGTGGCCGGGGGCCGTGATCCGCGCCGATTTCGCAAAGATCAAGATCGGGAGCTGCGTGGACATCGAGGACAACTGTGCACTCCACGCAGGAACGGACATGGAGATCGGCGACAATGTCATAGTCGGGCATGGTGCCGCGGTGCACAGCGCCAGGGTAGGGAGCAGAGTCCTGATAGGCATGAACGCTACAACTCTACATAACTCTGAGATTGGGGATGGCTCGATAATCGCGGCTGGCGCTGTCGTTACCGAAGGCCAGAAGATACCCCCCAACAGCTTCGTTGTCGGGATTCCAGCCAAGGTGAAGGGCGAGGTGAAGCAGCAGATGGCGTGGCTGGATGGTCACGAGCACGCTTATCCTGACCTGGCCAAGCGGTACAAGGAGCAGGGACTGTAGGGCTGCTACATCGTCTCCGGCGCTGTCATCCCCATCAGTGTGAGAGCCTTCGCCAGCACGATCTGTGCTGCCTTCACGATCTTCAAACGTGCCTTCGACATGACGGGGTCATCGGAGACAACCCTGCACTGCTTGTAGAAACTGTGGAAGGCTGTCGCCAGTTCCTGGGCGAAGTAGGGTAGGTGGTGAGGCTCCAGATTCCTGGCAGCGAGGTCGATAGCCTCGGGGAACTGGATCATCCTGCGGATGAGGCTCAGCTCCGCGTCTATTGTGAGTAGGGAGACATCGCCGTCGGCGCTGTCTATGTTCCTTTCTTCGGCCAGGCGGAGAATGCTGGCGATCCGGGCATGCGCATACTGAACGTAGTACACGGGATTGTCCGCTGACTCCCGCTTCGCCAGCTCCAGGTCGAAGTCCATCTGGCTGTCTGCCGATCGCGAGAGGAAGAAGAAGCGACAGGCATCCGCCCCCACCTCGTCCAGAAGCTCGCTTATAGTGACTAGCTCACCGGTGCGCTTCGAGACCTTGATCGCCGTGTCTCCTCGCCTGAGGCTCACCATTTGCGCTATGATGATGTCCAGCCTGTCGGGGTTGATGTTCAGTGCGCTGAGCATCGCCTTCATCCTGGACACGTGGCCCTGGTGGTCGGCGCCCCATACGTTGATTACGCGGTCGAAGCTACGCTCGAGGAACTTGTTGTAGTGGTAGGCAACGTCTGACGCGAAGTAGGTGGGCACGCCATTACTTCGAACAAGGACGTTGTCCTTGTCCTCCCCGAGGGCTGTGGACACGAACCACTGGGCTCCTTCTCGCTCCTCTATGTGGCCGCCGTCCCGCAGCATAGCCATCGCACGTTCGTATTGTCCCTTCTCGAACAACGTGCGTTCGCTGAACCACGAATCGAAGAAGACCCCCAGTCTCTCGAGGTCAGACCTGATGGAGGCCAGGACCTTCTCCAGGCCGATTCGCCCCAGC
This sequence comes from uncultured Dehalococcoidia bacterium, assembly GCA_964524995.1. Taxonomy (GTDB): domain Bacteria; phylum Chloroflexota; class Dehalococcoidia; order SZUA-161; family SZUA-161; genus CAZGDV01. Next base: position 17,598 of record CAZGDV010000002.1, on the reverse strand, counting down.
TCGCGGACGGCCTCCTCCTCCGCGAGTTGCAGGAATGCGTTGCCCCGCTCGGACGATATCTCCTTGGCCAGCTCTGCGGGGTACCACCCCTGATATCCGTCCGTGGGCATCTCGGCTTCCTTGCCCATGGCCTGAAGGTAGCGACAGTATAGAGAGCGATAGAACGCGTCCATCTGGTTGCCGGCATCATTGACATAATACTCGCGCTCGACTTCATATCCGGCTGCGCTTAGTATGCTGGCGAGAGTGCTGCCAAGTACAGCACCGCGGCCGTGGCCTACGTGGATGGGGCCGGTGGGGTTCACGCTCACGTACTCCACCTGGACCTTGGTGCCTTTGCCGATCTCGAGGTCGCCGTAGGCCGTACCGGCGCTCAGTATGTCTTCCACCTGGCGCGTCAGCCAGTCGTTGCTGAGTCGGAAGTTGATGAAGCCCGGAGCCGCCACGGACACTTCGGCGACTTCATCCATCTGCGGGAGCAGCTTTACCAGGCTCTTCGCGATGCTCAGCGGGTCGGTCCGCGCCGCCCTCGCCACCTTCAGCGGCAGGCTGCAGGCATAGTCGCCGTGCTCCGGGTTCTGGGGGTGTTCCAGCATAGTCTCCGGAAGGGCGACCTGAGGGAGCAGGCCTTTCGCCTGCGCCTCCTTCGCTGCCTGTTCCAGAAGGGTTGCAAGTTTGTTCCTAAGCATTGCTAACTAGGTTCTCCTCCGCTTCGCCACAGTCTGCCGACCTCTTCGGACAGAAGCCGGTGTTCCGGTCGCTCGAGATAGGGATCATCGTCAAACAGGCGTATTGCTTCTCTACGAGCCAGCTCCAGCAGCTGGACATCGGACAACCTCGCCATTCTAAGCTCTGGGAGGCCGCTTTGTCGAGTGCCAAAGAACTCCCCCGGCCCTCTCAGCCTCAAGTCCTCCTCCGCGAGCGCGAACCCGTCCCTGGTGCGCTCCAGCAACGATAGCCGTTGCCTGGCCTCGGGCGACGGCGTATCGGCCAGCAGGAGGCAGAAGCTCTGGTGCTCGCCCCTGCCCACGCGCCCTCGGAACTGGTGCAACTGTGCCAGGCCGAAGCGATCAGCCCCCTCAATGAGCATAACCGTTGCGTTGGGCACGTCAACCCCCACCTCGACAACCGGGGTCGACACCAGTATATCGAGGCCGCCGCACCGGAACTGCTCCATCACGCCTTCCTTGTCCGAGCTGGACATGCGTCCGTGCAGAAGACCGAGCCGGAGGCCCGGAAAGATGCTGCTGCAAAGGCGTTCGTATTCCGCGACCGCTGCCTTGGCCTGGATTGCCTCGGACTCCTCTATCAGCGGGCATATGATGAAGGCTTGGCGTCCGGCACCGATCTGCTTGGCAACGAAGTCGTAGGCGCTCTGCCGCTGGTTGGGGCTGAGCCACTTGGTCTTGATCTCGGTCCTGCCGGGGGGCATCTCGTCTATCACCGAGATGTCGAGATCGCCGTACATCGTGAGCGCGAGCGTGCGGGGGATGGGGGTCGCACTCATGACCAGGACGTGCGGGCTCGACCCCTTGGAGCGCAGCTCCAACCGCTGCATCACGCCGAACCTGTGCTGCTCGTCGACGATGCTGAGCCCGAGTCGGCTGAACTCCACGCCCTTCTGGATCAGGGCGTGGGTGCCGATGACGATGTCGACCTCGCCGGCCGATATCCTCTCCTGCGCATCCTGTTTGACGCTGTTCCTCAGACCCCCGTGAAGCAAGGCTACGGTGATGGGACGCGACGGCGCCAATCGAAACGTCCTGACGCTACCACCATCGCCTGTGTCTTGCTCTCCTCGGAACAGCCTGCACAGCGTTCCGAAGTGCTGCTCCGCGAGTATCTCGGTGGGGGCCATCAAGGCGGCCTGACAGCCGCCGGCCACTGCGAGCAGCATCGCGGCGGTCGCTACCACGGTCTTGCCACTGCCAACGTCGCCCTGCAGGAGGCGGCTCATCGGCCTGCTGCTCGCGAGGTCGCTCTGAGTCTCTCTCAGAGCCCTTCGCTGGGCATCCGTCAGCGCGAATGGCAATGACCTGAGAAACGGTTCGATCGCATCGTCGTCTGCGCGAAGCGCGTACCCGCTCTCCTCCTCACGCCAGTCTCGTCTCTTCGATAACACGCCCAGCTGGATGAGGAAGAGTTCGTCGAAGGCCAGTCGCTTCCTGGCCTGGTCCTTGCTCGACTCGGTATCGGGATAGTGCGCCTGGCTGATGGCTTCGGGAAGCGAAAGCAGGCTGGCGCGCTCCCGCACTTCCTCGGGCAGGAAATCGACCAGCGCAGGCAGGCAAGAGTCGAGCACACCCTTGATCAGCCGCCTGACGACCCTGGGGGACAGGCCCGCCGTCAGAGGGTAGACTGGAACGAGCCTGCCCGTGTGCGTCAGGTCGTCGGAGTCGAGAAACTCCCACTCGGGAGACTCGAATACCTTCCTTCCATGGTACAGGCCTACCTTGCCGCTGATGACGATGCGGCTGTTGGGCTTGAGTGTCTTCGCGAGGTACGGTTGGTTGAACCAGATGACCCGTACGTTGCCTGACTCGTCGCCGACAATGGCCTCTGCGGCTCGCTTGCGGCCCGGCATGACCCTCTCGCCGGCCTCCCATACGGTGGCGATAGCGGTCTGTTCCACGCCGGGCACCAGTTCGGCGACAGGTCTCGTGCAGCTGTAGTCGGCGTGCCGGTTCGGGAACAGGTAGATCAGGTCGAGCACTGTGGATACACCGAGCTTGGCGAACTTGGATGCCAGGCTGGCATTCACTCCCCGTAGCGAGGTTATCGGCGCATTGAGGTCCGCGATGGCCATCGGGGCCCGCTTCCGTACCTGGGGGCGACTCGTTGTGCCCTTGGGGTGGGGAGGGGCTGCAGACGCAGGCCCGGCCCCTGACTCGATCTCCCTGAGTATGCTCTGGACCCACTGCCGTCGCTCGGCGGCATCCAGGGTAGCGTAGCTCCGTGAGAGCAACTCGGAGAGCATCGGGGTGCTTGGGGGCATACGTTGCAGGAACCGGTCCAGGCCGCCAATCACCGCCTGGTTACTGTACCCCCGTGACTGTTCGAGTTCGAGGATCTTGCGGAGTCGTTCCAGCGTCTGATTCAAGCTTCCACTTCTCAAAACAAACACAGCCCGGGATCACACCGGGCGTGGTTCGCCTTCTCACTTCGAATTGAAGTGGAGCGATTACTCTGCTGAGATGATGTAGTTGTAGTGCGGCTGCCTGCCGGCAACCAGCTCTATCTCCAGGGACGGATACTGCTCCTGGATCGATTCGGACAGCTCTTGTGCCTCTGCGGTCTCTGTGTCCGCGCCGTAGTAAATCGTAAGCAATCCGTACTGCTCGAAGTCCACATGGCTGAGCATATTGGCAACGGCCTGAGAGATGCTTTCCGCACTTGCCACCAGCTTGCCATCCAGGAAGGCTATTGCCTGCCCCCGCGAGATCTTCAGCCCATCGAGTTCCATAGCCCTGACCGCCCTCGTGACCTCGCCGCTGAGCACCGTGGACAGCGCCCTCTTCATAGCCTCGGAGTTAGCCTCCAGATCGGTCTCGTAGTTGAGTGCGAGAAGGGCGGCGATGCCCTGCGGTATGGTCTTCGACGGCACCACTGCTACGCGTTTCTCGGTGAGTTCCTGCACCCGGCTGGCTGTCAGAATGACATTGGAGTTGTTGGGCAGAATCGCGATCTGGTTGGACGGTGCGGATTCGACGGCCTGGAGGAGTTCCTGTACGCTCGGGTTCATCGTGTCGCCGCCTGAGACCACTGTGGTGGCCCCGATACTGTAGAACGCCTGGATCAGCCCGTCGCCTGCGGCCACGGCGACAGTCGATATCTGCGATACCTGGAGCTGGGGCTGAGATGCGATGAAATCCTGGTGCTGGTCCTCCATGTTATCGATCTTGATCTTGCGCAGGGTACCCAACGAGGTGGCGTAGCTGAGGACCGCACCGGGGTCGTGGGTGTGGACATGGACTCTGGTGGCGTCGTCATCCCCCACCACCAGGACCGAGTCGCCCACGCCGAGCAGCCACTCCCTTATCGCATCCTGATTCAGGTTCTCGCCCTCCAGGAGGAACTCCGTACAGTAACCGTATTGCGTCTCGCCGGCTGGGTCCAGTACCGCCTGCGGCGAAATGGTGGCCGGGCCCAAGTCCTGATCGATGTCCTCGGATTCGCCCTTCAGATAGCGGAGAGCACCCTCCAGAACGACATAGAGCCCCTGCCCCCCCGCGTCGACGACCCCGGCCTGACGCAAGACCGGTAACAGGGATGGAGTCCTCGCAACGGCGTCGCGCGCTTCCTCGACGGTGGCTTCCATTATCGCCGTCAGATCGGCGCTGTTCGACTTGCTCCTGTTCCTGGCCGCTGCGGCGGCCTCGCGTACCACTGTCAGAATGGTTCCCTCCACGGGCTTCGTAACCGCCTTGTAGGCGAGGGTCGACGATTGTTCTAGGGCTGCGGCCAGGTCCTTGCCCGTGAAGGATGACTTCCCTTCGAGGCCCTGTGCAAACCCTCGGAGTATCTGGGACAGAATCACGCCGCTGTTGCCACGGGCCCCCATCAGCGACCCCCGGGCCATAGCCTGCGCGATAGCGGACGCACTATCGTCGGAGGCCCGTCGGGCTTCCTCCATCGCAGCGCGCATCGTGAGAAGCATGTTGATTCCGGTGTCGCCGTCGGGTACCGGGAACACGTTCAGGAGGTTGATCGCCTGGGCGCTGCGCTCCAGCCAACGGGTAGCCGCGCCAAACATGCCGCTGAGGTCCTGCCCGTTGCAGGAAGTGATTTTGTTCACAGCCGGCCCTCACCCGTAGAGTTCAGCATAGCCAAGACATTGCGGGGGAACGACGCCCCCATTCCGGCAGCTCTCTCTGCCCTTGCCAGATCGAGCCCGATGTGTTATTCTTTCTGCCGAATTCTACTCAAAAAAACGGCCCCAGTCAAAGGAGACTGAAGTGAAGTGCGACTTGTGCGGCAAGGGGCCGCAATTCGGAAACAATGTTTCACACTCCAAGCGCCACACCAAGCGGCTCTGGCTTCCCAACATAACCACCGCCACGATTGTGAAGAACGGCAAGAGAGAGCGCGTCCACATCTGCACCAGGTGCCTTCGCACTCAGCACAAGGTCGCTGGCTAGCGCACTAGCTTGGTTCCTCGAACGGCTTGACCGATTTCCTGATCCTTGAGATCGCCTGTGCCACTGTCTCTCTGTCATTGAATACTGCAGCCCCCGCTACCAGGACTCTCGCACCGGCCTGAACGACCCTGGGGGCGATCTCCGCGTTGATTCCACCATCCACCTCCAGTTCGGCATCCAGACCACGCTCGTCGAGTTGCCTCCTGAGCCTGGCGATCTTGTCCACGCTGGTCTCGATGAAACGCTGGCCGCCGAAGCCGGGGTTCACCGACATGACTAGCACGAGGTCTACGAAGGGCAGGACCTCCTCGATGGCATCGGTCGGAGTCGCGGGGTTGATCGACACTCCTGCCTTGATGCCCAGCTCTTTGATCGACTCCACGACCCTGTGGAGATGTATGCACGCCTCCGCGTGCACGGTCAGGATGTTAGCCCCCGCATCGGCGAATCTCTCGACGTACATCTCTGGAGCCGAGATCATGAGGTGGACGTCCAGGGGAAGGTGCGTGCACGGGCGTATCGCCTTGACGATGGGAGGGCCGATTGTGATGTTGGGCACGAAGTGCCCGTCCATGACGTCGACGTGGATGTAATCGGCTCCCGCCTCCGTCGCCCTGGCTACTTCCTCTGACAGGCGACCGAAGTCGGCGGACAGTATCGAAGGCGCCAGCTTGATCTTATGAGCCATCGAGCATCTCCCTGGCCCTCTTCAGCGCGCTTTTCACCCTGCCCGGCGCGGTGCCGCCCGGTACGTCCCGCGCCGCTATGGATGATTCAACCGTCAGCGTCTCGATGTCCTCCTCGAAGCGGTCGCTGAACTTCTTGTACTCGGCTGAGTTCAACTCCGGGAGGGTCTTGCCATTGTCGGCGGCGTAGCGGATGAGGCTGCCCACGATCCCGTGGGCCCGGCGGAAGGGCACGCCCTTCTTGACGAGGTAGTCGGCGACGTCCGTGGCCAATGTGTAGTTCTCCGTGGCTACCTGCCACATTCTTTCGCCGTTTACGCGCAATGTGGCCATCATGCCTGCGAGTACATCCAGCGTCGATTGGAGCGTGTCAACCGTATCGAACAGGCCTTCCTTGTCCTCCTGGAGGTCCCGGTTGTAGGCAAGCGGCAGCCCCTTCATCATCGTGAGGGCGGCCATCAGGTTGCCGTAGACCCGTCCCGTCTTGCCCCGTGCCAGCTCCGCGACGTCCGGGTTCCTCTTCTGTGGCATGATGCTCGATCCTGTGGCGAACCCTTCGTCGATCTCGACGAAGCTGAACTCGGCCGAGGCCCAGAGGACAATCTCCTCGGCGAGACGCGAGATGTGCATCATGGTCACGCTTGCTGCCGCGTGGTAGTCGACCACGAAATCGCGGTCGGAGACGGCGTCGATGCTGTTGGCGCTGATCCGGCTGAAGCCCAGCTCCTTGGCCAGGAACTCGCGATCGATTGGATAGGGCACACCGGCGAGCGCCCCGCTCCCCAGCGGCATCACATCAGCCCGCTCACGGCCCAGCTTGAGGCGCTCGATGTCTCGCTGCATCATCTCGAAATAGGCCAGCATGTGGTGTGCGAACAGGACCGGCTGCGCCCTCTGAAGGTGCGTGTAGCCGGGCATCACGACATCGAGGTTACCCTCCGCCAGGTCCAGAAGGGCCTTCTGCAAAGCCTTGATGCCCGCGATGGTCTCGGAGGCCGCGTCCTTGACGAACATCCTCATGTCGACGGCGACCTGGTCGTTTCTCGATCGCGCTGTATGCAGCTTCGCCCCGACGTCGCCTGTCTTCTCGATGAGGCGGGCCTCGACGTTCATGTGGATGTCTTCCAGTTCGTCCTTGAACTCGAAGTCGCCGCGCTCGATCTCGTCCCTGATCGAGGTGAGGCCCATGATGATCAGCTCGGCATCCTTGTCCGAGATGACGCCCTGTTTGGCCAGCATCCGGGCATGGGCGATGGAGCCGGCGATGTCATGCTTGTACAGGCGCTTGTCGAACGGCACAGACAGAGTATACTTCTTTGCCTTCTCGTCCATGCCCTTCTCGAAACGGCCCCGCGTCGTCATCTGCCTATTCCAGCCCTTGCATCTCCGCCTGCGTCTTCACCGGCAGGCCGTAGACCTTGATGAAACCCTCGGCGGCGGAGTGGTCGAACTGGTCAGCCTCATCGTAGGTGGCCAGCCCGTAGCTGTACAGCGACTTGGGCGACTTGCGCCCGACCAGCGTCGCCTTGCCCTTGAACAGCTTCATCCTGACCGTGCCCGTCACGTTGCGCTGCGTGCTCTTGACATAAGCTCGAAGGTCCTGATGCAGCCCCGAGAACCAGAGGCCGTCGTAGATCAGCTCGGCGTACTTCTGGGCCACACTCTGCTTGAAGCGGAACTGGTCCCGTGATAGCGTCAGCTGCTCCAGCGCCAGGTGGGCCGCCAGCAGCGTTGTCGCCGCCGGGGCCTCGTATATCTCCCGCGACTTGATGCCAACCAGGCGGTTCTCCATGTTGTCAGTGCGGCCCACGCCGTGCTCTCCGGCTATCTCGTTCAGCTTCTCCATGAGGTCGACGGGACTCATCTCCCGTCCGTCGAGGCTGACCGGTGTACCCTGCCCGAAACCGAGCTCGACGTACCGTGGTTCGTCCGGCGCGTCCTGCGGTGACTTCGTCCAGGTGAATATCTCCTCCGGGGGCTCGACCCACGGGTCGTCCAGGACGCCGCACTCGATGCTCTTGCCCCAGAGGTTTTCGTCTATGGAATACGGGCTCTTAACGGTCACGGGCACGGGGATGTCGTGCTTCTTCGCGTACTCGATCGACTGCTCCCGTGTCATGCCCCACTCGCGGGCCGGGGCGATGATCCTCAGCTTGGAGTCGAGCGCCGCCGTGCTGACATCGAACCTGACCTGATCGTTGCCTTTACCGGTGCACCCGTGCGAAATCGCCGCTGCCCCCTCCTGGTGGGCCACATCCACGAGCAGCTTGGCGATCAGCGGACGGGCGATGGCGGTCGCCAGCGTATACTGGCCCTCGTATATCGCATCGGCCTGGAGGGCCGGGAATACGTAGTCTTTCAGGAAGACCTCTCTGGCATCGATGACCAGGGCCTTTGTCGCGCCCACCTTGAGGGCCTTCTGTCGGATGGCCTCGTACTCCTTCTCCGCCCCAATGTCAACGCTGAGCGCGATCACGTCCATGCCGTAGCGCTCACCGATCCATTTAATCGCGACGGACGTGTCCAGTCCCCCGCTGTAAGCCAGTACCACCTTGTCCTTCAACTCGATTCCTCCGTATGTACGCGTGCCCTGACGGGCTTAGTCACTACTCCTGATTGCCGACCTCGGCCAGCGACGCGTCCAGGATTCGCATCGCCTCGTCCACGTCGGCCCTGGCGATGTTCAGTGGCGGGATGAAGCGAACAACGTCCAGCTTCACGGGATTGAGCAGCAGCCCCTTGCCGATGCAGTCCCTCACGATCCAGTCGGAGAGGTCGCTGTCGAACTGGATGGCCGTCAGCAGGCCGACTCCCCTCACATCGACGATGAATCCGTACTTCGACGCCAGTTTATCGAGATACTCCATGAGATATGCGCCGACCTGCTTGACCCAGTTCGGGATATCGTCCTCGATGACGAAGTTCACGGTGGCGCAGCCGGCGGCACAGGCCAGTGGATTGCCGCCGTACGTCGAGCCGTGGTCTCCGGGCACGAACACCGAGGCATGCTCCTTGGCCAGGAAAGCGCCTATAGCGACCCCGCCCGCCAGCCCCTTGCCCAACGTCATGATGTCGGGCTCGACGTCGTAGTGCTGGTATCCGAAAAGCGACCCGATGCGTCCGATACCGGTCTGTACCTCGTCCAGAATCAGGAGTATCCCCTTCTCGTCGCACCAGGCCCGCACCTTCTTCAGGTAATCGTCGTCGGGGATGTTGACGCCGCCCTCGCCCTGGATCGGCTCCAGCATGACCGCGCATGTTTGCGGGTTCGTTGCCGTCTTGATAGCGTCGATGCTGTTGTATTCGACGTTGACGAAACCGTCCGGCGTCGGCGTGTAGGGCTCCTGGAACTTCTTCTGGCCTGTTGCGGCGGTCATCGCCAGGGTCCTGCCGTGGAAGGAGTTGAAGGCGGTTATGACGTTGTAGGCCCCACCCAGGTGCAGCTTTCCGTACCTGCGCGCCAGCTTGACAGCGCCCTCCGTCGCCTCCACGCCGCTGTTGCAGAAGAACACCCTGTCGAGGCAGCTATTCTCCACCAGGAGTTCGGCGAGCTGTAGCTGCGGGATCGTGTAAAACTGGTTGCTGGTCTGAATCAGCGTCTTGACCTGCTCTATCACGGCGGTAACGACCGCCGGATGGCAATGCCCCAGGCAGTTCACGGCCCAGCCGGATGTGAAGTCGAGGTACTCCCTGCCGTTCTCGTCCCAGACACGAGCGCCCTGGCCGCGCACGATGGTGACGGGCATGCGGTTGAACGTCCGCATGTAGTACTGCTGCTCCATTCCCTGCCAGTCGCTCATTTCGTCCTTCCCATGCTATTCTGCGTTCGGTTGCAGGATTCTGTCAATCTCCTCCTGCAGCGACTGCAAGGCTTCGTACTCTGCACCCCAGCTCTCCCAATCGCCCGCCTCGGCATATTGCTTCATATTGTCTAGGCGCTGCTGGATATCCTGCAGGACTGCCTGCACGTCCGCCGGAAGCTCGCCCGACGGTGGTGGAGTCGGCGTGGGCCCCGGCGAAGGACCCGGAGTGGGCGTTGGCCCGGGTGGCGCTTCGCCGAAGACGGCCGCAAGGGCCTCATCCAGCGTCTGCTCCATGGCGATCGAATCCCCGGTGGCGACTATCACCCTCTTCAGCTCGGGGACGCCGCCGGCCGCCCCCTGCAAGAACACAGGCTCCACATAGAGAAACGAGTCCTCGATGGGAATCACCAGGAGGTTGCCGCGAATCACTGTCGACCCGCCCCTGCCCCACAGCGCGAACTGCTCCGTTATGGCCGTATCCTGCTCGATGCGGTTCTCCACCTGCATGGGACCGTATATCAGCTTGTCCTTGGGCAGGTAGTAGGCCAGCAGCGTGCCATAGTTGTCCCCGTCGGAGCGGGCCGCAAGCCAGGCTACAGTGTTTTTCTTGTTCTCCGGCGTGAAGGGCCGGATCAGCATGAACTCCTCTTGCTGCTCCTCCGGGAGCCTCATGATGATGTAGTAAGGCTCCATGGGCTGTGGTGTGCCCCGGTATATCTCCTGCGGCGTCTCCCAGAGGTCTTCCTTGCCGTAGAAGACCTTGACGTCTTTCATGTGGTATCTCTCGTAGACCTGCGCCTGCCGCGTGAACAGGTCCAGAGGGTAGCGAAGGTTTGCCCTTATGTCCGAGGGCATCTCGTCGCCGGACGTGAACATATCGGGGAATATGGACGCGTATGTCTGCAGGACGGGGTCGTCGGGTTCAACCACGTACAGCGTGACGGTGCCATTGTAGGCATCCACGACCGCCTTGACGCTGTTGCGGATGTAGTTGACACCGTCGGGCGAAGGCTCGGAGTACGGGTACCTGGTGCTCCAGGTGTAGGCGTCCTGAATCCAGACAATCTTGCCGTCCTCAGTGATCACAGGGTAGGGGTCGGAGTCGAGAAGCAGGAACGGCGCGACACGGTTCACACGCTCCTGGATGTTCCGGTAGTAGAGCACCCTGCTGTCCGAGTCCAGCTCTCCACTGATCAGGATGTTGAAGTCGCCCAGCTGCCAGGCGTACGCGACCTTGCGGAAGAACGAGCTGAGATGCACACCACCCTCGCCGCCGTACCTGGTGTATATGTTCTGGTCGCCCATGGGGTAGTCGAACTCGTCCACCTTCGTGGCCACGACGACGTAGTCGTCCGTCTTCTCGCCGTAGTAGATCTCGGGCCTGGATATCTGGAACCTGTCGAAATCACTCATGGGAGGGATATCCTTGACCTGGAGTATCGGTCCACCCTCCTCGCTCACCTCTGTTACGGGGCTAAGGGCAAGGCCGTATCCGTGGGTATAGACCAGGCGCTGGTTGATCCAAGTCTTGGCGTCCTCATCCAGGTTCTCCTGGTACAGCTCGCGAATGCCCAGCATCACCTGCCGGTACTCCCCGTCGACCTCGTAGCGGTCTATGTCGATGTCATAGAAATCGTAGTACTGTCGAAGGGCCTGCTTCTGGTAGTACGTCGACTTGAGGGGCCGGTTGTCCCACAGGCGTATGTTCTGGACGGTCGCCGGATTGCTGTCGATGTCTGCGAATGTCAGCACCTCTTCGGCTGTGAACGGCTGCTCCTCGATCCTGTCCAGGGCGAAGGCCTGAGTCGTGAACTCGATGTTGTACTCGATGTACGAGGTCTCCTTGGTCAGCTCGGCCGGCTTGACCACCCAGTTCTGCACTATGGCCGGGTAGATTACGCTGACCACGATTATGGCTACAATCAGTAGCCCGATCGAGTACGCGGGCAGCTTGAGACCACGCCGGAATATGTTGGCCAGGACAACGATAGCGGTGACGATGGTCACCGCTATGAGAATGCGGTATGCGATCAGCTGTGCGTGGACGTCGGTATAGCCCGCGCCGAACACCGCGCCTCGCTCCGAGTACACGAGCGAATATATGTCCAGGAAGTAGCCCCAGGCATACATCCCCAGAATGGCTGCAACCAGGGCGGAGAGATGTGCCTTCACACCGAGCGACAGACTGAAGCTCAACCGGCGTATGTTGTAGCTGACGAAGTAGTAGCCGAGAGAGGCGATCAATGTTACGAAGAACGCGCCGAGGAGCCATCCCTGGGCGAACCTCTGGAATGGCATCGAAAACATATAGAAGCTCACGTCCTTGTGGAAGATGGGGTCGGAGATGTCAAAAACCTGCCCGTTCTGGAACCTGAGGACCGTCTCCCAACTGCCCTGAGCGGAGGAACCGAAGATGAGGCCGAGAAGGACCGCGACAACGATAAGGCCCGCGATCGTGAACTTGCGCAGCCTGTCCTGCGTGTCGGCAGGGACAATGGGTATGTTCGCCTTGGGCCCCAGCCTGTGGGCCAGGTACATGTTCCCGATGAAGAACGCGCAGAAGATGATAGCGGCAACGAAGAAGATAGTGACTTTGGTACCGATCACCGTGCCGTACACACTGCTGAACCCGAGGTTGGAGAACCAGAGCCATTCGGTCCAGATCGTCTTGAGTATGTTGAAGATTATGAACAGGATGATCAGGACGGCCGGTATGGACAGCCACTTCGCCCACTTGCTCACGCCCGGCGGTATGTTCAACTGCACTTGGGACATGTCCGGCCATCTGGGTGTTCCCCTGGTGCCTCCATCGTCCGGGTTCCAGTTCATTCCCGCCCCCCTACGATTGTGGTGCCCGTATGCACACTATCTGCGGCCTCGACCAGCGCGCCGGTGGGTCTCCCGTCTATGATCTGGGTTGTGGGGACCGACGGGAGGGCATGGAGACATGCCGCGACCTTGGGTATCATGCCTCCCGAGATCACCCCGGAATCCATCAGGGTTTGCGCCTGACTCCGGGTCAGCGTTGACAACACTGCCCCTTGGCCGTCCTTGACGCCCGGGACGTCGGTGAGGAATATCAGCCTGCTCGCCTTCAGCGCGACGGCGATCTCACAAGCGCTTGTGTCACCGTTGACGTTCAGCAGTTGAGTGTCGTTGCCGTCAGCGGACGATGGCCCGAGAGCGCTCGTGGCGATCACCGGTATGTACCCGGCGTCCAGAAGCGCATTGACCGGCGCGGGGTCTACCTGAGTGATCTCGCCAACGTACCCCAAGTCCGGCTCACGTATCTCCGCTCGCATGAGGCCGCCGTCGGCCCCGCTCAGGCCTACGGCGTTGCCGCCGTGCGCGATGATACTGGAGACGAGCTCCTTGTTGACGAGGCCGGCGAGCACGGCAATGACTACCTGTAGTGTCTCTGTGTCGGTCACGCGCCTCCCGCGAACGAACTCGGTCTCAATCCCTAGCCGCCCGAGCCACTCGGTCACCTTATTCCCGCCGCCGTGCACCACGACCGGGCGAAGCCCTCTACTGTGCAAGCTCACGACGTCCCTCAAGGTAGTATCGTGGCTGCCCAGTGTTGAGCCTCCAATCTTGATCACGAGTATTTCACCGGGATTCGTCAATTGGACCGGCTCCTGTTGCTGCCAACAGCCTCGCCTCGCCGTGCGTGATGAACATTGTCGGCCGAAAGCCCGCGTAGCTGGCAGGGCACTCGGAAGCGCTATGATAGCACAACAGCTACTATAACAGAAGCCAGGAGGGTTTCAAACCAAGCGATGCTTCCGGGGCATGGTGGCCTGACTACCTGATGGGGTGGCGGCTGTGCCCACGGCGAAAGGGTGGCGCTGAGCCCTAGGTCGTATACTCGCTGTTCAGCCGCACGTACTCGGGCGACATGTCGCAGCCCCAGGCCGTCGCCGAGGCCCCGCCCGACTTGATGCTGACGCGAATCAGCACCTCAGGCTTGTCGAGTAGCCGGGCCACTTCTCGCTCGTCGAAACGCTGGGCACAACCGGAGCGGAGCAGACAGGTATCACATACGTGTAGATCGAGAGCACTGTCGTCGAATGGTATGCTGCTCCTCCCCAGCGCCGCCACGATTCGGCCCCAGTTGGGGTCCGAGCCGTGGATCGCCGTCTTGACCAGCGACGAGCCCGCAATCGTGCGGGAGGCGAGGCGGGCATCCTCGACTGTCGCGGCTCCCTCCACGATGACCTCTATCAGCTTGGTCGCGCCCTCGCCGTCCCTGGCGATCGACTTGGCCAGGTGAATGCAGACCTCCGTCAGGGCTGTTTGGAACGCCTCTGCCTGGGTGTTGTCGGCATCGATAAGTTGATTCCCAGTCAGGCCGTTAGCGAGGATGATGACGGAGTCATTGGGGCTGGTGTCACCGTCCACCGTGACCATGTTGAAGGAAGCGTCCGCGGCGCGCTTCAGAGCGGTCCTGAGAAAGGCAGGCGCGACGGCTGCGTCCGTCGTGAGGAAACACAGCATGGTTGCCAGGTTGGGGTGTATCATGCCGGAGCCCTTGGCGATGCCTGCAATTGTGAACTCGGGACCGTCTTGCACGGCGCTGTACCTGAGGGCTGCCTCCTTTGGCTTTGTATCCGTGGTCATGATCGCCCTTGCCAGGCTGTGACCGCCGTCCTCCGACAGCAGCACCGACCGGATGCCTGCCCGTACGCGATCCATGGGGAGCGGGTCGCCGATAACCCCTGTGCTGGCTACCAGCACATCTTCGACCGGCAGGCCGAGCTTCTCGGCTGTCCCGGAAGCCATTTCTTCGGCGTCGGATGCGCCCTGGGGGCCGGTACAGGCGTTGGCGCAACCGCTGTTCACCACCAGCGCCTGCGCCCGGGCGTTTTCGAGGCGGCGTTGGCATAGCACGACTGGAGCGGCCTTGATCCGGTTTGTGGTGAACACGCCGGCGGCGGTGCATTGCACGTCCGAGCACAGGATTCCGAGATCGAGTGCATCCTCCCCTATCGTCTTGAGGCCGATGCGTGTGGCCCCCGCGCGGTATCCCGCAGGCGTGGTTACAGTGCCACCCTGGATAAACTGGACACCATTGGTGATGGTCATGGTGCTTAGCTCTTCATTCGATGTTGGAACACAGCCCCGCTCGCTCGGGGTAGAGCGGGGAAACAGGTCTGGCGCCGCCCGCCGGTCGGGCGGCCAGGCTGTGCCGCCTTCGATTCCGGTTGCGGCGACACGCTTTCAGAGGCCGCGCTGCTCCTTATACGCCTGGATGGCCCAACTCACTATCTCGGAGCGCTCCGGCTTCTTGCCCTTCTCCCGGAACTCCTCACTCTGTATGAAGTCGATCGCCAGTATGTCCTCGGGATTGAGGTAGAAAGTCGCTTTTATCCGGGGCCGTTTCACCGGCGTGATTGACACATCACCTGCGTCTGTAGGTTCTTGATCAAGCTCCGGTATTCCCTGGTCAGTTCTGCGGAAAATCGTAGCTCTGGTCCCGAGAGTCCTCTCCTTAGAGCTCATCTGCTATCTCCTTGGCCAGATGTCGATATGCCTCCGCGCCCTCGATGCCGGGGGCGTACTCGAATATGGTCTGTCCTGCCGCTGCCGCCTCCTTGAACCTCACGCTCTCGTTCACCGCCGGTTCGAATACCCTGACACGTCCCTGCAGCTCTGCCTTCGTACGTTCGAGGACCTCGCGGGCATGTATAGTGCGGTTCAGGCGCGTGGGTAGTATGCCGAGTATCTTGAGTGAAGGGTTGAGCTCAGCCCTCATATCCTCGATGACGTCGAGGAGCAAGCTCACTCCGAGCATGGCGTAGAACTCGCAAACCATTGGTATGAGGACCTGGTCCGCTGCAGACAGGGCGTTCACCGTCAGGAGCCCCAGACTCGGTGGACAGTCGATCAGGATCAGGTCGTAGCCCTGCCTTGCGGGTTCGATGGCCTTCTTCAGCTTGTCTTCACGTCGATGCCTGGTGAACAGAAGCGCTTCGAGGTAGGACAGGCGGATGTTGCTCGGGGCGAGGTCGAGATTGGGCCGCAGATTGACTATGATCTCGGCGAGGCTGAGCTTGCCATCGAGGACGAGGGAGAGCTCCTTGTCCAGCGCGCCCGACGACAGCCCGAACCCCTCGGCCAGATGGCCCTGGGGGTCTGTGTCCACCAGGAGCACTCTCTTCCCCAGCTGCGCCAGCCCGGCACCGACGTTTATGGTGGTGGTTGTCTTGGCCGAGCCGCCCTTCTGGTTGGAGATCGCCAGCGTAGCCATTGGAGCACCCGCGCACACTATAGAGTCCTGCATGCTCGCTGTCAAGACACCCAGGTATCAGGACATCTGGCTGTCTGGACGTCCAGCAGGCAGCAATGGAGACCGGTCGGACGGGCTATGTTGCCGGTGAGTCCCCGTCCGGATGCGCTGTGCAGCTGAACTGGCTGCCTATCTCGCCCAGGTAGCTGTAACCCAGATCGGCTCGTATCTCACCGAGGTCGGAGCCGCAGACGGGACAGCGCACGTGTTCGTACGTAGCAGCGCCGTTGCCGATGATGGTCTCGAAGGCGTATGTCTCGTCACAGTTGGCGCAGTCGAGCCAGTTGTATTCATACTCGGGCATGGCTTCCACTGCTTGCTCAACGGCGTTGCGAGAGGAGGCCGAGATACTGATGTCTAGCTCAGGGCCTCAAACACCGTTGCGGAGATAACGAGGATGACGAATAGAGAGATGCCCAGCCAAAGCATACTGGCGGCTTTGGCTGGGTCGCGGTTCCTGTTATATGCCCAAGCAATGATACCACCTATCAGGTTGGCACCTGGGAACAGCGGCAGGAGCCACCATGCCCATGAGACTTGCTCCTTGGGCAGGAGCTCTCTGCCTTGATACGTGACGGCGGCACCGCACTCCGGGCAGAACATGGCATCCTTGGGGATCATGGCCTTGCAGGCCTTGCACGAGTACAATGCCCTTCCGCAGAACTCGCAGAAGCTGGCGTCCGGCGTTAATCGGCCACAGGTCGGGCAGCGGATGCTTCGCCTCATTTCAGTACAAAGATACATTGTGGGATATGCCGTGTCAATGGCGGCCGCAGGTGCCTGCGGCCGGGTCTGATGCCCCCCGGATTAGGGCTAATGGTACCTAAAGGGAGGTCTGACCGGCCGGGCCGGGTCGAACCAAAGTACGAAGTGAAAAGTACACATGTACGATTGTCCCACTCCCCCATTATCGCCAGAATATACCCAGAGGAGGAGCCGGGGAGATGAGATTCACGTGTGAGGGATACGTCGAGAGTGAGATGAGAAGGAACGGCG
Organism: uncultured Dehalococcoidia bacterium; assembly: GCA_964524995.1. GTDB lineage: Bacteria > Chloroflexota > Dehalococcoidia > SZUA-161 > SZUA-161 > CAZGDV01. The sequence continues at coordinate 686 of CAZGDV010000002.1, read as the reverse complement.
AAGCTGGGTCTCCTGCGTCGGTCGTGAGAAAGTACACGTATGTACTGCCATCGGGCCGCAAGCTGAAGGTAGTGGTCGACGATGACACCGACATGGTGGAGACGGCAGCCACCACACCGTGCTTCATGCTCAGGATGGAGGATAACACCGATTAGCACTTGAAGGTGCTATGAGTGTTCAACTTTGGATGCTAGTTTCACAAGTGGCCGCCCTGCTCTGCAGGGCGGCCACTTCGCGTTCTTTCTTGTCCAGGGGAGATGGTGCAAGAGACACGCTCACCCGATGGGACGAATGCAGGAACGGCGGACAACGACGGCGCAAAGACTGGAGGATGAGACAGCGCGATATGGCCGGTTCAGGTGTTATCTTGGTTGGAGTGGGCGTCTAGGCCTCTTCCGTTTTCTTGCCCTTGAACGGGGAGGCGATGGCCATAAAAACCTTCATCTCCCAGGTAATAATCTTTACCACGATGGGGTTGCTGAAGATCTTGAGTATAGTGGGGTTGCTCATCATCTTCAGCATCATCTTGTCTTTCCAGCTCATATCATAGCCCTCCCACGTTGCCGATGAAGGAATACCGGCACGGGATAGTGTGGCAATCCTAAACCTAGCGAAGGGTGATGTCAAGTTCGCGAATTGACTGATAATAAATGTTACCGAAGGTGGTATAGTTGCCTCAGAAAGAA
>CAZGDV010000001.1:1516-84436 GCA_964524995.1 uncultured Dehalococcoidia bacterium | reverse complement strand
TCGGGACCTGGCCCTGGGTATACGAGTTGAGCAAGCCGCGCATACTGCGGGGACTTTGGCTCCAGTATCTCGGCCCGAGGGGGGAACCAGCGGTCTCCGATTTCAGGGTCAAGGGCACCAAGCTGGACCACTACTACGAGCTGGGGAGGGAGTCGGCAAACGAGGCTGGCTACTACTACTGGGCGCAGTCCAATACACTGAGGGCGCCGTGCTTCCTCGGGTACTTCCTGCCTGTCAAGGACGTCACGGACGAGAGGCTGGCCGAGATTCTGGAGGAGATCGGCCTGGACCTTGTGAAGAGGTTCTCGCGGCCTGACTTCCACCGCATCGGCTAGCCCCTAGCCTGTTGTCACGAGGTCTTCATCCAATTCGCTGTGCCGGGCATTCGCGACAGGGACGGAGGGCTGCAATCCCCCAACGCTGGAAGGCAGCGGGTTGCTCGCGTATTGGCATTTCTTCATCCAGAGTTCACCTGCCTTGCGGTTGCCAAGATAAGTGATAATGCCCTTGAGCGGGTCTCTGGTCTGGACGGCTGAATTGAGAGCCCTTATAGTACATGCCAGCCTGGATGTGGTGTCTTTGTACATCTGGGTAATGCCTTCCTTCAGTTCGTCCGGGGTCATGTGTCTGGGCCTGTAGGTGACCTCAAGGAAGTCGTAGTACTTCCAGTCGTCGGGGTAGTTGGTGCGCAGCAACCGTCCTTCCTGTGCCAGCCTGCTGAATAGCCTTGTCCCCGGAAGCGGCGTCAGGGCCGTCAATTGTGTTCCGTCGACCTTTGCATTCAAGATGAATTCCGTCGTCCTGGGGAACACGTCCCTCGTATCTGCATCGCTGCCGAAGATGAATGCTCCATGTACGCCGATGCCATGACCGTGTATTCTTTCTATTACTTCTTTGTATTTCCGGACGCCCATCCTAAGATTCCTGTGCTTGTTCATCGCTTGCAAGGAACCTTCCTCGATGGATTCGAAGCCAATGAGCACGCCGAAACAGCCGGCCTTGTGGGCGTTCTTCAAGACATCCGGGTTGGTCGCGAAGTCGATGCCTGCTTGACACATCCATCGCTTGTTGAAGCTGCGCTCTATCATTCCGCGGAACAGCCGGATTGCCCTCTCCTCCGCTTGTCTACCGTGGCCCAGGATGTTGTCGTCAGCGAAGAATATGTTCTTGCTGTCCAGTTCCTCAATCTCTTCCAGTACTTCTTCTATAGGCCTCTGTCTGTAGGCTCCGCCGTTGAACGACGTGACTGAACAGAACTCGCAATTGTTGGGGCAGCCCCTTGCTGACTGCACCAGAGCGCCAAACGTATATTTCTTGGAAAAGAGGTTCCTTCGAGGTTTGACCAGCCCTTCCAGAGAGGTACGTCTGCCCACATAGCGGTTTCTCAGTCGGCCGTTCTCGAAGTCGTTCAGCACGTCTTGCCATATCGACTCTGCCTCACCGATCACTACGGAATCGACGAATTCCGCGGCCTCATCGGGCATCATCGAGGCATGTACCCCGCCCATGACGGTCTTGATCCCCTTTCGTCTGAATAGCTGAGATACTTGATAGGCTCTGGGGACATTGCACGTGTAGGCCGTTATGCCTACCAGATCTGCATCATCGAAATCAAGACACTCGATGTTCTCGTCGACGATCTCGACATCCCAATCGGATGGTGTCAGAGCAGCCACATAGGCCAAGCCTATCTGTGGAACACTTGCCAAGGCCGACAAATTCAGATTGCGATCCTCAACGGGGTTAACCAGCAGAAGTCTCTTGCTCATCATTCCCTCCCCTCGGGTGACGTCAACGCAGCGAGACGGCCCAGGCTGGCTGGCGCCCACTTGATGACAGGGAGGGAGTAGACGGTCCACTTGACGTCTTCGACGGGGCTAACCAGGACGAGCTTCTTCGCCATCGCTTCACCTCCGACGATTGCTTCATCGCGGCCGGTAGTCACTTGAAGATGCCAGCGACCGGTTGGTGAAGGGACTTGCTGGTCTTGGCAGTCTCGGGAGGGAACCAGCTTCGCCGCGTGTTAGTTGAGGAGGAGACTCCCCGAACCTGTCGCGGAGCCGGGTCTGCGCCTTGGAGGTGCAGAGCGAAGAAAAGAGTGGTACCGGATTGGGCAGGGCGTCTGGATAGCGCATTCGTGTCAGACACCCGAGTAGGAAAGTCTATCAAGCACTCGATGGCGTGTCAATAGGGTGTTTCCCCCGTTGTTCGTGTGCGTGTTGACATTCGAAACGAGTGGGGGCTAAACTGAGGTGGCGCTTTGTTCGTTTCAGGTTAGGTACGCGGGGCTTTTCGTGTGCTTGGCGGGTGGTCTTGCCTGACGAATGGGGCGTATTTCACAAAGGACACTGAGAAAGGGAGAGCGAACGAAGATGGGCCAAGAAGTCATAGAGTCTCCGATCCCTGGCAAGATCGTGAGCGTGAGCGTCAGCGCGGGGGACACGGTCGAGGAGGATGGGGAGCTGTGCAGCCTGCAATCGATGAAGATGCAGAACCCGATTCTGTCTCCGGTAGACGGCAAGGTCGTGGAGGTGAAGGTGTCGGAGGGGCAGACGGTCGAGACCGGGGATGTCCTCTTTGTGATAGAGGAAGACTAGGCACTCTGGAAGAGAGGTAGGTACGGATGTTCAAGAAGATCCTGATCGCCAATCGGGGCGAGATAGCCCTGCGTGCTGTCCGCGAGTGCCGTGAGATGGGGATTGGGTCGGTGGCGGTGTACTCCGATGCGGACGCGGAGGCGCTTTTTGTCAAGCATGCCGATGAGGCATTCCCGCTGGGTGACCCGGAGCCAGCGAACAGCTATCTGAACATGGAGAAGATACTCGACGCCGCGAAGCAGTCGGGGGCGGAGGCGATTTACCCCGGCTACGGCTTCCTGGCGGAGAACCCCACGTTCGTTGAGCAATGCGAGTCGAGCGGTATCGAGTTCATCGGCCCGCCGAGCAAGTCGATGAACGCTGCGAAGCCGAAGCACAAGGCCCGCGATTTCCTCAAAGTTAACGGGATTCCCGTAGCGCCCGGTTCCGACGGTGCGATTGAAGACGAGGCTGGCATGGCCAAGGCGTTCGAGATCGCGGACGGGATCGGCTACCCGGTCATAGTCAAGCCGAGCGGCGCGGGCGGTGGAATCGGTATCAAGGTCGCCAAGAGCAAGGAAGAGCTCGAGGCGGCGATGAAATACGCCACGTCACTTGGCAGCGAGGCGTTCGGTGTGCCCGCCTTCTATCTGGAGAGGTACGTCGAGAGGGCCAAGCACATCGAGATACAGATTCTGGCGGACAAGAAGGGCAATACGCTTTACATAAGTGATAGAGAGTGCTCGGTGCAGCGCAGGTATCAGAAGCTGATCGAGGAGGCCCCTTCTCCCATCATGACCCCCGACCTGAGGGAGCGGATGGGCGGCACGGCGGTGCAGATAGCCAAGCTGCTGAACTACGTGAATGCGTTGACCGTCGAGTTCATCTACGACATGGACCGGAAAGAGTACTACTTCAACGAGTGCAATACCAGGCTTCAGGTGGAGCACCCGCTGACCGAGCTTCTGACGGGCATCAACCTGGTGAAGGAGCAGATACGGATAGCCGCCGGCGAGGACCTGGGCTACGGGCAGGAGGACATCAAACTCAACGGCTGGAGCCTGGAGTGCAGGATCAACGCCGAGGACCCGTTTATGAACTTCCTTCCGGCGCCGGGCAAGATAGAGGCCTACGACCCGCCCGGAGGGTTCGGGGTCAGGGTGGACGGTGGCGTCTACGCTGGCTACGCGATCCCGTTCCACTATGATTCGATGATCGCCAAGCTCCTGAGCTGGGGCAGGACCCGCGACGAGGCCATTGCCACCATGCTGAGGGCTGTGAAGGAATACCACATATCGGGCATCAAGAACAACTTGCCCTTCCACATGGTGGCCCTGGACAACGACGAGTTCCGTGGCGGGCAGTACACCACCCATTTCATCGACGACCAGGGAATCACGAAGGAGTTGCGCCGGCTGAAGAAGGAGGGCGTGTTCTCCTGAGTCGAGACGAACAGCCGAGATGCTGGAAACGGGCTCTGCCAACGCAGAGCCCGTTCTTGTTGTGCCGGTTGCTTTGGCTGTGCAGGTCCAGCTTGCCCTTTGCCTGCACTGATGGCATGATTGTGGTTGGGGGTGCTGTGTGGAGATAGCGCCGGGCGTGCACGCGATAACGTCGCCGGAGTACACTATCATGGGCCTGTTTGCCCCTAACGTGTACCTCGTCTCCGGTGAGAGGGCGGCGCTGATTGACTCGGGCTACGCCGACGGCGGCCTGGCCAGGACCAGCATAGAGTATGTCGACGGCCTGGACTCGGCCGACCTCAGGTACATAGTGATCACTCATCCCCACCCCGACCACATCGGCGGCTGCCGTGATATCAGGGAGGCGACAGGGGCCGAGGTCGTGTTTCACGCGCAGGCGGTGGAGCGGGCCCGGATGTACGACCTGGAGGCCGACCACCTGGTCGAAAACGGCGAGGTGATCGACCTCGGCGGGCTGACGCTTCGGATGATCTATACGCCGGGGCACACCAAGGGCAATATATGCGTCTACGTGAAGGAGAGGCGGGTGCTGTTCACGGGCGACCACGTGCTGGGGATCGGCACCACGGTGATTGAGGTGCCGGACGGGGATATGGGGCACTACATCGGCTCGCTGAGGAAGCTGCTGGGCCTTGATATCGACCTGATCTGCCCCGGTCACGGGCCCGTGGTGCGGGAGCCGAAGCGCAAGATCAACGAGCTGATTGCGCACAGAGAGGAGCGGGAGGAGCAGGTTGTCGAATGCCTGCGGTCGGGCAGCCGGACGGTGCGGGAGATAGTCGACGAGATATACCCGGAGCTGGACCCCGGCCTGCTCTTCATGGCCGAGATGCAGATACTCGCGCACCTCTCCAAGCTGGTGGACGAGGGCAAGGTCGCCGCGCTTGACGACAGATACCGGTTACTTGAAACGTAGAGGACCTGACTGTATGATACAGGCGATGCCCCTGTAGCTCAGAGGATAGAGCGCTGGCCTCCGGAGCCAGGAGCGTGGGTTCGAGTCCCGCCAGGGGTACCATTCTTCTTCAGATGACCTCGGGAGTCGGGGTGTAGCGCAGAGGCTAGCGCGCATGGTTTGGGACCATGAGGTCGGCGGTTCAAGTCCGCCCACCCCGACCAGTGACCACCGGAGTGTAGAGAGACCCCTGTTCTTCATGATCGCAGTCTACCACAGTGTAGGAATTCTAGGCAAGGTATGTCTGCGCCGACTTCTCTTTTTGGGCCATCCAGAGCGGAGAAGGGCTCAGAATCGCAGTACAGGGGCTCGTTCTTAGCCTCGTGAGCCTTGTCGCACAGAGGTGTAAGTGTAGATGCGTGATGACTACAGCCTACCCTTGCCTAATCGCTGTAGAGTGGCGCAACGAAGGGTGCCCAGCCAAGGCGGCTGGTAGCACTGTGCAGGTACTCACGGAAATACGGCCATGTGTTCAAAGGCAGATTCAGCTTCCTAAAGACACTGAACAGGTCATCAGTGATCGATATCCTCGACGAGTACACTACACAGAAAGTGACCGATATCTTGGCCTTGTCGGTTTCGGTCTCCATGTCGCGTATGGTCGCGTTGTAGCGGTGGAAGACCGAGAAGCCCCCTTCGTCTTCCTTATACCATGACGCCGTTCGCCATTTGACTTCCGCAGAGGACGGGGAGTATGAGTAGTCGAGGGCTTCAACACGGGCCGACACAATGCGGATGCTCTCTATTTCCAGTTGACGCAGGAAGTCATTGTACTTCCTGACGCTCGACTCCTGTCTTCGCTTCGCCTGCTTCTGTGTACTCATGCTGCCAACGCCCGTTCCTTTTCCTGGAGTCTATGTCGAGGGCCCGCGTACTCGTCACCCAGCGAGTACGTCGCCTGCCCCGAGGCATGCGTCGGGCGACTGCGGATAGCTGGGCTGGCTCCGCGCATCTTCTCCGCAAGGACAGCCGTGATCTCATCCACGACGCCCTTGGTGGCTGCACCGTGCGATAGTATACTCTCTACGTATTGGTTCAGACTTACACCTTCTCTTGTTGCCTGTTCCGCCAAGCGCCGATGTAAGTACCGTGGCATTCTCACAAGGAATCTGCCGCTATACTGCTCGTCAGTTCGGGGTGGCGGTATATCGATGCCATCCTCATACGCAGTCTCAATCCAGGCCGCGCGGGCGACCTCTATCCTGTGGACGGCCTCTTCCAAATCCTCTCCTTCGGTGATGCACCCGGGAAGATCCTCGATCTCAACCACGTAACCGCCTTCTTCGGCCCTGTAGACTGTGATCGGATAGTCGAGTTGCAGATAGTGGTCTAGCCCTCTAGGCTCTTTCGTTTCCTTCAAGATAAGCCTCCAGTTCCAAAATCTTAACAATCCTCTTAACGTAGAAGGCCTTCACATGCCTTCCCTTTACTGTAGGTACGATGATTGGATTACTCCCCTTCTTATGGAAGACCCGTTCACTTCCCGGCTTCTTCTTCTCAGTGTACCCGAAGTACTCAAGGAGCCTCCTGACATCATTGATATCGACGTTGTTGGGCTCATACACTAGTTTCTGAATCAGTTTTATGAAACTGGACACGGGAGGTATGATACTATATATAGTATCATACTGTCAATACCATCAAAACACTCGGGTGTCGGTTTGTCAAGTCCCCCAGAAGTACCGTTTTCGCTCTTTACAGCAGTCCGATTGGACGGAATTCCTCGTCAGGACTCCTCGGCCATCAGGTTGTACGTGGGCACGGAAGGGGCAGAATACATGGTGGGTCGCCGCTATTTGACAACTGTGCTTACGTTTAGCAAAGTGAGCGCAGGATAGCTTGGCGGCGAGTTGCCGCGGCAGCACAGCCTAGAAACACAAAAAGGCGATCAGCCCTAGTTTGGCTGGTCGCCTTTTCTATTGGGGCGAAATGGACAGACTACCAGTCAGATTGTACGTGTGCGGGGAGCCGGGTTGCCCCTACTCCACGGAAGTAGGCGCTTGTCCTATACCTCCACTACATACACTGACAGAGCGACGTGGACGGTATAGTTGCGTAGTCGCATACTGACCTCTTTGTCTTGCATTTGAGTATAGAGGTGCCAGAAAGTGACGTCAACTCTCGTGGGGGCGCGTTTAAGTGAAACTACCGCCCTGACTCGCTGGGCTACGTACTGGGCCTCAGGCAACGGCCATGGAATGGATCGCTCTTCACAGTAACCTGGCCTGGCTATGGCGCGCGCATTCATCTTCGGAAAGCGTGCGGGGCTTGCCCCACAGAACAGGCGATTCCGGATCGTGCTCAGAGTGGCGGCGTGAAGCTAGTGCGGGGCTGCGCGTGGAGTAGCAATAGGCGCAGCCGTGGAGACACGTGTCGTTCATACCGATGTCCTTGCTGACGACGCAAAGGCAGGCGGGGCGCTGCGAGGGGTCCTTTACGTTGTGGCCCTCCAGGTGCCAGAGTTCACGCAACAGGTCACCATCGACGCAGCGTCCCGGTGGAATCCTCGCTTCAGTGAAGTCGTGCTCTTCGGCACAAGTGAATATGTCCATGCCGTTGGCCTTTGCTATTGCCGCCAGATCATTCAATAGCTTCCACACATAGGGCGAGTCGGCAGCTCCCCGCTCGAATGCGAGCCCCTCTTTCTCTAACCCGGACAGCCTCCGCTCCGTCTTCCGGTAGTAGTCCACAAGACTGACCATCACACGCTTGGTATATCCACTGAGGCGCGATGCGACGGCTTCGAATACGGCCCTGTGGAAGTCCGGCGGCGTCTGATTGGAGATCACTATAGGGTCGTAGCGCCATACCACTCGCCTGGGCCCCAGTCGGTCACCAAGTGAGCGGAAGACCTCTATTCGCCTGTCGAGGTTGGGCACGTTGGGCTCCAACGCCTTCGGATAGTCATTGAGCGAGAACTGAAAGTAGTAGTGGTATCCGCGCGAGTCCAATTCGTCGAGGTGCCTGAGCAAAGGTGCCGGGTTCTTCGACCAGAACACGATGGCATCAACGTCGTCCGGCCTGAGAGACACATAAGACTGCTGGCCGTAATTCATGGGATTGGGGACGAGGCACCAGCCGGCTCGTATCCGGTTGATAAACCACTCGGAGAAGAAAGCCGGGATGTCGGTCCTTCTGCTAGCCGAGATGATCATGTTACTCTTTGTCGTGACATAGATCGATGATGATGCAGGCTTACGCTGGTCGATCGAGGTGCAATGGTAGCATGAGGACTTCGTCGAAGTCAAGGCGCTTAGAACGTTCTGGGAGCCTGTCAGTAGGTAGTCGGTAAACTAGGGGGACTGCGGTCATCCGTTGGTCAGCTGATCTCGTGACAGAATCGGGGCCTTACCGCGCGGCCTGCTGGGCTACATACTGCGCTTCTTCGAGGTAGAAGTCACATTTGGGGGCGAGGTCCCTGTCGAGAATGTCGAGCAGCTCGATGAGATCAACGGAGGGCTGGCAAGCGAATCGATAGTCGAGCTCGCCGTAATATAGCATGCAGACGGCCTTCCTCAGGCAACGGCTGCATGTTCTGGTTGTCGGTCTGTGCTGTCCCATTCCAATTCCGTGGCGCCGGGGGCGTCTGACTCCAGACAGATTGGCTGTATCGGCTGCTGGACTTCTGTCGTCGCGGCGCTGCGCCTCTCCTGCCCCCTCTGGCGCAGGTAGTCAGCCGTCAGCCCCATGACCACCATGAGGGCGATGTAAGAGATGGCGAAGGAGACTATCATCAGTATGCCGTACATCCTCTTCCCCCGGTCAAGACCATCTGATATTCTCCAGTCTTAACCTATCCTCCACCCCCCATTCTGGGTGGTGGGTTAAGTTAAGACAATCCCGTCGAAGTACCACGCGAGGTAGTACTATCGTACTCCGGTACCCTCTGGTGGCATCGAGGGTGGCAGGGGGAAAGAAGAAGGAGGCAGGCATTGCGCCTGCCTCCTTGACCGTCCGTAGCAGGTGGTTCGGCTGTCCTATCCCGCGCTGATATCGACTTCGATATTGCCGCCCTGGTCCCATGTGGATGTCTGCGAGGCGGCCTGGCCTCCGATCTTGAAGGTCACGACTGTGCCGGGCGTGTACACCACGCCTGCAGACGAGATCCTGATGCAGAACGTGGAGTCGCCGTAGGCGGACGGCGTCTCCGTAGTGTATTCATCACCCGCCACGATGGCGGTGACCACTGTTCCATCGGACACCGGCGCGCCGCCGATCTCCACTGTGCCGTGGAACTGGCAGGGCAGGGCCGACATCGGGGGTAGGGTTGCTGTCGGCGTTGGCTCGGGCGTGGGCGTGGGAGCAACGGTGGGGGCTGGCGTCGTGGGCTGTGGGGTGGCGGTTGGCGCAGCGGTAGGTACGGGCGTCGCCGTAGACGACGGAGTCGGGCTGGGGCTGGGGCTTCCCAGCGCGTCGCATCCTGGGAGCAGTATCACCAGCGACAGCATCACCACGGCAACCCCTACCAGCGCGAGCTTTCTCATTGTGCCTCCTTTGTTGGTCCTCGAGTTCTGCTTGTCCCCTGTGTGGGGCCTGGCTACAGGTCAACTCAGCGCAAATGATAGCTTCGGTGTACGTGCGTGTCAAGTTCCGTGAGTATGATTCTGTTGCGCGAACCCATAAGCTCTTTCTCAGAGGTCAGCTATGTTGCACAGAGCAGTTGGTGTGGGGGTGTTAGCGGGTGGTGTTGACGATATGCGGAGTGTAGTCTACGATTGACAGGTGTGGAGGCGCAATGATCTCGATCGCGAGTGGGTGAGCAGGTGAAGATAGCGGTGGTCAAGCCGGGTGTGCGGAGCAAGGAGTTGCTGGAGGGGGAGGACCTCGACCTGCGCTGGAGCGTTGATGGTAGCGAGGTTGTGGTGGAGGGGAAGCCTGACTTCGCCGACGACGATGGGCTCCTGCTCTGCGCCCTCAAGAAGACGAGGGTGGCGGTGCTGATAGAGAGCTCGGAGCTGACAAGGCTGAGGTGGCGTGGGCGGGTGCTCGACGTGAGCCTTGGCACATCGGGGTGGCGCCGCACGTGTTCGGTGAGGATAGCCGTCGACAAGAAGTGATCTGAGGAGCAGGATTGGAAACATGGGTATGAAGGAACTCGTGGAGAAGAACAGGAGCTACCGGCGTTTCCATCAGGACGTAGCGATCGATCGGGAGACACTGCGCGAACTCGTCGACCTGGCCAGACTATCGGCTTCGGCGATCAACGCCCAGCCGCTCAAGTACATACTGTCCTATGAGCCGGAGAGGAACGCGCTGATATTCCCGCACTTGGGGTGGGCGCTGGCCCTGAAGGACTGGCCCGGGCCGGCGGAGGGTGAGAGGCCGGCAGCATACATAGTGATCCTGGGCGATACGAGGATGTTGAAGGGGTTTGGCTGCGACTATGGTATCGCGGCGCAGAGCATATTGCTCGGGGCGACGGAGAAGGGCTTGGGCGGGTGCATGATCGGCTCGGTGGACAAGAACGGCCTTCGCCGTTCCCTTGCCATATCGGACGAATACGAGATAGTCCTCGTGGTGGCGTTGGGCAAGCCGAAGGAGAAGGTTGTAATAGAGCGTGTGGGCCCCGACGGCAAGACAGACTACTGGAGGGACAGCGAGGGCGCGCATCATGTGCCAAAACGCTCTCTCGATGACATTATCGTCGGGTAGCATGGAGAGATGAATGGATAGCAGTTCGACTGATGGCATGGATGCGTTTTTCAACGCCGGCGGTGTGGCTGTCTTCGGGTCCCTCGACGAGTGGGGTGGGCTGGGGCATGGCGTGCTGTATAACATGGCTGAGTTCGGATATGAGGGCAGGGTATACCCGATCAACCCGTCGCGGGACGAGGCAATGGGTCGGAAGGTCTATCGTTCTGTGGGCGAGGTCGGTGAGGCAATTGACCTCGCTGTGGTGATTACGCCGAGGCCCACCGTGCCCGGGATCGTCGACGAATGCGCCCGGAGCGGCATCAGGGCGGCGATTGTGATCTCGGAGAGCTTCGCGGAGGCGGATGGTGAGGGGGGAAGGCTGCAGAGGCAGCTTGTTGAGATAGCGCGCCGTACCGGCATACGGATAATGGGTCCCAACACCGTGGGCGTACTCAATGCGTCCAACGGGCTGATCACGGTCCCGTATCTGCTCGGCTACTCGGGTATTCGCAAGGGTGGCATCGCGTACTGCAGCCAGACGGGCATAGCCGCGCCGCAGTGCCAGCCTTTGGGGGACCGTGAGATCGGCATCAGCAAGATGTGTGATATCGGAAACAAGTGCGACGTGAATGAAGCCGACATGCTCGACTACCTTCGCGACGACCCGGAGACGTCCGTTGTGGCGATGCATCTGGAGGATGTGAAGGACGGGCGACGGTTCATCGAGTGTGCAAGGAAGCTGACGAATCGGAAGCCGCTTGTCGTCCTCAAGCCGGGCAGGACGGAGGCCGCCGCCAGAGCGTCGCGCTCACACACTGGGTCGCTGACGGGCAACGATGCCTGCTACGACAACGCCTTCAAGCAGGCTGGGGCGATCCGTGTATCGACCTGGCAGGAGTTCTGGGATGTGCCCAAGGTATTCGCCTCATCGCCGCTGCCCGAGGGGAACCGGATTGGCCTCGTGACGCACAGCGGTGGTGCCGGCGTCGTGGCTGCGGACGTGGCGGTTGAGAGTGGGTTGACGTTGTCTGCGTTCTCTCCCGCGACCGTAGACAAACTGGCGCGTATTTCGCCGAGGTTGACGACGAACCCGCTCGATCTCGGCCCGGTCCTTTCGGCCTTCGACGACCCCTTTGCCGTGCAGGAGGAGATTTGTGCGCTGGTCATGGATGACCCCAACGTAGACTGTGTGAGCTTCGGCATCTATGCGGGCATACTGTCGCCTGTTCAGGTGCTCTGCGTCATGTTTGACAGGCTCAAAGACCGGATTTCGAAGCCGGTTACGGTCTACGTCTACGGCCCGAGGCTGGCCTCCACGGCCGAGATGTGCCGGCAACTGGAGGTCCGGGGCCTGCCGACGTACTTCGATGCGGAGACTGCGGTACGTGCGCTGGGCATGGCAGCCGGCTATGCCGCCTACAGGCGCGAGGTTGAGAACGCCTGAGTCGGCCCAGGTTGATTCCCAACAGCGGCCCCTTTAGAATAGCTGGAGCGTTTTTGTCTTCCGAGGTGCCCACCAATGGATGATGGTCTCAGCACCGGCCAGCTCATTGGGCTCATCGCACCGCTCGCACTGATACAGATCGGGCTGATGGCGTTCGCCATATATGACCTGGTCAAGACTGATCGCATCGAAGAGGACAGAAAGTGGATATGGGGCGTGATCATCGTCGTCGTGAACATCATTGGCCCCATCCTGTACTTCCTCGTGGGGCGCAGAGGGGAATAGGGCGCTGAAAGCCATCATCTGTCAGGGTTTGACGAAGCACTACGGGGACGTGGTCGCCCTGGACCAACTCGATCTCGCTGTCGAAGAGGGTGCCATCTTCGGCTTCCTCGGCCCCAACGGTGCCGGCAAGACGACCACGCTCAAAATACTGACCGGACTTGGCAGGGCGACGGGCGGCAAGGCCTGGGTGGCTGGTGAGGGGGTGAATCCCAACTCCTTCTCCCTCCAGTCCAAGATAGGCTACCTGCCCGAGGAGCCCGCGTTCTACGCCTGGATGACGGCGAGCGAATACCTTCGCTTCGTCGGCGAGCTGTTCCACATGCCGTCACAGGAGATATCGGAGCGCATCTCGGAGCTGCTGGACCTCGTCGACCTGGAGGACGCCGCCAACCGGCGGGTAGGTGGCTACTCTCGCGGCATGAGGCAGCGATTGGGAATAGCCCAGGCGCTGATGAACAGGCCGAAGGTGCTCTTCCTGGACGAGCCGACGTCCGCGCTGGACCCGCTGGGACGCGCCGAGGTACTGAGCTCACTGGCGCGCCTGAGGCAACAAGCGACCACTGTCTTCCTGTCGAGCCATATCCTGGGGGATGTTGAGCGGGTCTGCGACGCGGTCGGGATCATCAACAGAGGGCGGCTCCTGATACAGTCGGATATCGAGGAGCTGCGGCAGCGGTACGCTCGACCCGTGTTCGAGCTGGAGTACGAGGAGGCGGCGGACCACCTGGTCGATGTTCTGAAATCCCTCGCCTGGGTGGACAGGGTTGAGTCTGAACGTACGGGATACGCTTTCACATTGAAAGTAGCGGTGCGAGACCTGCAAGTTGCCAAGGCGGAGCTGCCCAGGATCGCTGCTGAGAGCGGTCTGACGCTGCGTCGATACGAGTTGGCCGAGCCCACTCTTGAGGAGGTGTTCATAGAGATCATGGGCCACAGGGAGCATACATGACCGGCTTCAGCGTTATGCTGAAAAAGGAGCTGAGGGGCAACCTCAGGACGCACAGGCTGCTCATAGTGACGGCCGTATTCGTCGTTATGGGTCTGGGGACGCCGCTGCTGCTGAAGTACATGCACCTCCTGGTACCCAATGAGGGCGTCGGCATAGACTTGCCCGTCTTCACGGCGTTTGACGTGGTCGGAGAGTATTTCAGCACACTGGGCCAGTTCGGTCTCGTTGCGGCCATCCTGGTGGCCATGGGGGCGGTAGCACGGGAGAGGGAGTGGGGGACGGCGGCGATGACGCTCAGCAAGCCCGTGGGGACGGGTGTTTTCATATTGGCGAAGCTGGTGGCACTGGCGGTCGTGTTCGGGATTGCGATGCTTGTAGGTGCCCTGGGCTGCTACCTGTATACAGCGGTGCTCTTCCACGGTGTTGGTGGGTGGGAGTTCCTCGCCGGCAATCTGCTCGTTGGCCTCTATCTCCTGGTCTGCATCGCGGTGACGTTGATGACGAGCTGTTTCTTCAAGAACCAGCTCGGATGCGGTGCTGTGGCGCTGGTGCTGCTGATATTCCTTACAGCGATCTCGGCTGTGCCGGCGCTGAGGGACTATAGCCCGGGCGCTCTGCCATCGTGGGGGCACGGGGTGGTGTCGGGAGAGGGGCAGGAGGCGTGGGGGGCACTCGCCGTCAGCATGGCGCTGGTCGTTCTGAGTACGATCGTGGGATGGCGGGTGTTCAGGACCAAGGAGCTGTAGCCTAGGGCTCCTGTGGCTGTTCGTCGGCCTTGACTACGATCCTGTGGCCTGGGATTGTACCGTCAGCGTCCGGCCCCACGATAGAGCGTGTGTCCTCGGGCACTATGCGCAGGCCGTTCGGAATGGCCCTCCCCGGTGGTACTACGCATCCAGCCCCCAGATAGACACCATGGCCCAAGCATGGGCCGAGCGCGACGCTTCCCGTATCGACCATCCGCCCATTCACATTCACTGCTACCGTCCTGCCGTCGAAACGGTAGTCGGCGAGGAACACGCCATCCGCGACGAACGTGTCCCTGCCGCAGAGGCTGGCCAGTATCTGCCTCGTTGAAGTGGCTGTGCCCGGGTAGAGGACGGAGCAGAAAGTGGCGCTGTTCGAGTCGATGGCACACCCGTCGCCTATCACGGAGCATTCAACCGTGGAGTTACTGCCGATGCTGACGCCGTTGCCGATGATGGAAGCTCTCACGACGGACCCGGCGCCGATCATTACATTGTCGCCGATGTTGCTGGCTTCGACGTACGCTGTGGGGTGGATGTCGCATCCTCTACCCACGCAGTTGCACTTGGTGAGCAACCGCCACTTGTTGAGGGAACGTGCCCAGAGCACCAGGGTGAATAGCCTCGGCTTGGGCGCAACTCGGAGCCTGGCGAGGCGGGCCAGCAGAAGGGCCATGTTGGCAGCCCAGATGTTGGCCCAGTGGTCGAGCTGGACTATGGCCTTGGTTGTCAGAGGGATGCGGAGTTCGCTTCCGCCGAGGACATGGGCTGGCATTGGGAAGGGTTGGGAGAACCCCTCAGGATCGATCACGACCGGCTCGGCTTCGCCTGATCGACCTCTCCCCGGATCATAGCGCAGGCCGTATTCGACCCGATCCGGGTGGACGGATACCTTCTGGGTTGTGACGAGGCTGTGATGGGTGAACAAGCCCGGTTTGAGGGCGCAAACCGTGCTTCGCCCGCGCTTCCGCGAGGTCTCGATGAACTCCCGAACGAGTTCTGTGCTGAAGAAGACGCTGTCTGTGATGAGCAGGCGCTCGTCGCTTTGCTCTACCTCTGATAGGGAGCCCGCTCGCTGTAGAGGGATGCCCAGGCTGTACAGGACGCCTGCCTGCAGGTCGCGGAGGGCCCTGTTTCCGATGAGGGAGTCGCTGGGGTGGTCACCGAATGGATCGATAGTGAAGTCCGTCGGTAGTATGTACGCTCTCATTGATCAGAGTATAGCACTCGCGGCAAGTGGCTCGTGTCAGGACCCGATCTTGCCCGCGTACCTCTTCTCCCATAAGTCGCCCGCACCCCGGTTTCCGAGATATGCAACGACGGCACCGAAGGGACTGCGCGTCTGTATAGCGGAGACAAGTGCTCGTTTCGCGGATGTGGCGCGGGACGTGGTGTTCTTGTACATGCGTGCCACACCCTCCTCCAGCTCCTCCGGAGTCATGTTCCTGGGTTGGAAAAGGGCCTCCGTGAAGTCATAGTGCTTCCAGTCAGAGGGGTAGTCCGTTCGCAGGAGCCTGCCTTCGCGCATGAGCCGGTCGTATAGCCTCGTTCCCGGGAAAGGGTTCAGGATCGAGAACTGTGCGGCGTCCATCCTCGAATCGAGAACGAATTCGGTGGTCCTGTCGAATACGTCCTTGTCGTCGGTGTCGCTGCCGAGAACGAAGGAGCCCAACACGCCTATTCCGTGACCATGCAGTATCTTGACGACGTCTTTGTATCTGGCCACACCCATGCGCAGGTTCCTCACCTTGTGCATGCCCTTCAGCGACTCCTCATCGATGGACTCGAAGCCGATGAAGACCCCGAGGCAACCGGCCTTCCTGGCGTACTCGACTACCTCGGGGTTGTTGACGAAGTCGATGCCGACATACGCGGCCCATCGCTTCTTGAGCCCACGGTCGATCATGCCACGGAAAAGGCGAATTGCCCTGTCTTCTGCTTTGTGGCCGTAGCCGAGTATGTTGTCGTCGGAGAAAAAGAAATACTTGCCGGTCAGGCCCTCGAGTTCGGCGAGGACTTCGTCCACGGGCCTCTGCCTGTAGGTATGGCCGTTGAAGGTTGTGACGGAGCAGAACTCGCAGTCATTAGGGCAGCCGCGCGATGTCTCGACTGAGGCCAGACGATAGCGCTTGCCGTAGATGGTCCTGTTGGGCCTGGGCAGGCTGTCAAGGGACAGGCGGTCACCCTGGTAGACGGGCTTGAGGGAACCGTTTTCGAAGTCCGATATCACCTGTGCCCAGATTGACTCACCCTCTCCAATCGCCACCGAATCCACATATTCGGAAGCCTCGGAGGACATGAGTGAGACGTGGACGCCGCCCATGACGGTCTTGACACCACGACGCCTGTACTCTTGAGATATCTCGTAGCCTCTCGGAGCGTTACACGTGTATGACGTGATGGCTACCAGGTCGGCACCGTCGTATGTCAGGGGTTCGGTGTTCTCGTCGATGAGCTTGATCTCCCAGTCTGCCGGTGTAAGGGCAGCCAGGTAGGCCAGGCTCGCCGAGGGCAGCCTGAGAATGGTTGCCAGATTCGGCTTGAGCTGATGTGCTGGATTCACAAGGACCAGGGTCTTCATCTTCTGACTCCGGAATGTCGCCGTGGCGGGAGACCGGATTAGCACGAAGTGATACGATCAAAGCACACAATCAGGATGTGGCTACCCAAGGGCATTCCTCCGCCACGTTGGCGGTATCCTGATGCTGAGCGAGCCGGTATAGATTCATCTCCATGGAGCAGGCCCCGCAGGAGCCACACCCGGCCGTCCCAGCAAGGTCGTCGAGCAGGCCGTGGCGTGCCATGACGGCGTTGGCCTCGTATGTCATGCGCAGGTACCACGAGGGGTTGACCCTGGGGCTGTCAGCAAGTACGGCACCAGGGAAGGGGCGCAGGCACAGGAAGTTGGTCGGAGTTCCGGCGTCCGCGAGGAACTCGACGGCGCGGATTGTGTCGGCATCGCCCTCCGGACCGGCTATGACTGCTGAGAATGTCCTGACGCCAGCCCTGTTGCAGTAGCTGAGGGCGTTGCTGTATGCGTGGAGGGGTATGCTCGATTTCGCCGGAAGCAGGTCGCGCCTGGTCTGCTCGGAGTAGAACTCGATATTCGCGGCGAAGGTGTCCATGCCTGCTTCGATCAGTGGATCGAGGGACGAGGGGTCCTCTGGGGGAGAGGCCTCGATGGCGACTCGGGCATCGGGGAACTCGCGCCGTAGTTCCACCACATATGGAAGATACTTGGCGAGACCTCGGTCGGCGCTGGGCTCGGTACCGCCGGTCAGCAGGACCTGGGGGGCACGTCCCGATCCGGCTGTGACCTTGTCGTAGGCAGCGACGAGGTCGGGCGGGCCCAGGGGCATGCTCTTCTCGGTGAGTACGCAGAAGGCGCAGGGACTCTGCAGCTTGTGGAAGTGGCAGCTACGTACACCGTAGGGCTCGTTGGGTATGGCGGTGATCAGGGTGTCGAACTCGGCGGAGATGGTGGTGTTGCCTGTATTCTGCTCGGGGAGCACTTCGACGGGGAAGAATGACATACCAGCATACTCTAGCACCGCTTGCCCGCCCGCATTGCCCCTGATCATTACCGGGTTCTCGTCGTTCATGTGTGCTGTGGGGATGAGAGCTCGCAGCTGCGGATGGCCGACCAGGAGTTGCAGGCCGGAGTTGCCTGTTCTCAGGTCTTTGTCGTCGCGTTCGTAGCCGCCCAGTTCCACCGTGGCCCCGCAGCAGACCAGATAGGAGCACAGCTTCACCTTGTTCGAGAGACAGTCGGGCCTTTCGAAGTCGAGTTCGAGTTGCTGCAGATAGTCTTCGTAAGGAGTCGTCATGATGATGGCCTATTCATAGAAGTGCTTGTCTGTCTCGCCGGAACTGACGTTAGCTACGATCACCTTGTTGTCGTTCTCCTGAGCCTGCTTCATTATCGCCGCCACGGTATAGCCGGTCTCGAGCGCAACCAGCATCCCCTCGCTCTCGTGCAGAAGCTTGGCCGCTCTCATGGCTTCCTGGGCGTTGAACCGGTTCACCTCGATCATGCCCTCCGAGTGGAAGAACGATACAGAGCTGGCTAGTACAGTCGACCCGAGCCCGCCTATGTAGTCGCCGTCCTTGAGCCCCTCGATGCCGTAGGTTCTGAGCAGAGGGAAGTGCTGCCTGTCGTCCACCGAGTACAGCCCCACTTTGCCCTCCGACAGGATCGGGCAGGTCTCTGCCTCGGCCGAGACGATCCTGGTTGGCCTGCCCTCGTCCAGGATGTCGGCGATGAACACGGCTGCTGTTCCGAGCAGGCTGGCACCGCCTCCGCACGTCCCTACAACTATGTCCGGGTATCTGCCCGACTCAGCCAGCTGGCTCTTGATCTCCAGACCGACGACCGACTGGGGGAGTATGAAGTAATTGTAGACGCTGCCGAAGATGTAGTATGCGTCCTTGGAGCTTCGGACGAAGTCTATGGCGGCATTAGCCGATATCGTGAGCGGGTCTCTCAGCTTGTCGTCGTCCGGCGGGCTGACGACGACCACTTCGGCCCCCAGACCCTCCATCAGCGGCTTGCGGTCCGGTCTCTCCAGGTGACTCTCCTCGTCCAGGAAACAGACCACCTTGATGCCCAATTCGCGGCCGGCCATTGCCAGGGCAATGCCCCAGTTGCCTGTGGTCTCCGTGGCTATGTACTTCGCACCGTCGCTACGACACAGGTAGGCGATCAGGTAGGCGCTGTTCGCCTTGTGGTTGCCGGTGGGGGCTGCGCCTTCGTTCTTCAGATAGACCTCACATGTCGTGCCGATGGCTTTCTCGAAGCCTTTGGCTCTGACGAGCGGAGTGGGCCGGTACTTGGCGTAGATGCTGCGGACGGTCTCGGGGATATCAACCTGCTTGTCCTTGGACAACTCCAGACTGGCCAGCGATGGCGGGAGCACGTTGGATAGTCTATCGAAACCTATCTCGTCCTTGGTGACGGGATGGAAGAGATCCGACTGGTGGTATGCTTTCAGGTTGAGATAACGCTGCGACATTAGGGCTCCTCTCGGTCCACGCTGGCAGCTGGCCGCCTAACCAGAAGCATGCCGGTGGATTCGTTGGCTACCAGGGCGTGTCGGGTATAGTGGAAGCAAACTCACACACACCCGCAACGATCTGCTGTTCCCATGCCTCCCTGCACTCGCAGGGTGCCGCCAGCACTTGCTGGACTCGCTCGCGCATTGTATCACGCGAGATATTTACTTCTCGCAGTAGTTGCCGGATTCCATCGCTGCAATCGCACACACCACCATCGGCGGCGTAGTTCGCCGGAATGCGCAGGGTATCGACGTTGTCTACTTCATTACCGAGGATGATTTGGAAAGGCGGTACCCACTCTCCCCTGATCGCATCCAACAGCCCCAGAACCAGCGCAATAGTGTACAGCCATGGAGGCCTGGGAGGCGGCTCCGCGGACAAGCGCTCTGCTATCGCCGACTCCTTGGCGACGAAGTAGGGTTGGACAGCCAGGATGGTCTTGCACTGAAGCCTCGACGTGAGACGCAGGATTCTCCTGGAGCTGGTCAACACGTCGACTATCGCAGACCGGTCGTCGTTGATGAGGGGCGGGTTCAGGAGCAGGTAGGCCTGGAATCCCATGCCGGCCTGGGCAACGGCCTCGATACTTCTGACTACATCGTCTGTACTGAAGTTCTTGGACAGCCTGGAGCGAAGCTCGTCGTCCATTGTCTCCACGCCGACGGCGACTATTACCCGGCTGGGGTCCAAGCGCTGTGCGAGTGCCCTTAGTCGGTCTTCAGTGACGAACTCCGGCCTTGATTCCAGTACGACTTCATTCACGGTGCTGCCCGCGATAAGTTGAGCGATCAAATCCGTGGACTGCTCGGACACCTCATGCTCGTCGAAGAAGCTGCCCGACACGTACAGCTCCAGTCTACGCACTGCGCGCAGATCACGGCTCTCGAGCGCTCTGCGGAGGACGTGGCCGACATCGTCGGGTGGAACGGGGTTGTGGTGGTTACGGAAGCCACAGTAGACGCATCGTGTGTTTCTTCTCGCTTGGACGCAAGGGTTTGTACTGATCCCCAGCTTCCATCTCAGGCCGTGTGCGTAACGCTCCACGCTGTCGATGGTGATCGGGCCATCCAGACGGTGAGTCGCCCGGTGTTCAGTTGGCCTCGGTCTTAGGGATTCATCGTTCATAGCTTTTCGACTGCAGCTGCTCCATTTCAGATACACTATGAGTCCATCAGCACCGGCTACTAAGGGACTTGGAGCCCCAGGGATGGACGATTCGCACGAGTAGAGGGAAACCGGCAAGCACGACGATTGAAGCCATCAGGGCATAGCCGTAGTGCACGTGGTTGGCCATTCCAACGCCGAATAGCAGCACGACTATGAGACCCCAGGCGAGCGTCATGAGAACCTTGTACCTGGAGCTGTTCGCCACGGGGTCCTTCTCCCTCAAGATGACCGCCAGGGCTGTACAGGTCAGCGGAAGCACCAGCAACCCGACCGACAGAGTTGTGTTGAAAACGCCCAGACTCCACAGAATCGGCACCAGTACGAAAGCCCCCAGGCCTGTTACCTCCTCCAGTGTCATGGCGTTTCTGAACCGGAGGTTGAAGCCGACGGTAGCCATGTTGTACAGGCTGGCACCCGGCTCCAGGCGCACCAGGCCGGAGGTCAGAGCAAGCAGGGTCTTCCTGAACTTCAGGGTGATGCCCAAGGCGAAGCTGTGGAGGAAGAGGACGCCGGCGAAACCCAATATGAACCCGTTCTGGGCGGTGAGTGACGGCTGCACGATGAGCCATCCTGCTACCGGCAGAAGTGCGAAGGCTATGGCGTGGGATAGCGGCGCCAACAAGGTCTCCTTCAACCTGAGCGGAGGGACCGAGTACGCTACACTGAAGAACCAGCCAGCGAGCATTACCAGCACCAGGGCGTAGTTGAGTGTGATGGCAAGGAGGGCGATCAGCAGCGCGGCTGCAACCACATTCTCCGCGATGAGAGCCTTCTTGGCCAGACCGGCATCGAGCTCGCCGGTGACCAGGGTGTTGGTTGGCCCATATAGCTGGTCCTCGTGTCTGTCGGTGTAGGTGTTGGCGAACTCGGCTGCGGCCTGTATGGTCAACACTGCCAGAACGAATAGCAGGACATGAGGCCATTCCACGGTCTGGCCCTCCAGCCCCATGAGAAGACCGCCGATCCACGCCGGAGCGCCGATCCAGATCCAGTGAGGCACATTCGCCTTCCACAGCGCAACAAGAGTACGACCGCTCATGCGCACCCTTCCCACTCCGAACGATGTGTGCCGCCTCCGGGTGAGTCAGCCACGAGTGGCGCTGACTTGAGTTCATCGATGTTGGCGGCGCCAATGCAGAACATAGTGATCTTGAGTTCCTGTATTAGGTTCCGGAGCGCTAGCACAACAGCTTCTGTGGAGCTGTGCGCCAATTTGAGCAGGGGCGCTGCCATGCCTGCTACATCAGCGCCTAGGGCCATAGCCTTGGCTATGTCGATCCCCGAGTAGACGCCACCACTGGCGATGACCACGGAATCCGGTGCACCCTGCCTCGCCATGATGATGGAATCGGCTGTGGGTATACCCCAATCCGCAAAGGCCGCCGCGACGCCGGTGATACCGTTGTTGCTGGCTCTGAGCCTCTCCGCTTCGCTCCAGGAGGTGCCGCCGGCTCCAGCGACGTCGATGGCGGCGACGCCTGCGCTGGCTAGCAATCTG
Source organism: uncultured Dehalococcoidia bacterium (assembly GCA_964524995.1). Taxonomy (GTDB): domain Bacteria; phylum Chloroflexota; class Dehalococcoidia; order SZUA-161; family SZUA-161; genus CAZGDV01. The sequence goes on along the minus strand of CAZGDV010000001.1, from coordinate 62,643 downwards.
GAGACATCCTCGGAGATGCCGAAACCGACCTCCTTGACGATCACGGGCACGCTCAGCTTGCGGCAAACGAGTTCGATCTTGGACAGCAGACCGGAGAAATCCGTGTTGCCGTCATGCTGAAGGGCCTCCTGCAACGGATTGAGATGCAGCATGAGGCCGTTCGCGTCTATCATGTCCACGGCGCGCTGGCATTCCGACACACTGTATCCGTAGTTGAGCTGTACGGCACCCAGGTTTGCGAACAGGAGAATGTCGGGTGCCACATCGCGGACGTGGTATGTGGATACCGCATCGGGGTCGTCGATCGCACACCGCTGCGAGCCGACTCCCATGGCCAAGCCGAGGGCCTGGGCGGCCGTCGCTAAGTTCCTGTTGACCCTCGCGGCCTCCCCTATCCCACCGACCATTGGGGATATCAGTATGGGAGCGCCCAACTGCTTGCCAAACAGGTTGGTCGAGACGTCGACATCAGCCAGGTTGATCTCCGGTAGCGCACGATGTACAAAACGGTAGCACTCCAGCCCGGTGCTTGCACCATCGACGTGTGCGCTGCCATTCAGGAATACGTCCAGATGCTCCTTCTTGCGCTTACTGTTAGCGTGGCTCATAGTGGCTTGGATCCTGGTGTAGGTTCGGCCATAACCCAACTACACTCCCCCGGCCCACAGAATGCTCGCAGGGTAGCTCATAGCTGTTTCGGTGGCGCGTTGATATTCTGCGGCGGAAGCGGCGGGTTGTGTCGGCTGCGATGTGGAGGGTGCCTTCTTTCTTACACGATTTGTCTGAATTTGTCAAGGTCAGCGAACGTGTGTGATGTTACCGCCAAGGTGTATTGCGGACTCAGATGCACTCATGGTATCATACTCCAACAGGCTCGTGGACGTATGCCGGGGTGGTAGTCAATCTGGCCTGGCGCACGGACACACGGGCCACGTTTCAGATTTTTTAGACCCCGGTCCTAGCTACTGCTGACATGCGTGAATCAGAGACCCCAGGTCAACAGCATCTGCCTACGAACGGTGGTATTGTCGCTTCCCCTGTGGCGCGCCGATCCAGGGATGATCGATGAGCAGACGTATCAGCGTTGGTGAGCGCTTAGCCATTGACAGAATGGCGGAGCCCTGGCTGGGTGGTGAGGAGGAATCGAGCGGTGTTGACGCGCTCTTCGAGCCATCCGGTGGGAGCGATTGTGGAGACGTCGATCGCAGTCACGTAGTCGTGGTTATCACGGTGGTTGGGAACGAGGCAGCTCATCGTATCGCCGAGAGACTGGTGGACTCAAGAAGGGCATCCATGGTCAACATCGTGCCGAAGATAAGGTCGGTGGTCCGGCAGGGAGAAGGTGTCCATGGTGTCGAAGAGAGCTTCCTGCTGGCGAGAACGAGGGCGGACCTGTTCGGAGACATACTGCATATCGTAGAGGACATACCCAGCAGCGTCATCCCGGAGGTCATAGCGCTACCGATCGTCAAGGCACGTTCAGAGCATCTCGACTGGATAAGTAGACAGACCGACGTGCTGACCGACGTGGAGGTCACTCTGGGAAGAACGACGGTTCGCGGCTGCTTCAATCGCTGTGAAGCGGCCGCTGCTGTGCTGAAGGCCTTGCCTTTGGAATCACGGGTGAGTGTGTGGGGTAAAGAGGTGTACTTCCCGGTTACTGCCAAGGTGGAAACGGCGAATCTGCAGGAGGTCGTCAGGCTCGGTGACATCTGCTATTGGCCTGCGGCGAAAGCAGTCTGCATCTTCCTCGGCCCTACCCCCTTGAGCAGGGGAGACGAGATTCGGACCCTCACCCCTGTAGAGGTCATAGGCAGCTTGGAGGCTCCTGAGAGGCTTTCCTACGCTGTCTGTGAAGGCAGTCGCATAAGGATCACGATTGCGCTCCCACTACCCGCGTAGTTGGCGCTGCCCGGCGAATCACCCGAACAGGAGAGGTGATGGGGCGAGGTGCTGACGGATTCAAGCGCCCGGACATATTCCGCCCTCCCAGCGAGCGGAGGAGCTACTTTCTTCCCCTGACCAGTGGCTGCTCGAACAACACGTGTACCTTCTGCGGTTTCTATGGTATGGCCCTCAGGGTCCGTGATGTGGAGGACGTAAAGCACGAGATAGACGCGCTGGCTATGTACGTGAGGCATGGCGTTCGGTTGGGCGACGTCGACGACATAGTGTACGCTATAGCGCAGAGCTGGGATGGGCGAAGGGTCTTCCTTCAGGATGGGGATGCTCTGGTCTATCCGTACGACAGGCTCGCGGAAGTCCTCGGGCACTTGAATGAGAAGCTGCCCGGGCTGCACAGGATTGGTAGCTATGCGACACCGCAGGATATACTGAGAAGGAGCACTGACGAACTGCGGGAGTTGCGCCGCCTGGGTCTGGGCATTCTCTACACGGGGATTGAGAGCGGCGACGATCAGGTGCTTGAAAAGGTTGGCAAGGGAGTCACCCACGACCAACTGGTCGAGGCAGGCAGGAAGGCCAAAGATGCCGGGATGGTGCTGTCACTGACCGTGATCCTGGGTCTCGGGGGTGACGACGGGAGCGCAAGACATGTGAGCGAGACGGCACGTGTCCTTTCCGAGATCGACACAGAGTACACCGGGGCGCTGACCCTGACGCTCGTGCCCGGTACTCCCCTCTACAACGACTGGCAAAACGGCAGATTCACTCTTCTGTCCCCTTTCGAGTTCCTTGGTGAACTCAGGGAACTTGTTCAGCAGTGCCGCTTTACGAGGTGCTTCTTAAGTTCAATGCACGCGTCCAACTACCTGTCCGTACGCGGGTTCCTGCCCACGGACAAGGCGAGGATGCTGGGCGAGATCGATGAAGTGCTGTTGAACAGGGACCCCGGATCGCTCCGACCTGAGTACCTGAGAGGGCTGTGAGCTACGGGAAGGAATGAGGCATAGCGTGGGATGACCGAACTCATTGAGCGGGCTGCCGAGGATATCATGAGGAGCCGTCATGCCATTGCGCTCACCGGTGCGGGCATGTCCACCGAGTCGGGCATCCCAGACTTCAGGGGCCCGAAGGGGATTTGGACCACCAGCAGGGACGCCGAGGCGAAAGCATACGAGAGGTACGATCTCTTCCTGCGTGACCCCAGGGCCTATTGGGGGGAGGTGTCCGGCAAGGAAGGGACACACGGCGCGTTCTACGTGGAGGTCAGGAAGGCTGAGCCCAACGCGGGACACAATGCCCTGGCCGAGCTGGAGAGCGCTGGTTACCTGAAGTGTCTCATTACGCAGAACATAGATGGCTTGCACCGAAAGGCCGGCAACCGGAGCGTCATAGAATATCACGGCAGCGTCCACAAGGTAAGGTGCCTCTCATGTGGCGCGAGGTTTGGCCTTGACGAGGTTGCACTGGAGGAGCCTCCGCCCATATGCAGATGTGGAGAAGCGATGAAGCTGGACGTGGTTCATTTCAAGGAGCCCATACCTCTGGATGTGATGCAGGCTGCCGAGAAGCAGGCCTCTATGTGCGACCTCATGCTCATCTGTGGGACAACAGCGGTTGTCTACCCTTTCGCCGGGCTACCCAGGGTGGCCAAGCTGAGTGGCTCGGCCGTGACGGTGATCGAGGTCAATGCCGAGCCAACCGCCCTCACCGCGGAAGGCATATCGGACTACCTCATACAGGGCATGACGGGCGACATACTGCCCCGGATTGTCGAGTCCGTGCGTAGCGGTTCCGTTGGGACGTAGTAGCGAAGCCTTGCCCGTCTTCTGACGTACCTAGTCTCTGATGGCGAGCCCCGCTGGGAGATCATTGTCCTCCCAAGTGTACCACTATGACATGCTCTTCCCGGTTGTGTGGTGATGCGTGGTTCGAGCGGCCTGTCGGGGCATCGGGAGGCCGTTCGTGTTGACAGAAGGGCAACCGAGGGTACAATGTTGGGGAATCTGTCGCTACGCACGCTCCCGAACGAAAGCCGCAACCATGTTCAGGATGCGGAGAGGATGGACATAGATGCTCGGCACAGCGAGAGGGGTGCTGCATTTCCTCCTGGACAGGACGCCTGGCGGGCTGCCGGTGGTGCAGCCGAGGCCACGTGGGAAGACTCCATATGTTCGTGACGGCAGGGCGCTCGTGAGTATGGTGCGTTGCGGGGACAACCTGACGGGGTCGGTGGGCGAGTGCGTTGACTTGCTCGGTGGACTGGAGCGCGTGATTTCGAGGGGCGACCGGGTCCTGGTGAAACCGAACTACAACAGCTCCGACCTGTACCCGGGATCGACCGATGTGGCCTTCTTGAAGGCTGTTGTCAGCCTCCTTCTGGAGGCTGGGGCGAAGGTAACGGTCGGGGAGAGTTCCGGTGGCATATGGCGACCGACGAGGAGAGTACTCTACAGGACCGGGGTCTTGAACGCTCTTGCGGGGATGCCTGTCGAGGTTGTGGTCTTCGAGGACAGGCGCAGGGACTGGGTGAAGGTGCGTACCGGCGGTGAGTACCTGAGCCATGTGACGGTGCCGAGGACGGTCTATGAAGCGGACCAGCTTGTATATCTGCCCTGCATGAAGACACACAAGTACGCAAGATTCAGCCTGTCACTCAAGCTGTCGGTGGGCATCATGCATCCCGGGGAACGGCGGTCGCTTCACGTGAGTAACCTGGAGCAGAAGGTTGCGGAGATCAATCTGGTACGGCAACCCGACCTGATCATAATGGATGGACGCAAGGCTTTCATTTCAGGAGGACCGGAGAAGGGCGAGGTGGTCGACCCCGGTATCATCATGGCTTCTGGAGATATGGTAGCCATCGATGTGGAGGCTCTAAGGGTATTGGGGTCGTATGGCGGCAAGAACAGGCTGCTGTCCAATCCGTACGATTCACCTCAAATTGCGGTGGCGCTGCGGCATGGTCTGGGTCTCGGGGAATACGATGTGGTGAGGTGAAGCGTCGGTCGTACATACGGATAGAGGTGAACGATGAACGCACTTGTGCTGGCTCCCTTCAGCAAGCCCGCCCTTGACAGGCTCGGGCAGCGTTTGAAGGTTACGTATGAAAGCTGGATGGAAACAAAGAAGCTGTACTCTCCTCAAGAGCTCATCGAACGCATACGGGGAGAAGGGCTGGAAGTGTTGGTTGTTGAGGCCGATTTCGTGCAGCGCGACGTCCTCGAAAAGGCTGACAAGCTGAGGCTTCTGGGCGTCTGCAGGGCGGACACGAACCTTGTCGACCTGCAGGCTGCCACGGAGCATGGCGTGGTTGTGGTGAACACACCTGCCAGGAATGCGGTGGCGGTGGCGGAGCTGGCGATAGGCCTGATGCTGTCGGTGGCGAGGAGGATACCTGTTGCTCACACGATGGTCAGTTCTCATCAGTGGACCGACCCGATGATGGCTTATATGTCATTCCGCGGTTCCGAGTTGACCGGGAAGACCATTGGCATAGTAGGCTTCGGCGCTATCGGGCGTCAGGTCGCCAAGCGACTCGGTGCGTTCGACACCACCATTCTGGTCTATGACCCGTACGTACCTGGTGACGAGATAAGGTCATTGAACGGGAGGCCTGAGGACCTCGACAGGCTGATGGCGGAATCAGACGTTGTCACGCTGCATATCCCTGTTACGCCGGAGACGATGGGATTGATCGATGCCCGGAGAATCGAGATGATGAAGCCGGCGGCCTGCCTTGTGAACACGGCCAGCACCTATGTTGTTGATGGCAACGCCGTTGCGAAGGCTTTGCGGGAGAAGCGGATCGCCGGAGCTGCATTCGACGTGTTTGACGCATGGCCAGCGAGGGCGGATGATCCCTTGCTGGAGATGGACAACGTGGTGCTGACACCTCACATCGGTGGTGCCACCTGGGAGACGATAGAGCGATACTCCATGATGATAGCTGACGATATCGAGAGGTTCCTGGACGGAGAGCGCCCCGTGAACCTGTGTAACAGCGAGGTGTGGAATGGGCAGGTCCGACAAAGTCGTTCTGGCGGTTGATGCCGGGTCGGGTGGAGGGAGAGCCCTCGTCATCGATCTGGGTGGCAGGCTGCTCTCGAGCTCGGTCAGGAAGTGGGAGTATGAGACCCCCGCCGACGCGGGCCCTATGGCGAAGGAATTCGACCCGGGGGAGTTCTGGCGCATCATCTGTGAGCTCGTGCGGGAAGCGGTCGCTCAGGCCGGTGTGTCGCCCTCCGACATCATCGCGGTCAGTTCGGCCAGTCAGCGTGAGGGCGTTGTCTTCCTCGACAAGGATGGCCAGGAGCTGTACGCCGGCCCTAATGTTGACCTCAGAGCGCTTATCGAGGGTTTCGCCATCGATGCTGAGTGCGGTGGCGACGTATACCGCATTACCGGGCATGGGCCGTCTCTTCTCTTCACACCGGCCAGGCTGAAGTGGTTCCAGGCCAACCGGCCGGAGGTCTATGAGCGAATAGACACCGTTCTCTCGATCAGCGACTGGATCGTGTACAGGCTCTCCGGCGAACGAGTAGGCGAAGCGTCATGCATGAGTGACAGCGGTCTCATGGACATCCATGAAGTGGGGTGGTCGGCTCACCTTATCGACAGGCTGGACTTGCCTGCGAAGGTCTGCCCTCCGGTGGTTACAGCGGGTACCCGAGTCGGTGCCGTGACCGACATCGCCGCGAAGGAATGTGGTCTGGCTGCCGGGACCACCGTGGTGGCTGGCGGGGCCGACAGTCAGTGCGGCCTGCTGGGCATGGGTGTAGGCGAGCCCGGAGAGGTCGGGATTGTGGCTGGGTGGAGTGGTGTTGTTCAGATCGTGACAGCGGAGCCGGTGATCGATCCGAAGGGAAGGCTTTGGAGCGGGTGCCACGTGCTGCCCGGGCGTTGGGTACTCGAGAGCAATGCACATGAGACAGGAGGGGCGTACAGTTGGCTGCGCGACCTGCTGCTGAGCGACGTTCTCGACGACCAGCAGGCGTATCTCAGGATGGATGCAATGGCTCAGGACGTGCCGGTGGGAGCGGAGGGGGTGGTTGGGTTCATCGGCCCGAGGTTGATGGATGTGAGCAGGCTCAAGCCACTTGTCGGCGGCTTCGTATTCCCCATCACCCCGAGCGTGGCCAGTGTCGAGAAGAAGCACCTGATACGGGCCGGCGTGGAGAATGTATGCTTCGCCTTCAAGGGCAACTTGGGCCAACTGGAGGAAGTGTCCGGGCTGCAACCTTCAACGGTGTGCGTCGGTGGCGGGCTGGCCCAGAGTGACTTGCTGGTGCAGGCGCTTGCGGATGTCCTGGCCAGGCCTATTGTGGCGTTTCAGGTGAGGCATGTCACTTCGTGGGGTACGGCCATGTGCGCCGCCGTCGGGGGTGGGGCATACTCTGACCTTCCACAGGCTATGAGCGCCATGCGTCCTGAGTCCAAGCACGTTGCCCCTGACCCCGAGAGGGCGGGGGCGTATGACGCGTGTTTCGAGAAGTGGTTGGAGGTGGCCGGAGCCCTCGACCAGCTATAGGACGGCGTCTCTGAGCCACTTGACGAACTCCGCTCTCTTGCCCTCATCGCCCAACACGCGGGCCTTGACCGCCCTCCCAGTCGCCGGGCAGTCCTTGTACTCTACCCCCATGATCTGATGAATGGCCAAGTCTAGCCGCTTCTTGTCCACCGCTTCAAGGTCGATACCGGCTTCGTCGAACACATCCTTGAGGATACGGAAGTAGCACGGCATACAGGTCTCCTTTGCAGAAGAATGCTAGTGAACAGCTCCGCTGTAGTTCAGGCCGACCACTCCCGCGATTATCAGGGCAATCGACACAATCTTCAGTGCGTTCGCGCCTTCGCCGAACCAGGTGATGCCGATGATCGCTATGAGGAGGACCCCCAGGCCAGCCCACATGGCGTAGGCGAGGCTGATGTCGATCTGCTTCAGGGCAAAGGCGAAGGCGGTGAATGAGAGCGCGTAGAACACGAACAGCAGAACGGAGGGTACGAGGTGGGTGAAGCCATCGGAGTATTTCATGCAGGTCGTGCCTGCAACCTCGAGTATTATGGCGAGAGTGAGATACAGCCAATGCATGGTAGTGCCTCCTCATTCTGCGGTCATGGGGATGCTGATGACTGGCAATCGAGCACGACGCCATTATACCTTAGGGTGGTAGCTATCCGGGGCGGCGCCGTTTGGCTGCCCGAGATGAGTGAGGGGCGAAGGGCAGGACGCCATCGGGAGATAGCCGCCTGGCTACTCGACTGCCGACTGGTGGACCTGGATTCGGGCTCCGGACGACACCTGCGTGAGCACTCTAGGGTCCCCGGCGACTCTGCCGAAGACGTTCACAGCGCTTGCCGGGCGAATCTCGTTGCCCGTGCTCATCGGGGTCGGGCCGAAGAAGATGCAGAAGGCGGGACCCTGCGGCCAATAGCCGAGGTCTCCCATCTCCACGACCTCGTGTGGGTCGTCGAGGGGGAGACGCACGTCGATCGAGAAGTATACCTCGTCGCCCCATGTATTGACATAACCATCGAGTGGGAGAGCAGCCCAGACCGCGTCTGCGGTAGCTGAGTCGTTGAGTATGGCCATAACCTCGACCGTACCGGCACCTATTCGGATCGTCCTGACCATGAGCGTCCTGTGCTAGATGAAAGGGCCGGAGTGTCCGATGTTGTTGAGGAAGCGCAGAAGGACTTCGTTGAATCCCTCTCTGTCCTGCTTATGGGGGGCGTGACCGTAGCGCGGGAAAACCTCCATCTGGACATTGGGAATGAGCTCGGCGGCCTTGAGTGCGCCGGACATTGAGTAGTAGGGGTCGCGCCGGTTCCAGACCAGGAGCGTCGGGACGCTGAGTGCCGGAAGCCTGTCGAGACAGCGCCAGTTCCTGTCCTCGCCCGCCTCTGTGCGGAAGCGGGGATAGGGCTGTGGGCGGCCGAGCATGCTTCGGATGCCCCAGGCGACTGCACCGAGAAAACCGCCCCACCACGCCAGTTTGGCGAACCCCGGGCTGTCCACGAGAACCAAACCGACTACGATCTCTGGATGGCGCAATGCTATCTCGAGGCAGACCCTGCCGCCCAGTGAATGGCCAACGAGAACGAGCGAGGAGAGGTTCAGCTTCTGGATGAGACCATGGGTCGCCTTGACGAAGTCCGATAGAGAGTAGGCCTCCTTGGGCTTGTCGCTCTGGCCATACCCGATCATATCAGGCGCGTACAGGCTGTACGAATCGGAGAGAGCGTCCATGGTCTCGGCCCAATCGCTGGAGTTGCTTGCACCGCCGTGCATCAACACGACAGCGGGGCCGATGCCTGCCTTTAAGCAGTACAGCCGGCTTCCACCGACGTCGGCGCTGAAGCTCTCTACTGAGCTCTCGCCCGCCTGGCCAGTCTGTTCCACACTCTCAGAGTCCATGATCCTGATTAGATGTTAACACACTGGCTGGCATCGGACAACGCCATACCGTTATCGAGGGCTGGTGTCATGTCCAAACACAGCGGCGGCACCAACGCCGGTGCCGCCGCCAACCGGGAGATCGAGGTTCTCAGGAGAACCGGTGAGGCTGTTTACTCAAGGCGATACGCCTGCGGACCCAAACCGTGGAGACAAACGCTACAAACAATGCTACGCTACCTATCACTGCTTTGAGAGCTATGCTACCGTCGACAGCTGTGTCGCTGACTACTACAGCAGGGGCCAGCGCAGCTTTGACTATTGGTTTGAGTGACGGGTGTGCGTCGATGAAGTCGGCTATGGGTGGGCTGATTTCATAGTAAGCCGACACAATGCCGGTTCCAGCCGCATCTGTCTGGAGGAACCCGTCTCTGAATGACCGGAGCGTGTCAACCTGGGGTTCGAAGTATGAGCCATAGGCCGCACTCGCGATGAAGCAACCGCCATCCGATGAGGTAGTAACCGATACCTGGTTGGATGATGAAGAGACTTCAGTGGGACCTAGGGGGCCTTCCACGTACTTCCAGGCTTTCACCCTGTAGACATAGGTTCGTCCGCCTGTAACACCCTGATCGTGATAGGTAGTTGTGTTGGCCGCAACTCGATCGATTTCGTGGAAGTATCCCGTTGCTGTCTTGCGATCAATAGCGAATCCGAGTTCGTCATTGGAGTTGTCCTGCCAAGAGAGCGTGACCGTGCCGTCGGCTTCGGCAGTGGCGGCCAGGTTGGAGGGGGCATCCGGCGGGTCGGTGGTTCCGGCGGGCTGGAAGTACGCTGTGACTGTTTCGTCCGCTGTCATCGTGATGCGTGTCGAACTGGAATACGGCTGGGCGACATTGCCGCCCCAACTGGAGAACTCGTAACCGGAGGCTGGATATGCCTCCAGAAGGAAAACCTGGTTGGGCGCGCAGCCGTGGGCGCCGGGACTTGGGGAGGTGGTCCCGCTGCCCACGGGAGATGCGCTGACGGACAGGGTGTAGGTTGGCTCAATGTCGAATGATATCGTGGCACCCATGGCGCTGGCCCATCCTCCGGCGAGGCCGTTGCCGTGGAACGATTCCTCGGTAAGCGTGATCATGCAACTGTAGCTACCCGGTCGGAGATAGACCCCACCAACGGGAAGCCGTTCCCACTCACCGAAGATGGTTGCGCTTGACTCGGGGTAGTCGAAATCATATGCGGTCGATAGCGGATCGGGATCGAAGGCCCACATCTTGAGAGGCCCATCGTTCCCATTGGGCGCGCGCTGCGAGGTCTTCCAGAGGACATGGTAGCAACTGTCGGCCTCGAAGCTCAGGGAGGCACTGCCGGACTCGTTGGTGATGAAGTAATCAATCGGCATGTAGCCGGTGTATCGATATAGCTTCCCCGTTGGGCTGGATGACTCCTGGACATCCTTTCGGCTGAAGTACAGATCATCGTTCGGATTCGGCGACGAGCCGTCGCCCTTGTTGTTCAGGTTATGCCCATTGCTCCACTGGGAGCCATCCCAGGTCTCTTCCCACCATCTTCCGGACAGGCCAATCCTCTCGTTGTCTTGTGTGTCGGGAGTACCTGTAAGCTTGAGTTGATATGCGAAGTTGGGCTTGAGATTGGTCGCGACGAGTGTACCCTGTAGCGATGTGCCCTGGGTCTCATAGGTAACCTGAACGCTGGCCTGCGAGTAGTCGTAGGTGGAGTGGAAGGATGCGGCGTACTCGTTGTCTGCGACATCCAACCATCGATAGTCGCCGCTCGGCGAGGTCAGTCCCGGGTCGATCTTCGCTAGCTGTACATTCGCCGGTGCATAGTCAGGGCCGCCGGGTACTGATACTGCCATTGATCCTGCAGTGGTGGTAGCCCCAGCAACCGCTAGTGAGAGACCGCCCGCAGTCACCACTGGTACGACAGAAGCGATTATAGCCAAGCACACTATAGCTTTGGCCGTGATGTGTCTCATCGCGGTCTCCCTTCCGTAGGCTTGGTTTGGGCTGGCGGTAGCGCCGCGACAACACTGCCGCCAGCCGATACCAGCCATTCAGTCGTTGAGTAATGAGAGCCAGTTAACGGCTCTGAACCATGCGCCTCCGGAGCCACGCTGCCGCGGCGAGAGCAGCAAGGGCTGCTGCGCCGGCTACTGCCGCCTTCGCAGACGTGCTGGTGGCTACGGCTGTGTCACTCAGCGCAACCGCCGGTGCCAGAGCGGCCCTTACCGGTGCCTTGAGAACTGGATTGGCGTCAATGAAGTCGGCTATCGGTGGGCTGAGCGCATAATAAGCCGACACAATGCCGGTTCCGGCCGCATCTGTTTGCAGGAACCCGTCTCTGAATGACCGGAGCGTGTCAACCTGGGGTTCGAAGTATGAGCCATAGGCCGCACTCGCGATGAAGCAACCACCGGTCTCGTTGCCTTCCGGTGTCGGTGGAGGTGACTCCTCGCCATAGAGCTCGGCCCAGTCAACAGCTACCTGTCCATAGTCATTGAAGTATGGACCGGCTGCGGCAGTAGCTGTCAGGCTTATGTTGAGAGTACCCGTATAGGCCCCGGAGGAGATGTCGATGTCATGGGTTACCCAAGTCTCAGCAGTATACTGGTCTGTATATGACAGCTCGGTTGAACCATTCACCTTGAGGTCGAAGGAGTCGTCGCTGCCTCCATCCAAGACTCGGATCACGAGGCGGGTGGCGGTCATGCCGGAGCCCGTACTCATCGTGAAGGTGGCATCCTGTCCAATGTTCCCAGTGGGGTCCTCGTCATACCCCCATATGCAGCGGCACGCGTTGTCTCCAGACGTGTAATCTGGAGCTCCGCCGTTGTCAATGTCCCCGTAGGAGCCGCCGTGCGTCGCGGTCTCTATCGGCCCCCAGTCACCCGTGGGCTGCTCTACTATGCCGTGAGTGGACTCGCTGGATGGGGTTCCGACTTCAACTGAGTCGAGAAGCGAGTCAGCTGCGGCTGGCGCTGCGGCTATGAACAGACCCGTGGCCGCCAGCGCAACGACGATCAAGATAGTTACCAGCTTCTTCATTTGAGTCCCCCTCCCGATTTGCATTCCCTGTCTGTTTGACGAGTGTGCACGTAACGCGTGGTTCGGATGTTGCTGCATTGGTGGAGCAAACCTCGGTGCAACCGTTGCTTTGGCTTGCACCTCCTTCCTGCCGCGACGACAGAATCACGGTTTCAGGCGCGGCTGTCGGTTCCCATGAGACAGGAAATGTGGCTGTGGTATTCTCCAGCAGCGGCGTTCAAGCTCCGTGGGCGGATGGGGGGGCATCCGTTAGCTTTCACGACACTTGGGTCTGGGGCATATCACACCCGCATTCAACAGCGGCTCGGCGGGGAAAGACCTCATCCAAGTATGTCTTGGCCTACGGTCTCGCAGGTGACTTTTAACACAGAAATCGAGGCCTGTCAAGCCTCTGTGCTCACTCCGGAAAGAGGAGATGGCAGACGCGCAAGGGCCTTCGAGCTAACCTGACAAGCTGATAATAGGAAAAGGGCGACAGTCCTCGTGGGAGAGTTGCCGCCCTTGCGCGTCTGCTCAGAATGGCTGCGGTGTTCGCCAGTTGCTAGCCGAGTCTTTGCTTGGTTCTGGCGATAACCTGGTCCTGGACCTCTTTGTGCATGTCCACGAAATAGGCGCTGAAGCCCGCGATTCTTACCACCAGGCGCTCGTAGTTCTCGGGATGCTCCTGCGCGTCCCTGAGTACCGCGTCGTCGATCACGTTGCCCTGGATGTGGTGTATGCCCAGGTCGGTGAAGGTTCGGAGGTACGCGACGAACTTGGACCTGTTGTCACCCTCGAGGAACTCGGGCATCCACCTCTGGTTGAACAGGTGGTTGAAGGTCAGAAGCGGGTCGATCTTGGCTACAGACTTGAGGACCGCCGTTGGCCCCTTGACATCCGTGCCCGGAGCAGGGGAGACGGTGCCGTCGGAGAAGACCTCCCTGTCCTTTCTGCCGTCAGGTGTGGCTCCTGTGAGGCCGGAGAAGGAGAAGTATGAGGCGCTGCCGGAGCCGTCTGACTGGACGTTGAAGCCGAAGATAGTCTTGAACTGGTGGAACGCCTGGCAGGTCTTGATATGTACGTCCCTGGCGAAGAGGTCAACGTAGTCGTCGTCGTTGCCGAACTTGGGAGCGTCGAGGAACATCTGGCGCAACTCCTCGTGGCCCTCCCAGTTGTCCTTGAGCGCCTGCAGGAGCTGGTCGATGGTGACCTTCTTGTCCTCGAAGATGAGCTTCTTCATGGCGACGAGTGCGTTGACGACGGTGGTCTGACCGACGGGCTGCATGTTGGTCTTGTGCCAGTAGTGGATATGCCTGACGTCCTTGGCGTTCTCAATGCAGCCGTCGAGGAGTGCTGAGTTGAAGGGCTGGGGCAGCCACTCGTCCTCAACAGCGTCTGTGAGGTTGGAGAAGATGACGAGCTTCTCGGCGAAGAACTCGACCTGCTTGAGGTAGGCCTGAATGACCTCGTCGATGGATTTGAATGTCTTGGGATCCTGGGTTTCGGGTCCTACCTGCTTGCCGCCGAAGAACTTGTCGTCCTTGCCGCCGGTGAGTGCGAGTTCGAGGCACTTAGGGAGTGCGAAGCCTACGCCTGCGATGCCTCTGTGGCCCATGGGCTTGCCGACGACGGCCCAGCGCATGCAGCCCTCGACGCACCAGTTCCTGGCGTCCTCGACGGGCATACCCTTGCTCACGAGCCAGGGTACCATGAACTCGTCGTTGAATATGCCATAGTGGCCTGCGTCCTCTCTGAGGATGTCGGTGAACTTGTAGAGGAACTCGTCGGGCGTGTTCTTGTGGAGCCTGACAACCATCATGGGCTCTACGAGACCCAAACCCTTGACGGCGTCCATGATGATGTAGGTGAGCTCGTTGGTGATATCCCTGCCGAGCCTGTCTTGGCCGCCGATGGTGGTGTAGCGAGGTGTAGTATGGGCACCGCTGCCCATGATGGGCGCGTTGAAGTCCGAGAGGTCGGTGAACTTGAGGAAAGTGAACTCCATGATCTCCCGAGCCTCATCGGGGGTGATCTTGCCTGCTTCCTTGTCCTTCTTGTAGAAGGGGCCGAACAGGTAGTCGAGCCTGTCGCCGATGCCGCTGGTCTGGATATCGAGGACCCTTACGAGGAGGAACATGAGGAACCAGCCCTGTACGGCCTCGAAGAAGGAACGGGGCGGGTTTTCGGGGACCCAGGCGCAGGCGTCTGAGATGCGCTCCAACTCCTTCTTCCTCTTGGGGTCTGACTCGTCGTCGGCCATGGCCTTAGCGAGGTCGGAGAACCTGTGGGCCCAGCGAAGGGCTGCCTCGATAGAGATGATGACAGCTTCGAGGAATGCCTTGGCCCTGAGGAACTCCTGCGGGTTGTCCCTGATAAAGCCCCTGTCCTGGGTGACCTCGGCTAGCTTGTCCCTGGTCTCCTGGAGGATGCCCTTTAGTCCGACCTGGAATACCCTCTCGTAGTTGGGGACCTGGCCGGAGTGAGCGCCGTGGACCCAGACGAAGACGCCCTGGTTCATGTATGACCAGTAGGGCTTGTCGGCCTCGGCGAGGTACTGTCTTTCCTTGCCCTGGATAGACCTGGGGAACCAGTACTTGTTTATCTCGTGGAGCTCCTCGCGCTCGTTGTCGTCGACCATATCCTTGTAGCCCATCTCGATGGCCTTGTCGACCCAGCGGGAGTAGAGTTCGGGGTAAGAGATAACGTGGTCTGGTGATCGTGAGGAGCTGCCAGCGATTAGATCGTAGTCTGAGATGAATATGGTCATATTGTCGAGGTGGCGCTCCATGGCCCTGGCGCGCCTGATGGATATAGGCTCGCCCTCGTAGTCCTTGTAGGCCTGAGTTACGTGTCTTGCGCGTTCCACGTCCAGCCTGAGGGTGGGCCTGATATCCGAAATCTTGCCGAGCTTCTCCTGCTCCTCGACGCGGCCGGTGCGTTGGCCCATCATGGTCCTGAATCTGACCTTGTCAGCTATCTGCTGTGCTCTCCGGGTCCTCTGGTCAACGGTAGCCATGGTTGCGCTCCTTTCCGTTCGCGTCCCGAAGTTGCTTCTATTCTAGCGGCTTAGAATATGGCGTATGTGACTTTTGTCCCATCGTGCCGCCGAAGCGCCCGTGCATGGTTCCATTCTAGCAACGGCAGATTTCGAGAGTCAATTCGTGAGCGAGCACTTGGGAAAGGGAGGGAGATGACCGGCAGGTCGATCGCTGGCTGACGTACAGACCTGTAGGTCTTTCGGCATAAGAAAGAGCCCCCCGATGCCGGGGGGCTCTGGTGAGCTGTGCGAATGCACATGTCTACGTGTCCATGGATATGGGATTGGGTGCAGGAACGTCGGTTGTGGCCGGAGCCTCGCCGAAGAACCTGCGGAGCAGAATGAGGTCGACAGGTACCAGAATCAGGATGGCACCGATCCCAATGAATCCCCACGGGAGAACGGTGCCGAATAGGAACAGCTGGGTTGCAGCGCCACTGGCCTTGTCGGCATAGTAGGATATCGTGGCGTCCGTGTAGCTGACATCGGAGATGAAGCTTGGCATTGTGCCAATGCCAGGTACTTCGAAGGCCACTGTGAGGTCACTCTGTGAGTTGACTACGACGCCTGTCGCGGGTTCGATCCACAGGGTGATTTCGGTGCTCACGTACTTGTCGAGTGTCATCGTTCCGCCTGTCGGGAGCGATACCTCTTCGGGGCCGAGCGCCAGATTCTCAGCACTGATCTGGAAGACGGCCACGTCTACTCCGCCGATGGTGTCTGTCCCGGTCCACTGGGCCAAAAGGGCCTGCTCGGCGGCGGGATTCCAGATCTCGAATGAGGAGCCTTCGCTGACGCCTATTGGCGGAGACCATTGCCCCTGCCGGGCCATGTCAGCGCCCTCCGCTTCGGGCATCATTGCAAGCGTGCTCCTGTTAATCGCCAGCATGTTGGTGGAGCCGAACATCGCCGTGAGATCCTCGCCCGTTTCTGAGTTAGCGGCTGTGATCGTCTCCTGAACCAGCAGGATGTCGCCTGCCTCCGTGCCGGCGCCTTCGGAGACTCTCGTCACGGTTACCGGGATGCTGCTGAGCTGGCCGGTCTGGGAGTCAGCCACCTGGTAGGTGCCCTCCAGCACGACCGTCTCATCCAGGTCGGTTGGGACCTTAGACATCGCCGGGAGCAGCGCGGTCATCCAGACAGCCCCGAACACCACGAGGATTGCGCCCGCAAGGGCTATGATGACCTTCCTGTATCCGATCAGACTCTGCATTGCCATCCCCTCCTTGCTTGCGATAGCGTCGGATCGATTGTCTCTCCAGACTCCACCGTCCGACCGCACCCCCGCAACTTGCGGGTATCGCACGGGCGTATTATGTAGTGGTCGTGCCTTTCTGTATATCACCCGTTTGGGTCTTTTCGGGTGGTACTTTTTGGGGTGTTTATCATACTGCGCTGCGGATAGTTGCACTGCTAGTAGTTTGCTGGTAGAATTGCCCCGATCTCCGCACGTCTGTGGAGTGGTATAGCCATCAGACATATGGGCAGAGTCGCGGTTACCACCGACAGCAGTGCCTGCGTGCCCAGGGAAGTGGTCGAGCAGTACAAGGTGCATGTACTGCCGCTGCTTCTGGTATTCGAGGATCGGGCCTACAGAGATGGTGTTGACATAACGGCCAGCCAGTTCTATGAGCTCCTCAAGGGTGCCAAGAAACTTCCCACCAGTTCCTCCCCTTCGCCCGGAGAGTATCTCGATGCGTTCGTGGAGCTGGGGAAAGAGTACGATGGCGTTTTCTGTATCACCCTTCCACCGCACCTGGGGATGGCCTACGATTCCGCCGTGAAGGCGAAGGAGATGGCTGCAGACCGTGCCCCGGATATAGAGATAGACGTCTACCCGTCGCGTGGCCCCGCTCTGGTTCAGGGGTTCATAGCGCAGGCTGCCGGGCGGGTTGCCGCAGAGGGAGCGAGTTTGGCGGAAGTGCGGCGGGCGGCGGACGACATGATGAGCAGGGTCAACGCGATTGCCATGCTGGATACGCTGTACTACCTGGCGAAGGGGGGACGGATTCCGAAGGCGGCCGCGTGGGCAGGTTCGCTGTTCAAGATAAAGCCGATTCTCGATGCGACCGACGATGTTCGGTTGATCGAGCGGTGCCGCACTCGGAAGAAGGCGCTCCAACGGCTGCTGGAGATACTGAGGGCCAGGGCCGATAGCCGGCCGCTGTGCGTGAACTTGATGCATGCCAACGCAGCGGAGGAGGCAGCGAGGCTGAAGGACGAGATCATATCGAGGTTCGACTGCAGGGAGTTCTACATCACCGACTTCACTCCGGTGATCGGCGCACATACCGGGCCCGGGTCGCTCGGAATCACGTTCTATACGGTCGAACCGGCAAAGTAGAGAAGCTCTGGATGCAGGGGAAAGGGGCCTAGCATCGCTCTTGTTGCTGTGGTCACCGATAGCGTGGCCTGTCTTCCCAAGGAGTTGATCGACGAATACGACATCGGGATCGTGCCGATAAGCATCGTTATGAATGGCAAGACCTATCGCGACGGCATTGATATAACGTCTCGCGAGGTCTACGAGTTCGTTGCGAGCAGCCCCTCTTTGCCGACTACGACATCGCCGTCTCCCGCGGACTTCCTACAGGCATTCGAGGAAATCAGCGCGGTGGCAACTGACGTGCTCTGTGTTACCATCTGCTCTGAGATAAGCATGATGTATAACTCCGCTGTTCAGGCGAAGGGGTTGGCAGCCGAGTCGTTGCCGGGACTCTCTGTCAGCGTGGTTGACTCCCGGACTGCCGGTGGGGCGCAGGGGTTCGTGGCGCTCGAGGCTGCCAGGGCGGCGGCGGGTGGTAAGAGCCTGGCAGAGGTAGCAGAGGTAGCCGAGGGCATGATACCCCGTGTGAACATGTTGGCCGTGCTCGACACTCTCCAGTACCTGGCGAGGGCGGGCAGAATCCCCAGGATAGCGGCGTGGGGTAGCTCTGTACTCAAGATCAAGCCCATACTGACGTTCTCCAAGGACGGAATAGGCCTGTTCGAAAAGTCGAGAACGAAGCCGAAAGCGGTGGACCGATTGGTCGAGGTCATGAGGGAGCGGACTCAGGGCAAGCCGGTCCACGTGAATGTCATGCATGCCAATGTGCGCGATGAAGCGGAAGCCCTGAAAGAGAGGATTCAATCTGGGTTCGAGTGCGTAGAGATCTATGTCACGGATTTCGCACCGACCATGGGCGTTCAGGCCGGGCCCGGCGTACTAGGCATTGCCTTCTTCCACGAGGAGAGCCCGGATGTGGGATGAAGCCGGCCTGATGGTCGGCTCTTATCTGCTCGGAGCTTTTCCCTTCATGTACCTCATAGGGAGACTTCACGGCATTGACCTCAGGGAATACGATGACATGCACCTGGCGCTCTGGAGGAATGTCAATCGGCTTGAGGGGCTGGCAGGCATACTGTTTGATTTCGCCAAGGGTGTCATCGCTGTCCTGGTGGCCCGGGCGTTCGATTTCGAACCAGGCTGGGTGGCGTTCGCAGGCGTGGCGGCCGTCGCCGGGCAGATGTGGCCTGTCTTCCTGAAATTCCAGGGAGAGAAGGGAAACACGATTGGGTTGGCCATGTCGGGGGCCGTGGCCACCAGGGCCATGGGAATCATATTGATACCCATCCTGATTGGTGCCTCGATTCGCACGATACCGAGGCTTATGCGGCCAAATCAGACCGTGAACGAGAGGCTGAAGCTGGGCGGGCCGCCGTCCCTCAGCCTGCCCTTGGCGATGGCGGTGGCTTTCGCGGTACTGCCACTGGCGGCGTGGTTGGTGGGACAACCGTTGTCGGTGATCATATCGTTTGTAGTGCTCTTCGTGCTGATCATGGTGCGGCGGGCCACGGCGGGAATAAGGCAGGACATACACCTTCCGTCACGCAAGCTGCGCAGGATGGGGAACCGCCTCCTGTACGACCGTAGCGAGATAGAGGTAGAGGCTTCGTAGTCGGCATCGGCGTGTTAGGAGTTGGGACGAACCCGTAGTTGGGGCGGCACGCGCCTAATCGGGATTGCTTAGACAATGGGACCGACTAGAGTCGAACAGGACGTACAGACACTGAAAGACGGGCTCGGGGAACTCCCCGAGCCCGAGGCACGTCCGGTCCTGATAGTTGTCAGCGGCCTTCCCGGTACAGGGAAGTCGCACTTCAGCCGAAGGCTGGCGGAGGACCTGCCGAGCGTCGTCCTGGAGAGCGACGCGCTACGGAAACGGCTCATTCGGTCACCCCGGTACAATGCGAGTGAGAGCAATCGCCTGTTCGACGCCTGTCATGTGTTGATTGAAGAGCTGTTGAGCCGGGGCTTGTCGGTAATCCTCGATGCCACCAACCTGATTGAGACCCATCGGGAGCGCCTGTACAAGATTGCAGACCGTGCCGGGGCGAGGCTCACACTGGTGTGGGTGAAGGCTCCGCCGGAGCTGGTGGAGGAGCGCTTGGCCGTTCGTGCCGGAGACAGCAGCCGCCCGGACAGCTCGGATGCCGACCTGGGTGTGTACAATGCGATGAGGGGTCGGGTGGAGCGAATTGGACGCAATCACATTGTGGTCGACACCTCACAAGATATTGAGCCGGGCGTCAGGAAGGTGCTCCGCGAAGCGAGGAGATGAGCCCGGTACGCGGTCGCGCGGGCATTTTCCAGTAGGGCTACCTACGGCGTAGCCTTCCGGTGGTGGCCCGCATCTCTTCGGACGTGTCTTGCTGCGATTGCAGCACCTATCCTCATGTGCTATATTTGCGCCGTGAGACGGTTCGAGCGAAGTATCAGTAGCCAGGGGGACAGAAGTGTTCGATGAACTGAAGGTCTTCAGCGGCAACGCCCATCCGCAGCTGTCGCAGAGAATCTGCGACTACCTCGGCCTGCCGCTGGGCAAGATGGAGGTATTCGAGTTCAGCAACGAGAATATCTTTGCCCGAGTACTGGAGAATGTGCGGCAGCGGGACGTGTTCGTCGTGCAGCCGATATGCTCTCCTGTGAACAAGAACCTCGTGGAGTTGCTCATAATCATAGATGCCATGAAGAGGGCCTCGGCGGGCAGGATTACCGCGGTAATGCCGTACTACGGCTATAGTCGTACGGACAAGAAGGACCAGCCGAGGGTCCCTATTACGGCTCGTCTGGTTGCGGACCTTCTGACCGTGGCCGGGGCGGATCGCGTGTTGACCGTAGACCTCCACGCGGGGCAGATACAGGGGTTCTTCAACATACCCGTTGATGAGTTGAGCGCCCTGTACATCCTCAGCGACTATTTCGCGCAGAAGGGGTGGGATGAGTTCGTGGTGGTAGCCACGGACGTTGGCATCGCCAAGCGCGCCCGTGACCTGGCCGAGATGCTTGGCGCACCGCTGGCTATCATCGAGAAGCGGCGGGTCGGAAACGTCGACAAGTCTGAGACCCTGACAGTGATAGGTGATGTCAGGGGGAAGCGCGCCGTTCTGATGGATGATGAGGTTGACACTGGTGGCTCGATTTCGAACGCGGCAGTAACACTGCAGGAGCATGGTTCAGCCGAGATATACGCTTGCTGCACGCATCCGATACTGTCGGGAGATGGTGTGAAGCGGGTTGCCGCTAGCCCTATCAAGGAGCTGGTCGTAACGGACACGGTGCCCATTCCGGACGGCAAGATGCTGGACAAAATCAAGGTGCTGTCGCTGGCATCATTGATCGGGGAGGCGATACACCGGATCCATGCCGGACTCTCCGTTGGCGCTATGTTCCAATAGGAACGGGAATCATGTTGAGGCGGATTACAGGTATTCTAGGTGACTCCAACGAGAAGCAGGTCAAGCGGCTTCTGCCGGTTGTCGAGAAGGTCAATGCGCTCGAGCCCGAATTCGAGCGACTCAGCGACTCAGACTTGCGCGCGAAAGCTGATCGGTTCAAAGAGGCCGCAAGGGATAACGAGCGAGTCCTGGATGACGTCCTGCCTGAGGTCTTCGCGTTGGTCAGGGAGGCAGCGAAAAGAACGATCGGGCAAAGGCATTTCGACGTTCAGCTTATGGGTGGGGTAGTCCTTCATCACGGCAAGATTGCTGAGATGAAGACCGGAGAGGGCAAGACGCTGGTGGCTACTCTGCCTGTGACGCTCAATGCCTTGGCCGGCGAGGGAGTCCATGTAGTAACGGTCAACGACTACCTGGCGAAGCGCGATACGCAGTGGATGGGCCCCATATACCATATGCTGGGCCTGTCCGTGGCCTGCATCCAGCACGACGCCGCCTACGCCTTCGACCCGGATGCGGAGTCCGACGATCCGAGGCTGGTCCGCCTTCGCCCGATCAGCCGGCGTGAGGCCTACGAGGCCGACATAACCTGTGGCACCAACAACGAGTTCGGCTTCGACTATCTCAGGGACAACATGGTCATCGACCTGTCGAGACGTGTGCAGAGGGACCTGTACTACGCGATTGTGGACGAGGTTGACAACATACTGATCGATGAAGCCCGAACACCACTCATCATCAGCGGTGCTGCGGAGGAGTCAGCCCAGGACTACGTAAGAGTCGCCAGGCTGATCCCGAGGCTGAGGCCGGAAGAGGACTACGCGGTGGAGGAGCGCACCCGGTCAGTTACGCTGACGGAGTCGGGCGTCGCCAAGATGGAACGCGGCCTCGGCCTCGACAACCTCTACGATCCCGCGAACTACGGGCTGACGCATTTCGTGGATAACGCGCTGAAGGCACACGTACTGTACAAGCGGGACCGTGACTACGTAGTGAAGGACGGCGAGGTCATAATCGTCGATGAGTTCACCGGCCGTCTCATGGTCGGGCGGCGGTACTCGGAGGGACTACACCAGGCCATCGAGGCGAAGGAGGGCGTGAAGATTCAGCGCGAGAGCATCACGATGGCCACGATTACGTTCCAGAACTACTTCCGCATGTACGAGAAGCTTGCCGGGATGACCGGGACCGCAGAGACAGAGGCTGAGGAGTTGGACAAGATATACGGGCTTGACGTCGTCGTCATCCCCACGAACAAGCCGCTGATCCGCGAGGAGATGCGTGACCAGATATACAAGAACGAAGAGGGCAAGTTCCGGGCTGTGGTCAGGGACATCGAAGAGCTGCATCGGCAAGGACATCCGGTGCTCGTCGGCACCGTCTCGATCGAGAAGTCAGAGCGCCTGAGCCAGATGCTGCAGAGGCGGGGCGTACCTCACGAGGTGCTGAACGCCAAGCAGCACGAGAGGGAAGCGGGCATAGTGGCTCAGGCGGGACGCCTCGGCGCTGTGACCATCGCGACGAACATGGCCGGGCGTGGCGTGGACATCATTCTCGGTGGTAACCCGGAGGGCAGGGATACCGAGGATTGGAAAGCTGAGCACAACCGCGTCATTGAGCTCGGGGGACTGCACGTTGTGGGAACGGAGCGGCACGAGGCCAGGCGGATCGACAACCAGCTCAGAGGCCGCGCCGGCCGTCAGGGTGATCCGGGCAGCTCACGCTTCTACGTGTCGCTGGAAGACGACATAATACGAAGGTTCGGTGGTGAGCGCGTCAAAGGTGTAATGGAATGGGCGGGCTTCGATGACGAGACGCCGCTGGAGCATGGTCTGGTGGGCAAGGTGATAGAGAACTCACAGACCAAGATAGAGGCATATCACTTCGATATCCGCAAGCATCTGGTCGAGTACGATGACGTTGTCAACAGGCACCGGGAAGTCATCTATGACGAGCGCGAGAAGATATTGGGCGGTGCAGACCTGCGCGCCAACATCCTCGATATGGTGAAGGACGAGATCCGCGAGTCGGTCCGCTCCAACCTGGCCGACGAGCAGGGCGATGATTGGGACATCCCCGGACTGGTCGGTGCCGTGGGGGCCGTGCTGCCGCTTCCCCCAGACCTCGGTCCGGACAACCTGTCGCGCATGAGTCGTAGCGAGGTCGAACACAAGCTGCTGGAGCAGGCCGAGTCGCTGTATGGCCAGAAGGAACAGGAGATGGGGCCCGAGAACATGAGAATCCTGGAGCGGCTTGTCATGCTGCGGGCCATCGACAGGCGCTGGGTGGAGCATCTAACGGCAATGGAGAACATGCGCCAGGGGATCGGTCTGCAGGCTATCGGGCACAGAGACCCGCTGGTGGCCTATAAGCGGGAAGGGCACGAGATGTTCCAGCGCCTCATGGCCGGAGTGAGTCATGACATAGTCCATACGATCTACCATGTCGGGCTTGTCAGAGAGCAGAAGCGCCCCGAGCGGGAGAAGGTCCCTGTGCCGAGCAGGCTCGGCAGGAACGACCCTTGTCCCTGTGGGAGCGGGAAGAAATACAAGAAGTGCTGTGGACGTCAGTAGGGGCTAGGCAGGGGGCGAAAGGATGTGGACAACGCAGCGGTAGCTCAGGTATTCCAGGACCTGGCTGATCTTCTGGAGTTGAAGGGCGAGAACCGCTTCAAGATCAAGGCCTACGAACGCGCAGCACGCACCATTGAAGGCCTGTCCGTCGACTTGGAGCAAGTCATGAACGAGGGCAGGCTCCGCGAGATCCCCGGCGTCGGCGAAGCCATAGCCAAGAAGATATCGGAACTCCTGTCTACGGGTCGTCTCGATGTCTACGAGAAGCTTCGCAGCGAGTTCCCCGATGGCATCAGGAGCTTGATGGACGTACCCGGAGTGGGCCCGAGGATTGCCGCACGCGCCCATCAGGAGTTGGGTGTGAACAGCATCGACGACCTGGAGAAGGCGATCGTCGATGGCAGGTTCGCATCACTGCAGGGTTTGGGGGAGAAGACCGCCGATAACATCCTCAGGCAGCTTCGGAGGCACCGTCACAAGGACGTTCGGATACTTTTGGGGACTGCGCAACCCTTGGTGGATGAGATAGTCAGCGCCTTGCGTGATCAGCTGGGCGTTCGCCACCTGGAGCCGGCGGGAAGCCTGCGGCGGGCCAGGGAGACTGTAGGCGATATCGATATCATGGGTACCGCGGACGAGCCAGCTCGCATAGTGGAGGCCTTCTTGCATCTGCCGATGGTCGAGGAGGTGTTGGCCAAGGGCCCGACGAAGGCGAGCGTCATCGCCGCCAACGGGATACAGGTCGACCTGAGGATGGTCGATCACGAGAGCTACGGCTCGCTTCTCCAGCACTTCACAGGCTCGAAGGAGCACAACGTACTGCTCAGGGAGATGGCGCTACACCGGGGGCTAAGCCTGAGCGAGTACGGGATCACTGTCTTGGATACGGGCGAGGTGGAGAAGTACACCGACGAGGCGGCGTTCTACGAACGGTTGGGGCTGCAGTTGATTCCCCCCGAGTTACGCGAGGCGCAAGGGGAGATCGAGGCAGCCCAGAAGCGGCAGTTGCCCGAACTGATCGAGTTGGCCGATATCAAAGGGGACCTGCACGTGCACACCGATTGGAGCGACGGCCACGATTCTATCGAGGCGATGGCGATGGCGGCGCAGGGCTTGGGCTACGAATATCTCGCTATCACGGACCATTCAGCAGGGAGGGGCATCGCGCACGGCCTGAGCGTTGAGCGGCTGAGAGAACAGATCGCCGAGATAAGAGACGTTGACGCGAAGTTATCCCGCATACGCCTCCTCGCCGGGATCGAGTTAGACATACGCGCGGATGGTGCGCTCGATTACCCTGATGATATTCTTGAAGAGCTTGACATAGTGGTTGCCGCAGTTCACTCGTCAATGCAGCAAGATTCGGAGAAAATGACGAGGAGAGTAATTCGCGCCATCGAGAACCCGCGCGTGCATGTCCTCGCTCATCCTACGTGCAGGCTCATCGGGACGCGGGAGCCGGTTGAAATCGATCTGGAGGAGGTATTCCGCGCCTCGGTGAGAACGAACACAGCCCTGGAGATCAATGCGATGCCGGACAGGCTTGATCTGAGGGATACGCAGGCGAAGAGGGCCGGAGAGGTCGGAGTGAGCCTGGTAATCGGTACGGATTCCCACAGCGTCGATCACCTCGATCTCATGCGATTCGGCGTGGGAGTCGCGCGGCGGGGTTGGTGCCGGGCATCGGACGTATTGAACACCAGGCCGGTTGACGAGTTCCTGCGCTGGTTGAAGCGGAGGTAGGAAGGTACGATGGCAGGAGCCGGTTCGGAGAAGAAGGGCTGGGCGAGGGTTGCCGACCAGGAGGCGATGGGCCACCTCAGGGAGGGTGTGGTGAGTGGCAAAGCATGGCATACGGCCCTGCTCGAGGCGATAGGACTGTGGGCAAGCCCGGAGGAGACGGCAGGTGGCAGGCACTACCGCTATCTAATAGATGGGGAGGCGTTCGATTGGCTGCTGCTTGCAGAACGCCTGGTCGGCGAAGTCAAGGATGCCGTTCCCGAACAGGAGTACAACGACCTGGTGTTCGACGGACGTTTACCGGTGGACGTCAGCGACGATGAGTTCAAGGGTCTCATTGGCACGGCGAAGTACCATGCCTACTTGAACTTCCTGTACGGAATCATAGCGGAGAGGTTCCTGCTCGCGGCGGTCGAAGAGGAGATATGCAAGGAGAGGAATGCCCAGCTGCTGCGCCTGGGCGAGGGGGACGAGGCCGACGGCTACATCAGACTGTATGGCCTGGCGCAGGATGCGCTCTTGAGGCAGTTCAGGGAGGAGCGGGCGTACCGTCATCAGGAGACTGTTGCCTTGAACGAGTTGCAGGAGTTCACATACTGGCTGTTCAAGTACAGATTGACCAACAGCGACAAGGCCAAGGTCGCCAGCGACACGAAGAAGGCGATGGACTATCTCGCCAGGCAGAGATCGTACGGCGACGTTGCGCAGCGCCGCAAGAGAGCGCGTTTCGTCATCGAACACAAGGCGTGAATGCACGCGTTGTAAGGGAAGCTGAAGTTGGCTATAATATGCGGCACACTGGGGCCCGGGCTGTGGACTCCGGCTATGAAAGGGAGCTTGTCCTGACATGCTGCTTGCAATTGACATCGGCAACACGAACATCGCGATAGGCGTCTTTGACGGCGAAAGGTTGGTCGCGACGTGGCGGCTCGGAACGGACGTCCACAAGCTGTCCGACGAATATGCGGGTATTCTCTCGAATCTAGTTGCTCTGAAGGATCTCAAGTTCTCGGTGGTCAAGAGCGCGATAATCTCCAGCTCGGTGCCGCCGCTCGTGACTACGTTCGGGGAGATGTGCCGGGACTACTTCCATGTGTCCCCGATGATCGTGGGTACAGGTGTCAAGACCGGGGTCAGGATCGCGCTCGACAATCCCCATGAGGTGGGTCCGGACCGAGTGGTCAACGTGGCGGCGGCGCACAGGCTGTACGACGGCCCGTTGATCGTGATCGACCTCGGCACAGCGACGACCTTCGATGCGGTCTCGGAAGACGGGGACTACCTCGGGGGTGCCATAGCGCCGGGCATTGTCATCTCGGCGGAGGCGCTGTTCGAGAGGGCGGCGAGACTGCCCAGGGTCGAATTGACCAATCCGAAACGGGCCATCGGCAGGAACAGCGTCGCGGCGATGCAGTCGGGGATCATATTCGGGTATGTTGGCCTGATTGAGGGCATAGTAGTCAGGATGAAGAAGGAGTTGGACGCGCAGGCCAAAGTCATCGCGACCGGCGGCCTGGCGAACATCATCGCCGAGGAAACGGATGTGATAGATGCGCTGGAGCCCGATCTGACGCTGCATGGACTGCGGTTCATCTATGAGATGAATGAAGGACGCTGAGGGACCGGTTGGAGGTAATGTGTTCGAAGGCAAGAACGTTGTCCTGGGAGTAACGGGCAGCATAGCCGCATACAAGGCGGTTGATCTCGCAAGCAAGCTGACCCAGAGAGGGCTCGCGGTAGACGTGATCATGACCAAGGCTGCGATGCAGTTCGTTACGCCCCTGTCGTTTCGCAGTATCACCCACAGGCCTGTGGTGACGGACATGTTCGAGCTGTCGTCGGAGTTCAGCGTCGAGCACGTGGCATTGGCCGAGCGTGCCGACGTAATGCTGGTTGCCCCTGCTACGGCCAACACGATAGCCAAGATCGCCGCCGGAATCGCGGATGAGATGCTGCTTAGCACGGTGCTGGCCACCAGGGCCCCTGTGATCGTAGCGCCGGCGATGGATGTCGGTATGTGGCGGAATCCGGCGACCACGGAGAATGTGGAGAGGCTCCGCGCTCGTGGCTTCACCATCGTCGGCCCGGCTGAGGGCAGGCTGGCTTCGGGCCTTATCGGCGAAGGGCGGCTGGAGGACAATTTCGTGATCCTGGGGACGGTGTACCAGGTGCTGGGCAAAGGCGGCGATCTCGTCGGCAGGCGGGTGGTCGTGAGCGCAGGTGGTACTCACGAGCCGATCGACCTCGTCCGGTTCATAGGGAACCGTTCGTCGGGCAAGATGGGCTATGCTATAGCGGAGGCGGCGAGGGACCGGGGCGCGACCGTGACGCTGATCAGCGGGACGACGTCGGTACCCGAGCCTGCCGGGGTGGAAATAGTCTCCGTGGCAACCGCCGAGGAGATGCGCGCTGCTGTCGGGCGAGCCGCTGAGGGAGCCGACGTGATCATAATGGCAGCAGCCGTCGCCGACTACCGTCCGGCGACCTCGGCGGGTGGGAAGATCAAGAGGGAGGCCGAGCGGCTGACCCTCGAGCTGGAGAAGACGACGGATATCATCGGAGAGCTGTCGGGCAGCTTCATCAAGGTCGGGTTCGCCGCCGAGGACGGTGACGCAGAATCGAGGGGTGCCGACAAGCTGCGGAAGAAGGGCCTGGACCTGATCGCCGTCAATGACATAAGGGCGGAAGACAGCGGTTTCGAGGTAGACACCAACAGGGTGTCCCTGGTAGACCGGAGCGGGAACGTGGAGAGACTGCCGCTTCTTCCCAAGGCCGACGTCGCGCATCGACTCCTGGACAGGGTTGCGGCGCTGCTGGCCGCACGCTAGGGTGCCCGGACACTCTCTACCCGGTACCGCCGGTCTTGACTGAAGCTCGGGCCGGTGATAACCTCTAAACTGGCTTGGCAGCGTAGCTCAAAGGCAGAGCATGGGACTCATAAGCCCGGGGTTGGAGGTTCGAATCCTCCCGCTGCCACTTTTGAATCTATTTCGGGGATTTTGACGGCGTGATGACCGCAAAAAAGTGGCTCTTGACCACGGGATTTCCCGCGCCTTAGCTTCGTCTAGACCACGGGCCTATACCGAAAATCGGCTCTCGCCGCTTCCCCATTTCGCCGTCAAATGCGTCGTCGGGGCGTGGAGGGCGGGGACGGGGAAGGCGTCGGGGACAGGATCAGCTTCGGACTCTACTTCTTCAATCGCAGGAAGCAAGGTAAGCTGAGTTCTTCTTCATTGCGATAGCAGCGTACCCAGCTTTTCAAGCACCTCGGACATGACTTCATCCGGTAACTTGCATGTCAACTCTGACTTTCGCGCGCCCCAGTCTAAGCTCTTGACCTGGTCTGAGAGGATTGCCCCGTTCACCGGCAACCCCTCGGGAAGGAGCACCTCGAACGGGTAGCCCTTGACCTGGCTGGTTATCGGGCAAAGGATAGCAAGTCCGGTCTTGCCGTTATAGCTTGTTGGTGAAAGCACCACAGCCGGGCGGCGTCCGGCTTGCTCGTGCCCCGCCTGTGGATTCAGCGTAATCCAAACCACATCCCCACGCTGGGGAACGTAAGCGCGCGGACTTACCATGCTTCATTTCCTACGGCGGTGCCGGTATCGACTTCGTGATGCAGATTGTCTTCGGTAACCTCTGCCAGGAGTTGTTCCAGAGTCAGCTTTGGTTCTGACACCGGAGTGATGACAAGCTTCCCGTCATCTAGCGAGACCTCGACAGATGTTTCCCTTTGAAGCCCCACTTCGTTGGCGAAGGACTTAGGTATGCGCAAAGCCAGGCTGTTGCCCCATTTCTGGACCCTGGTTCTCATATTTAGCCTCCGTATTGTATCTACAATGAAGATACTACTCTGGAGGGTGTCTGTCAAGCCCCCTCAGCCCCCCATGCGCCGTCGAGCGCATCATCGCGGGGCGGAGGGGGCGTCCACGACTCTGAGCACGGCTTGACACCACTGCCGCCAGCCACTAGCATACGATTGTCCCGCGCTGGGGGAGCTTGATGGGCTTCGGGCAGGACCGCAACGTCAGAACGTCGTTGGGATGATGCATTGATTGTGGTGAGAACGGCAAATGGTTGAACATGACTACGAGCCTACGGCTGAAGAAGCCAAGTTCGTCAAGTGCCATGACCACCTGAGAGAGGAACTCAACAACGCCTACTGGCATTGGTCCATATGCAAGTTCCTGCATAGTGCGAGAGCTTCCCACGCACACGAATTGAACACGGCACCTGCCTTCTTTGAGTTGACATGGTATGGACACTTCCTTCAGGCAGTTATGCGGCTGACGAGGTTGTTGTCCAAGGGGAAGAAGGACTTAAGTATGTGGTGGTTACTCGACTTCGTCGACGAGAACCGCCCCGCGTTTCAGAGCCGAGCCTTCCAGAGGCGAATGCGCCAGCATCCTGCCTATCGGAATGGTGGCACGCCACGAGTCCCTATGCGGGTGACTTTGCGAAGCGTTGCCAAGGATAGGCAGCTGCTTGCGAGACTGCCTGCGAAGAACTTGAGGGTGTGGAGAAACAAGGCACTAGCCCATGTCGACATAGACCACGTGCTGAGCGGAATCGAAGTTGCCAAGCAGTACCCTGTCAAGGTGGCCGAGCTTGACTGCATCATCGAGGTCATAGATGAAGTCTTGGACAGGTACTCCCTCGCCTATAATGGAACGTCGCATAGCAAGGGCTTGCCGCTCCAAATCGGAATGCAGTACATCATCGACGCGATAGGAGAGAAGCTCCATCGAGACGAGCAATCGAAGCTTGAGAGCACGCAAGGGTCGAATGGGCGCATCGGTTCCTCGGAAGCTTAGGCCACTGAGGGCCAATTCGGATAAATGAGAAGTACACTGGCAACGCTGTCCAATCGATCGAAGGTAGTGCTGACACGATCGTGGCTACGGGCCCATGGTCGCACATTGGGCAGTGACGTCTGCCGCACTTGACAAGGTAATATGGCTGTTGCAGCAATCGTGTTGTCTTCTCTTGCCCTCTTGGCCTCCTTGTACGCCACCTACCGCACTCACCGAGATAGACCGCGCTTGAGAGAGGCTGAGAGCGTCCACTGGGGTGAAGTCAAGCAGGCCATACGGTCATGCCTCAAGGAGTTGTGCCTTCCCGACCATCCATCGGTGCCTTACACGATTTCAGAGGTCGATGGATGGGTGACGACGGTGCCCCAGGTCAGGCTGGAACCGTACAAGTGCGAATCGCATACGCTGTTCCGAGACCTCAAATGCCACATACCTGAAGCGATGCTGAGGTATGAGGACTACCTCAAGCAGGTCGTCGAGTACTGGACCCACAAGCGCGCACTCACGCAGGAGACGCTGGACTTGGCCGTGCGTCTGAGTGGTCTGGGAGTGTATGAATGCCCCACTAGTGTCCGGCCTACTGACGTCGAGGCGTTGCTGCCCGCATCGGTCAGGCTGCTATACGAGGAGCTGAGTGGAGCGGTGTCCGGCGTGCATCGGTTCATGGTACTGTATGACTCCGCAAGAATCTCGTGGAATGGGGAGGTGCTCCTGCGGCGACAACCGGGCGGAGGATACTTGAACCTCGTCGTGGGGCCCGACGAGGTTCCATGCCGTGCGGCACTGGGCCGGCTCGCTGATGGAGTCGAAGCTCTCCGAAGAGACATGGAAAGTGGCAGGACTGCCCCAATCCTAGATCATCACCAAGATCACGCAAATGAATACGAGAACCTAGCGCGCACGCTACAAGACCTGAGGGCGGAACTCGAATACTGGCTCGCTGTGCCCACCCTGCCCGGACCTAACTGCGAGTACATACGACGCGGGGTGATCTGAGTCTACACGGCCGTTCGGCACCGAGCATTATGGCGGAGCCAACTTGCTCAAGCCCCTCAACACACCGTAGCGGTCTGCGTGGTCATGTGGACCTCGCGCGTGCGTCCGCAGCGGGATATGCGCAAGCGAGTGGTGTCGAGAAGCTGGATAGAAATACGCGACATAACGCTCTTGCAGGACTATACTTTTCGGAGTATAATCGCGGACGACAAGAAACTGGAACGCCTCACGGAGGTGGAATACGATGAAGAAGATAGCTCTGATCTCGCTGGTCGTTATGTTAGTTGCCGGCATGATGCTCGGGGTGTCGGGTATCGCCTGGGCGTCGTCGGGTGACGATCAGGGCGACGGAGACCTCTCGCAACAGTGTTGCGAACGGCAGCTGATATCGATACTCGGCATCAGGGATAGCCTGGTGATCGAGGTCGACGAATTCGAGCCCGGAGACACCGTGGCCGTCGTGGGATACGGGTTCAAGCCGTGCTGGGGCTACGACCTGTACATACAGCCCTATTCGGAAGGAGCGCATGTCGCCGAGGGCGACATACTCGACCCTTCGCTTGATCCCAGCGGCGCAGCGCCGAGGCATGTCAAGTCGAGCGTGCTTGGCACCATCGGGCCTGTAGAGCTGTGGCAGATACCCGCGGAAGGGTACCAGAACACCTACTGGGAGATCGTGGCTGATGACGTGGGCAAGGACTGCGGCGGGGCCGGCATCTACGATTCAGCGAGTGACGGACTCGACGCGGTTGCCCTTGGAAAAGAGGGATTCAGGGTCGTGCCGGAAGCGGCCACGATTGTGCTGTTCTCGATTGCCTTGCTCGGCCTGGGTGGCGTCTTCGTGATCAAGAGGCGCAGGCACGCCAAGTGCTAAGCATTCCGGGCGGACGGGATCAGGGGAGACCAGCGCCCGGCACCTCCACACGGAGCGTCTCGATGTGTCCGCTCCTCTTCGCTCTTGCCTCGTCCGGGTCCAGCGTCTCGGCCGTGAGTACGAAGAGCGTGCGGCGGTCCGGGCCCCCCAGCATACACGCGTAGGCCTGTGTCGAGACCTTCACAGTCTCCTCTATCTTCCCACCCTCACGAACACGCAGCACCTCACCCCCGAGGGGCGAGGCAATCCAGATCGCGCCCTCGGCATCCAGACAGATGCCGTCCGGCATCAGTTCATCCACCTCAGCCCAGACGCGTCGCCCCGACAGCGAGCCGTCCGGTTCGATATCATAGGCGGTGAGCCGGGAGGCGAGCGTCTCCGCTACTACGAGCATCCGCCCGTCCGGCGTGATTACGCTGCCGTTCGGGAACGCAAGGCCCTCGGCCGCCACGCGGGCGGCGCCATCCGGGTTCACGAGTACGATTTCACCCGGTGCGAAGGGCTCATTGCTGAGGAAGTCGAAACCGAAGTTGCCCACGTAGGCTCTCCCGAGACGGTCCACGACCATGTCATTGCAGTGTGACGATGCCAGTTCCCACAGGTCGGCATGCTCCACAAGGCCATCGGGTTCGAGGCGCAGCAGCCGGCGATCCGTAGCGGATACCAGGAGCAGCCTGTCGTCAGGAAGCCAGCCCAGACCGGTGGGTTGGGTCGGCACCTCGACGATGGTCTCGCTGTTGCCCAGCATGTCTATGCTCATGACGCGGTGCGCGTGTATATTCGAGAACCACAGCCTGTCCTGATGCCAGCGCGGGCACTCGGGGAAGACGAGGCCGTCCTTGAGGACTTGCGTTCGCTGCGCCATATTACTACCTAGCCGCGCTGCTTGCGCATCTCCTTCAGCAGCTCCAGTATCTCGTCCAGCTTTCGCAGGATGAGCAGCTGTGTGGTCTCGAGTGAATGCGGCGTGTCCATCTCAGCCCCGGCACTGAGAAGGTCAGCGTGGCTCGGGGGGTCAGCGAGCATACGTCTCTTGGCGTCCTCCGAGAGGTCGGGGTCCGCGATGATGTTCATGATCTCGTCGCCGGAAAGCGGTTCACCGGAGGCCAAGGCTTCGCTCCTTGTTGCACAGGAATCCGGGACAGTATCGAGGAACCGACAGCGGCATTATACGCGTTGCTCCTGCAGCTCGGCAATCGCCTTCGCTCCCTTGCCCCCGCGGTGCGTAGCTTCTCCGGGGCGGCGTGCCTGGATACGACCGGCGTTGACAGGGGCAGCGCCTGATCACATAATCCTGCTTGGTGTGCTCGTTCTGCCATGGATGAGGGGGTGGGTTTGAAGCGTTCGGGCGCTATGTTCCTGGTCAATCGAGAGGGCAAGGTGCTGCTTGTTCATCCCTCGGGGTGGCACAACCGGAATGCGCCCTGGATGCCTCCCAAGGAGGAGATCGAGGAAGGGGAGACACCGCTGGACGCCGCCAGGCGTGCCGTGGTTGAGGAGCTTCACCTGAAACCCGATGCCTATGAGTCCGTAATCGATGTTGGCGAGATCACGTATAAGTCCAAGGCCAAGGTGGTAGGCTGCTACGCGGCAACTTACCTGGGTCGGGATGACAATGTCGTGCTGGACTGGGAGAACGACCGATACGGGTGGTTCACGACCGATGAGGCCATGGAGATCGTCAAGGAGGAATTCAGGCCCGCGATCGCTCGCGTAAGCAAGCGGAGTCCGTAGGCTCGTATAGTTGGCTTGGGGTAGTTGGAGGGGGCAGGCTCTACTCTTGGAGTCTGCCCCCTTGTCATGCTAATTGACTTGCTGTGTCTGGCTCCTGGCCTTCTCCCGACAATATGGCTGCAGTATCGTGAGCCGACGAGGCGCGTACTACCAGAGGCCGAAGGCGATCGGTATCGTGATGACAAACGCCACACATATGACAGCGAACGCCGCGGCCAGCATCGCCAATGGTAGGACTATTGGGGCGAGTGCTACCTGAGGTCCGAAGAGCGCCGCAACAGCCAGTCCGGCGAAGGCGAAGAAGCCGGTTCGGCCTAAAATTCCTCTGGACGCCGCCCGTCTTCGCGCCATGCGCGATCTCTTCCTCGTGATCGCAATAAATCGGAACATACGGCATCCCCCTTTCTGAGCATCTGCACCGGTTGCTCTGCAGGTAGGCGCGGCATACTTAGGAACGCCATCGTGGTCGGCTCGATGTGTGGCGGGCGGGGCGTTATTGATGCTCTTATACCATCGACTGCGGCGACTGTCAACCGGACGGAGCGGAAGGCGTGGAGGCAGTCCGCGCCGTCCACCGTTTTATTTTTTCTCAGGGTATTGACAAAACGCGCGAAACGTGTTAGAAACTGACAGTCCGCCGTCTTGAGGGTCTGGTGGACTGTCCGGCAAGGTTCGCTTCAGATGTGGTCTTTCGTCAAGTCCGTGAGTCCGGCAAGGATACAGTAGAGAAAGTGATTTGCTGGGGGTGCTCCTGATGTCGAGAGAGATAAGCATTCCGGGATGTCTCGGTGAGATCAGGAGGTGGTACAGCGAATATTGCAGCGTTGACTGTCGCCTTGCTGCTTTGTGCTGCCTTGTCGCCATGTGTGAGCACCATATGAGCGAGGAGACTGCCCCTCCCCAGGTCGATATCCAGCCGGATCTCGAGGGCCCTCAGGGCTGACCCCGGGACTTCATTGACAGAGGCCGATGACGATGAACTCATTTATCAGCTATGAAGACATGGGAGGATAAATAGTGCTTGAAGGGAAGATGTACGTCTTGGTAAGGGCGCTGTTCATCTGCATCCTGCTCGCCTCGTTGATAGGTGGTCTCGTGGGCGTGGTGACCGCCGGCGAGTCCGATCCACCCGTGCCGACGTATGTGGGTGGAGGCTAGCTGCGAGCCCCCTCGGGGCATGAATCCTCAGCGGTATCGGTTACATTCGAGTCGTTTTCTCCTCCTGCTGCTTCGATTATCCACCAAGTCTTACTCAGCGCCGATAAGTGGTGACAACCTGCATTTACCGCTATTAAGATGTCCGTGATGGGCTTCACTATGACATTGCCTTGTGCTACAATTGGCTCAATATGAGATACTCCCTTGGCTTGGATATCGGGTCGGTATGGGTCAAGGCTGCTCTCCTCGGTGACGGCGACGTCCTCATTCTCGACAGTGAGAGAATCACGTCGAGCCCCAGAGACGCCACCGTTGCCATTCTCGGCAGGTTGTCCGAGACCTGCCGGTTGGACGACATATCCACGGCCGGCTTGTCGGGCTCCGGCAGCGGGGTCATACCTAAGGAGCTCGATTGGGCCGAGTACAGCAGCTCCCTCACGATTGCCTCAGGTCTGCTCAGGCAGCATGCGGATGCCAGGAGCATAATCCAGATTGGCGGGCAGAGTTCGTATGTCATATCGCTGGAGGACGGGCTCCGGAAGCCTTGGCAGGTGGTGTCCAACCCCCTTTGTGCGGCGGGGACGGGACGTTTCCTGGAACAGCAGGCCTACCGTATTGGCGTCAGCTTGGACGACTTCGCCCGACTGGCACTTGAATGCGCTGGGAACCCGCCTCGCATAGCCGCTCGCTGCAGCGTGTTTGCCAAGAGCGATCTCATTCATCTGCAGCAGAAGGGCGTACCCATGTCGGACATGCTGTACGCGCTCAGCGAGAGCATCGCCCGGATGGTCGTTTCACTCAAGAGGGGTGCCTTCGAAGAGCCGGTATATTTCGTGGGTGGAGTTGCTGCGAACGCCGCCATGTCGAGAGCCCTGGACGAGGCCCTCTCATCTCGGAACGGGCATCCGGTTCATGCCGTCGTGCCGGAGGATTTCCTGTACACCGAGGCCATAGGCTGTGCGCAGCTTGCCGCCGGGTCAGGGCGTCAATCGAAGGTGAAGGTACTGCCGTATGAGGACAGCAGGCAGCGCTATTTCAAGATGCCGAGGCTGGAGCGGGTTGAGCAGCGGGACTTCTGGAGTCGTCCTGAACTGGAGGGGCCGTTCGTAGGCTACCTGGGCGTGGACATCGGGTCGACCAGTACCAAGGCCGTGATTCTGGATGAGAGCGGCAAGACGGTGATGGCCAAGAACTACCTGATGACGGCAGGTAGGCCGGTCGAAGCGATCAAGGAAGTATTCCGCAATCTCCTGGAGGATGTCGGGGATAAGCCCAAGATAGCTGGTGTCGGCGTAACCGGTTCGGGCAGGTATCTCGTTGGCAGCTTCATCGGCGCGGATGTCATCAGGAATGAGATCACAGCACAGACGAGGGCGGCGGCCGAAGTAGACCCCAATGCCGATATCATAGAGATAGGCGGCCAGGACTCGAAGCTCGTTATCAAGCGCAACGGCGTTGTCGTCGACTACCAGATGAACAAGGCCTGTGCTGCCGGGACCGGCAGCTTCATCGACGAGCTGGCGGAGCAGCTCGGCGTCCGGGTGCACGACGGCGAGTTTGCGCGGCTGGCCTTCGACGCCCCGCATACTATCGATCTGGGCTCGCGCTGCGCTGCGTTCATGGGCCAGTCGGTTGCCTCGGCGCAGCAGGAGGGTGTGCCGCTGGAGGTGATAACCGCGAGCCTGTCGAACTCCATTGCCGCCAACTACCTGTCAAAGGTACTCGGAACGCGGAGACTGGGCGAAAGCGTAATCCTGACCGGCGCCGTGTTCTACAACGATGCGGTGGTGTCTGCGTTCAAGGCTGCGCTGGAGGGCAAGAGAGTCCGGGTTGCCGAGCACAAGGAGGTGACGGGCGCGATCGGGGTTGCCTTGTTGGCCAAGGAGGAAATGGCTGGCCAGCCGTCGAGTTTCAAGGGCTTCCAGAGGGTCATTGACAGCCATCACAAGCTGTCGACTTTCATCTGCAAGAAATGTGACAACAACTGCACAATAACGAGAATGGAAATCCCGGGCGAGTCACCTACGTTCTACGGGAGCAGGTGTGATCTGTTCGACAGTACTGTGGGCCGTGAGAGGGTGTCGACGCCGTTCGACGACCGCGAGAAGCTGCTGTTCGGCGGGTACGAGTCGGGCGCGGGCGGTGGGCCGACTGTCGGCATTCCCAGGTCGCTGGTGGTGTATGACTATGCTCCGATGCTCTTGGGGTTCCTGAACGCTCTCGGGGCCAAGGCTGTGCTGTCGACCAGGACCAACAACCAGATAATACACCAGTCGGTCGAACTCAGCTACACGGACAGTTGCTTCCCGATCAAGCTCGTTCACGGGCATGGCGAAAGCCTCAAGGAGCACACGGACTTTATTCTCTTCCCCAGTGTGCTGAGGATGGGTCGGCAGGAAGGCGACGAGGACCAGAAGTATGCCTGCCCGCTCGTGCAAGCATCGCCGTTCATAGTGCGTCAGGCGCTGGGTCTGGGCAGGAAGCTCGTCGTACCAATGATCGACTTCAGCCACGGCGACGAAGACGTGATCGAGAACCTTACCCGAGCTGCCGTCAGGATGGGTTTCTCGAAAAGACGGGGTGAAAGGGCTGCCTTCGCTGCGCTGAAGGCGCATCGGGATTTCCTGGAGGCCGAGGCGGAGCTGGGCCGACAGACTATGGCAAAGCTTCGCGAGAGCGAACAACTCGGGGTCGTGATCTTCGCCCGGTCGTACATGTCGCAGGATTCGGGGGCCAACCTCGGGATTGCCGAGAAGCTCGCCCAGTTGGGCGTGACGCCGATTCCGCTGGACTTCCTGCCCCTGTCCACTGTCAACGTCAGGGACTACTCGGATCGCCCGTACTGGTTCAATGAGGCAAAGCAAATAGCTGCCGCGGCTATCGTGGCCAAGGATCCGCAGCTTTTCGGCCTGGTGGTGACCAACTTCGGCTGCGGCCCGAACTCGTTCGTGCTCAATATCGTTGAGGACATAATGGGCGACAAGCCGTTGGGCCAACTGGAGATCGACGAGCATGCGGCGGAGGCAGGGATAGTAACCAGGTTGGAGGCTTTCGTCGACACGATCAAGCAGTATGCCGGATCAGATAGGATCGTCGAGTCGGGTGTGGACGGAAGGGATATACGCAGGTACGCGTACACCAGATTCAATGAGAGCCAGAGGGTGCTTCTGCCCAGGATGTGCGAGCATGCTGACGTACTGGCTGCGGCGATGCAGGCCTACGGAGTCGACGCGCAGGTGCTACCAGAGCCGGATTACAGGAACCTGCTCTATGCCAACAGGGTGACTTCGGGGAAGGAGTGTCTGCCCTATCGCGTTACGCTGGGCGGGTTCATGCGATACCTGTATGACGACAACGGCGGAGAAACCCCTAAGGCTGTAGAGGGGTTCTTGGCTGCCGCCTTCGGGCCGTGCCGCTTCGGCAAGTACGCGGTAGAGCAAATACGCATACTGCGCGGGCTGGGCTTTGATTTCCCCATCAGGACTACTGTCTCCAACAACGGCTACCATGATTGGAACCTCGGTTCGGGATTCGAACGACTGGCCTGGAGAGCCATCGTGGGTGTTGACTACCTGGAGCGCCTGCTATGGCGAAGCAGGCCGTACGAGAAGGAAGAAGGCGCGGCGGAAAGGGTGTTCCGGGAGTACCTGGCCAGGGTGACTGAGGTGACCAGCAAGAGGCAATCGATAGACCCCGTGCTAAGGGACGCATCCCAGAAACTCACTTCGCTGATCGATCCCACAGAGCCCAGAAGACCTATCGTCGGCATCAACGGCGAGATATTCTTGAGGTCCAACCGGTTTAGCAACAATGATCTGGTCCGTGATTGCGAGAAGGCTGGCCTGGAGGTCGTGGTCTCACCAATGTCCGAGTGGTTCAAGTACGTCACACACCGCAACATCGAGGATGGTGTCAGAGACAGGGACCTGAAGAGGGTGCTCAAGGGCTATCTGAGGAAAGCGTTCCTCAAGTGGGATGAACATAGGGTAGCTTCCCTGTTTAATGGCTACGTAGACGGGAAGGAGCCGAGCACCAGGGACCTGCTCTCGATGTCGGGTAGATACCTCTCGCCGAAGTGTGGCAGCGAGGCCGTTCTGAGCATAGGAGCGGGGCTGGAGTGGCTGGAGGACCCGGCGTTCGCCGGCGTGATATCGGTCATGCCCCATGGCTGCATGCCCGGGGGCATCGTGGCCGCGATCGCGGAGCAGCTTGCCGCCATGTACGGCAAGCCATGGATCAGCCTCACCTACGATGGCATTCTGGAGAGCAATAACCAGGCCAAGATAGCTAACTTCGCCGAGATTATCAAGTTCACCTCGCGAGACGCTGGTCGGCGTCTGCATGCCGTCGCCTAGTGCCACGAAGCCGTTGCCTCAGCATCAGTTGCCTGTTCAAGGTTGCAGACTCACGTACCGGCCCGTTCCACCCTCCCATCCTTCACCTCGCAGACGTTGGCCTTGGACAGGAAATCACCGTCGAAGTGGTCCAGCTCAGTGGCCGTCACCAGGACCTGGTGGTACTCCTGGATCGAAGCCAGCAGGTGGGCACGGCGCCGGGCATCCAACTCCGAGAGCACATCGTCGAGCAGTAGAACCGGGGGTTCACCGGTCTCGTCCAGGATGAACCGTGCCTGGGCCAGCTTCAAAGCGAGGGCGACCGTTCGTTGCTGGCCCCTGGAGCTGTAGACCCCCACGTCTATCCCGTTGGAGAGGAACCGCAACTCGTCGCGATGCGGCCCGATTAGTGTGGCCTTCTGTGCCAGCTCCTTCGCCCGAGATGCATTCAGGGCTTCACGGAAGAGGGTGGCGATTGTGTCTTCGGTGTCGACGTCCGCGCTATCCCTTGCACCTATACTTCTGACGTACACCATTCGCAGCGCCGCTTCCTCACCACTGAGTTCGGCATGGGTCGGCTGGGCCAGTTCCTCCAACCCAGCGACGGCCCGCGCACGCTGCACAACCAGATAAGAGCCGCTCTGTGTAAGCTCTTTGTCCCAGAATGCGAGCTCGTCCTGGTGGGCCTCACCTTCGGCTATGCGGTGGAGAAGTCTGTTGCGTTGCGATAGCACCTTGCTGTAGCGCTGGAGATGGCGCAGGTATAGTCTGTCGAGTTGCGAAATCGTGATATCGAGGTAGCGACGCCGCAGGGCGGGCTCTCCGCTGACAATATCGATGTCATGTACGGTGAATACGACGGCCTTGATCTGCCCGATCAGGTCTGCCGCACGCTTGGGTGCTCCATCCAGACGTACGCGCTTGTGCACTGTCGGAGCTTTCGGCATGAGATGCGTGGTCGATGCGGGGTGCTCTCGTTGATGGGAGCCCATTCTTGCCATGAGGGCGATCTCGACGGTATGCGTTCGTGCTCCCTTCTCGACTTCGGCGGCGATTCGGCAAACGGGCATGTCTTCTTTCAGCGCCGGCCAGCTGATGAGTTCACCGTCGGAGGTTGTCCGGGGTGACCTGCTGGTGGCCAGCACGTAGACGGATTCGAGGAGGTTGGTCTTGCCCTGGGCGTTGTCGCCGTAGAACACGGAGATGCCGGGAGACAGGTCGAGCTCAAGTCTGGCGTAGTTTCGGAAGTTGCTGAGAGACAAGTGTCTTATGTGCAAGCGTTTGCTCCTGGCTGGAGACAGGGACCAGCCGATTGGGCCATGACAAGACTGTTCGCCCTGTAACTGTATCTCGAATGCTGTCCAGGTGCAATCCCCGGCCCGATTGATGGGGTAACGGAGAGGGGGGTGTAACAGTCAGCGGGGATTGTCGTTATATGAAAGGTCGGGTGGATGGGCGGCGGAATGGGCCATACAGTCTCTGCGCTGTCGCGGCCTCCTGGTACGGCCCCCCTTAACAGGAGGTCTGCGACAGTGCACGGACTGGGGCGAGGGGCAAACAAGCTGGCGCAGAGGCGATGTTGACCCTCCGCGAAGAAAGGTGGAAGAAATGAACATCCACGAGCTACTCGCGCTGATGGTAGAGAAGAAGGCGTCCGATCTCCATATCCGTGTACCCAGTCCCCCGGTGTTCCGAATAGATGGCATTCTCGTCCCCTTGACTGATCTCCCGGATGTCACCCCGGACTATGCCAGGCAGGCACTGGAACAGATCACCACTGATGAGCAGTGGAACGAGTTCCACGAGAAGAAGGAACTGGATCTGGCATACAGTGTGCCCGGGCTGGCGCGCTTCAGGTTGAATGCGTTCTTCCAGAGGGGCACTATCAGTCTGGCGATACGGCAGGTGTCTCTGGACATGCCGACGATCGAGGATCTCGGGCTGCCAGCCGTGTGCAGGTCGTTCGCCCTGCGCACCAAGGGCCTCGTGCTGGTAACGGGGCCGACCGGGAGTGGCAAATCGACGACGCTGGCCGCGATGATCAATCATCTGAATCATAATGACAGGCGGAACGTAATCACGATCGAGGATCCCATTGAGTATGCCCATCAAAACGATATGTGCCTGATTGCCCAGCGCGATCTGGGCGACGACACGACCTCATTCGCGAATGCGTTGAGGCACACCTTGCGACAGGACCCCGATGTGATACTGGTCGGCGAGATGCGCGACCTCGACACGATATCGACGGCGATCACGGCTGCTGAGACAGGACACCTGGTACTCAGCACGCTTCACACCATGAGCGCACCTCAGACGGTTGAGCGAATCGTCGACGTCTTCCCGGCGTCGCAGCAAGAACAGATCAGGTGCCAGCTGTCGCTGGTGCTCGAAGGCGTTATCTCTCAGGTACTGGTGCCTCGGGCTGAGGGGATTGGCAGGGTCGCGGCCTTCGAGGTAATGGTCGGCACGGATGCGATTCGAAGCCTGATTAGAGAGAACCGAATCGACCAGATACCCACGTATATCCAGACCGGGAAGCAGTATGGTATGCAGACTCTGGACCAGAGTCTGCAGGAGTTGGTCAGGAGTGGAGTAGTGGATCGAGAGGAGGCCGCGAAGAGGTACAGCAAGCCGGAGGACTCGCGTGATCCTCTAGCCGTCGGAGTCGGGGGTCGTGCCCCGGAGGCGGCGCTCGCGGGACAGGCGCGTTAGCCAAGATCACATTTGAGTCAATGGGGGCGGGTCACTGCCAGTGGCCCGCCCCTTCTTGTTGGTTCGTAGGCAGTACGACGTTGCGTTGACACTCCAAGGGCATTCGACTAAGCTATCCCCGAAGGGCTTCGCGGACGTGAGCGCGCTTTCACAAGCACAGAGCCCACTTGCTGAACGTATCCCCGAGTTGAAGAAGCGCCTGAACGCCGTACTGATGGCGCACAACTATCAGCGACCGGAGGTTCAGGACGTCGCGGATTTCGTCGGTGACTCGCTCGAGTTGGCCAGAGAGGCGACGGAGTTGGACGCGGAGGTGCTGGTTTTCTGCGCGGTGCGTTTCATGGCGGAGACTGCAGCGATTTTGAATCCGGATCGCACCGTCTTGCTCGCCGAAGGCACAGCTGGCTGCCCTATGGCCGACATGATCGACGTGGAAGGCCTACGGGAGTGGAAGGCCAGGTATCCGAAAGCCACGGTTGTTTGCTACGTCAACTCGTCAGCGGCCGTCAAGGCCGAGAGCGATTACTGCTGCACGTCGGCCAATGCGCTGAAGGTGGTGGAGGCGGTTCCCGGCAACCAGGTTATCTTCGTTCCCGACCGGAATCTGGGGCATTACGTATCGACGAAGACGAAGAAGCAGGTGGTCCTCTATCCGGGCTACTGCATCGTGCACAATCGCATAGGGGAGAGGCATGTCGATAGGGCCAGAGAGGAGCATCCGGGAGCGGTCGTCTTGGTCCACCCGGAGTGCAGGTCGGATGTCATAGCTCGATCGGATTTGGCACTGAGCACGTCACAGATGGCACGGTACGTCAAGGACAGCGCAGCCTCCGACTTCGTGATCGGCACGGAGGAGGGACTGCTGCATCGTCTGAGACTGGACAATCCAGACAAGCGGTTTCATCTTCTCTCGCCCAGCATGGTGTGTCATGATATGAAGAAGACGACGCTGGCGGAGGTAGTGGCCACAATGGAGGGAATGAGGAACGTGGTGACAGTGCCGGAGGAGACAAGGGCCAAGGCGAAGCGAAGTCTGGACCGCATGCTGGACCTGGCCTAGGGAGCACGAGTGGGGGAGTACGATTTCATAGTGGTTGGCAGCGGTATAGCCGGCCTGTATGACGCGCTGCTGGCTGGCGAAGAGGGAAGCGTACTCGTCCTGACGAAAGGCAGCATAGATGAGTGCAACACCAAGCATGCTCAGGGT
Source organism: uncultured Dehalococcoidia bacterium (assembly GCA_964524995.1). GTDB lineage: Bacteria > Chloroflexota > Dehalococcoidia > SZUA-161 > SZUA-161 > CAZGDV01. Next base: position 19,398 of record CAZGDV010000001.1, on the reverse strand, counting down.
GGGATTGCGGCCGCCATTGGCAGTGTGGACTATCCGGAGCTTCACTTCCAGGACACGATAGCGGCGGGCGCTGGGCTTTGTGATCCTGAGGCCGTACGCATATTGACCGAGGAGGCTGCTGACCGGATCGCTGATCTCGTGGGGCTTGGCGTACCCTTCGACACGGTGGATGGGGAGATAGCGCTGACGAAGGAAGCCGCTCATAGCGTCCCCAGGATACTTCATGCGGGGGGTGACGCAACAGGGGAGAGGATTGAGACCACGCTCAGCCGCGCTGCACGCGCCTCGAAGCGGATCACTATTCTGGAGCATTGCCTGGTAACCGAGATCCTGGTTGACGATGGGCGTGTGGGGGGTGTGACTGCCATCGACGCGGGTTCGGGGTCCACAGAGGTATTCCGGTGCGGTGCGCTCATCCTCGCGACGGGTGGGGTGGGCCGGTTGTTCAAGACCACGACGAACCCCGACGTAGCTACCGGAGACGGCGTGGCTCTGGCCTACCGGGCGGGGGCGGATATCGTCGACATGGAGTTCATACAGTTCCATCCCACGGCGTTGCGGTTGCCCGGCGTACCGCTGTTCCTGATATCTGAGGCGGTCCGGGGCGAGGGTGGCATTCTGCGGAATGTAGATGGCGAGCGTTTCATGTCAGGTTACAACGACTTGGCTGACCTGGCACCGAGGGACATAGTAGCGCGGGCAATCGTTGCGGAGATGAAGAGGACAGGTACAGACCGTGTGTTTCTGGACGTGACGCATCTGCCACCGAAGGTTGTGTCGACGCGCTTCCCGCAGATCTACCGCTTCTGCATGGACCACGGGCTGGACATTAATAGCTCCCTCATACCTGTGGTGCCGGCGGCCCACTACATGATGGGCGGAGTGAGGACCAACTACTGGGGCGAGACCAACGTGAACGGCCTCTTCGCGAGCGGCGAGGTCGCTTGCACAGGCGTACACGGTGCCAACCGTCTCGCTTCCAACTCCCTGCTGGAGGTGCTGGTGTTCGCGAAGCGCATCATCGATCGGGTGAAAGGCAGGCCGGGTATAACGCCTGCACCACGCGCGAAGACCGTTAACCTCGCTGAGTGGGATTCGGGGGAAGAGGCCCAACAGGTACTCAGCCTGAGGGCGCTCCGGTCAATCATGTGGGAGGACGTTGGAATCCTGCGGTCGGGAGACGGCTTGAGGCGGGCGGCGAGGACACTGGCTGTTTGGGAGAGGACTCTCCGTCCGGCTATGGACAGACCTTCATACGAGCTGGCGAACATGGTGCTGGTCGGACGCTTGATTGCAGAGGCCGCGTTGACGAGGGAAGAGAGCCGGGGAGCTCACTGGAGATCGGACTTCCCGGAGCCCAGCGAGGCTTGGCTGAGGCGCATAGTATTCAAAAAGGCCGGTTGAGGGGCGGGCCCGCCGGTCCACACGTACCAGCTGTCCTGGCCTCTCGCACCGGTCGGGAATCATGCGTGGCTCTTGACCAGCGGGGCGAATTCCCTTACAAGTATGGGTTGATGTAACTTACTTCGTCGCCGTGCACCGAATGTTGAGCTGGCATTTCGGCGAGCACGAAGGTTGGTGAGTGGTGGTTTTCTCCGGGGGTGGCTAGCCGTGAAACACATTGCCCTGATTCTATGCTTGCTCGTCATTGTGATCGGCTGTTCGCCGGGACCGGAGCCGAGTCCAACCCCGAGTGTCTCTCCTGAATCGCCTGTTCCGTCACCATCGCCAACGCCCGCAGTTACGACAACCCCCGAGCCCACAGGGACGCCGGCGCACGGTGGCCTACCGCTGCCCACCGTCAAGGGCGCCTTCTTCTCGGCATCAGGTGCTTGCGCGCCTTGCCATACCAGGCTTACGGATCAGGCTGGATCGGATGTCTCGATCGACACCGACTGGCGTGCGACGATGATGGCCAACGCTGCGCGCGATCCCTACTGGCGGGCGTCGGTGAGGTCTGAGACGCTGGAGAACCCTGAGCTTCAGTCGGTCATCGAAGACAAGTGTGCCACGTGTCACACTGGCATGGCACGGTTCACGGCGGTTGTACAAGGGGCCGATACGTTGGTGCTGGACGAAGGCTTCCTCAATGAAGGTAACAATCTGCACACGCTCGCGGTGGATGGCGTGTCGTGTACTCTCTGCCATCAGATCGATGAGACCGGATTGGGTGAGGCGGGCAGCTTCAGTGGAGGATTCGTCATAGATGATGAGCAAACGCAGGGGGAGCGCGTCATCTACGGCCCCTACTCCGTGAGACCTGGCCAAGTGGCGACGATGCAGGCCGTCACGGGATTCAGCCCCGTACAGGCTGCACATATCAGGGAAGCGAGGCTGTGTGCTACCTGCCACACGCTGTACACGCCCTACGTGGATGCCTCCGGTGAAGTGGCCGGTGAGTTTCCGGAGCAGATGGCGTTCTTGGAGTGGTCGAATAGTGCATACTCGGAGCAGAAGCCTTGCCAGGGGTGCCATATGCCGTCATTCGATGGTGTTGTCAGTCCCGGAAGTGGTCGCGAAAGCCGGAACTCATTCTCCCGACACCTGTTCGTGGGCGGCAACTCATACATCCTCGACATACTCCGGTGGTTCGGACCTGACGTCAATGCAACGGCGTCAAGCACACAGTTCGCGGTCAAGATGGACCACGTACTGGACCAGTTCCAGAGCAGGACTGCGACGGTCAGCGTGGAAAGCAGCTTGTCGGGCGGGACACTGCAGGCGGACGTGACCGTGAACAGCGACACAGGCCACAAGTTCCCCACGGGCTTTCCTTCAAGACGTGCCTGGCTTCACTTCAGGGTGAGCGATTCAGACGGAACCGTTCTCTTCGAGTCCGGTGCGGTGGACAGCGGCGGTTCGATTGCCGGCAACGACAATGATGCCGGTCCCGGAATGTACGAGCCCCACTACTCGTTGATCGACAGTGCGGACAAGGTACAGATATACGAGTCCATCATGGGTGATACGGAGGGGCGTGTCACCACGACTCTGCTTCATGGCGCGGGATACTTGAAGGACAACCGGCTTCTCCCGTTGGGTTTCGACAAGGACGACGTCGAGGACGACATCGCCGTTGTCGGGGCAGCGATCGACGATAGTGATTTCAAGGGCGGTGGTGACACTGTCCGGTATATGGTTGAAGTGGGGGAAGGCCGCGGCCCGTTGACGGTGAGCGTGGACCTCATGTATCAGCCGATCGGCTATCGGTGGGCTAATAACCTGCGGGCCTACGAAGCTGATGAAGTGGTCTTCTTCCTGGGATACTACGACGACGTTCCAAACAGCGGCGTGGCAGTGGCGAGTGCCGTCGCTATCGTCAGCGAGTAGTGGTAGCGCGAGAGGGAAACCGTTTCACCTAGTATCCTCGCCACTCTGTCCGGAGGATAGTACGATGGCGAAATGCCTCATTGTGTACTTCTCGCAGGGCGGGACGACGGCGCAGGTAGCGGAGCGCATAGCTGGTGGTCTGCGGGGGGAAGGGTACTCGGTGGAGCTGAGTCGCCTCGGACGGGGAGGCAGGCCGCAAGTCGACGGCTATGACATGCTCGGCATTGGCACGCCGGTTTACTACTACCGCCCGCCGTTTATAGTCAGTGACTTCTTGAGCAACTTGGGCGAGCTCCACGGACTTCCGGCCTTCGTGTTCCTGCTGCACGGGACCTATGCCTGGGAAACCGGCCGAGTGGTCCGTCATGCGCTGAGTGACAAGGGGGCGAGAGTCATCGGGGGCTTCCGAAGCTATGGCATAGACCTGTGGGTGGGCTACTTGAATGAGGGTTATGTGTTCTCGCCGGGGCACCCGAGTGAGGCTGAGTTGGCTGGGGCGGAGGCCTTCGGGCGTGAAGTCGCGGTTCAGGCCGGGGTGGGTGGCTTCGCGGGGTCGGATGACGATGCTGACGCGCCGCTCGTGTACCGGATCGAGAGACTGGTGACGAACCGCTGGCTGGCCACGAACGTCTACAGTCGGCTGTTCCGGGTGGACAAGAATTTGTGCAACTCCTGCGGGCTTTGTGTTGAGCAGTGCCCGACGGGCAACATCTCGATGGCTGGAGATGGGGGGCTGAGGTGGGGGCGCAACTGCCTGCTGTGCCTTACCTGCGAGATGAAATGTCCCACCAGGGCGATCACTTCCCCGGCGAGCTGGCGGCTGTTTCGCCCCATCGCGAAGTACAACGCACGATGTGCCTCGCGGGACTCGTCCATTGACTATGAGCGTGTTGGTCCGAAGACCTGGGCGCCGCTGAGGCCCGGAAGACGGACATGAAAGACGACTCTGTGATCGTAATCGGTGCCGGACTGGGGGGCCTCGCTGCGGGCTGCTACCTGCAGATGAACGGGTACAAGAGTCACATCTTCGAGCATCATAGTGTACCAGGGGGCGTGGCAGCCTGCTGGAAGCGGAAGGGTTTTCTCATCGATGGGGGAATCCACTTCATCATGGGCCACAGGCCGGGAACGGGTCTGTATGAAGTGTATCGCGAGCTTGGTGCAGCCGGCGACGGCAGATTCGTAGACCTGCCAACATACGGGCGTTATGTAGATGAGATCACCGGACGCTGCGTGGACGTCACCGGCGACCTCGATGCTTTGGCGCGGGACTTGGGTGCGTTCGCTCCGCAGGACACGGGCGTGATAACCGAGATCATCAAGGGCGCTAGGACCATGAAGGGCGTGGATATGAGCGAGATGGGCCTGTCCAAGCCTCCCGAGCTGACGGGTTGGTTCGACCAGGTGATAACTATCTGGAAGATGCGGCGGATGCTCAGGCTGTATGCCGGCAAGATGTCCAAGTCCGTCGATGAGTATGTCAGTGTAGTGCGGGACCCGTGGTTGCGTGAGTTCCTTCAAGGGCTCTTCCTCCCCGAGGTGCCGGTGTGGTTCGTGTGTATGCTGCTGGCGCTTGTGGCCGATGGACAGATAGGGCTGCTCAAGCGCGGCTGCCTGGATTTCGTACTCGCTATCGAGAGGCGGTTCAAGGAGCTGGGCGGCGAGGTTACATACAAGGCAAAGGTGGAGCGAGTGCTGGTGGAGAACGATACGGCGGTGGGAGTCCAGTTGGGCGATGGCACGGAGCGCTGCGCTGGTACGGTCGTCTCAGCCGCCGATGGGCACAGCACGGTGTACGGAATGCTCGGTGGGAAGTATCTGAGCGATGAGATGAGGAGGCGCTACGAAACTTGGCCGCTTTACAGGCCGTATGTTATCGTTACGTACGGCGTGGCGCGCGAGTTCCCGGGTGATCCGCCGTTCACCGGGATCAAGCTGCGCGAGCCGATAACGGTCGGCGGCGAGTCTGTAACCGGACTGCTTCTTCGAAACATGAGCTACGGCCCCGATTTCGCGGCACCGGGCAAGACGGTTATGCAGGTCGAGTTTGAGACTGAGTGGGACTACTGGAATGAGCTTCAGGCTCGCGACAGGAGACTCTATGATGCGGAGAAGGAACGTGTAGCCAGTGAGGTGCTGAAGCGTCTGGAGACGCACTACCCGGGCATCTCGTCGCAGGTGGAGATGACGGATGTCGCCACGCCATACACGATCTGGCGTTACACGTTGAACTACAGGGCATCGTACATGGGCTGGGTGTTGACCCCGGAGACGGTCAAGGCTCGGTTCGAGAGGACCCTGCCCGGCTTGGCCAACTTCTATCTCGCGGGGCAGTGGGCGATGGGTGGGGGCGTGAACTCGGTGTTGTACTCCGGTCAGCATGTGGCTCAACTGCTCTGCAAGAGAGATGGCAAGAGGTTTGCCACCAACGTTGCGTAGATGCTGCGGTGCAGCCCTTTGGTCGAATCAAAAACAGTGAATGTAGAGGCAAGAGAGAATGAGCAACAGCTCCACGGAAGTCTGGAGACACGCACGTGCCGTTGTCGATTCCGCCCTGGCGGAGGACCTGTCATGGGGCGACATGACGACGGACACACTCGTCGGACCCGGCGTGGCGGCGAGAGCACATCTGATATCAAAAGGTGAGGGCTTGATTGCCGGGCTTGGGGTAGCTCTCCTGGTCTTCGAGAGGGTGGACCCTGCTCTCAGCCTCGAGCTGGTAAGCGCGGATGGGACACGGGTGCGCGCCGGCGACGAGCTTGCCCGAATCGAAGGATCGGCGGCCAGCATTCTGAGGGGGGAGCGGACGGCTCTCAACTTCCTGCAGAGACTGAGTGGCGTGGCTACGGAGACAGCCCGCTACGTTGCGGCCGTGGCTGGCACCGGTGCCATTATCACGGACACCAGGAAGACCACGCCTGGGATGAGGGTGTTGGAGAAGTACGCCGTGCGAGTCGGCGGAGGCCGGAACCATCGGAGCAGCCTTGGCGATGCTGCGCTGATCAAGGACAATCACCTGACCCTGCTACGAGCAGCGGGTACACCGCTGAGCGAGGCCCTCGGAAAGGTCAGAGAACGAAGCCCGCATACGGCGAAGATCGAGGTCGAGGCACAGAGCGTAGAACAGGCTCTCGAGGCCATCGCCGGGAGGGCGGACATTGTTATGCTGGACAACATGGGCCTGGAGGATATACAGAGAGTGGTCGAGCTGGCGGGGGGTAGGGTGATACTCGAGGCGTCGGGTGGTGTGAGCCTTCTCAACGTGCGGACAATCGCCGAGGCCGGTGTTGACCTGATATCGATCGGCGCGATAACTCACTCGGCTTGCGCCGTTGACATCAGCCTGGAACTCGAGGTCCTGTGACTGAGTTGGGTGTGTCGAAAGCGCCGAGCGTCGTTATGCCTGTCGTCTTGGCCTCTGCCTGTCCTCGCTGTCGATGATGATCGTCACCGGGCCATCGTTGTTGATGCGGACGAGCATGTGTTGCTGGAAACGCCCTGTCTCCACCGTCAGGCCCGTTTCCCGTAAGTAGGCGACGAAACTGCTCGATGAGGGGTTCGGCGACATCGGGCGGCGCCGCGCGACTGAAGCTGGGTCGGCGGCCCTTTCGCGTATCAGCCAGCAGCGTGAACTGGCTCACGACGAGTACTGGGGCACTAGCATCGAGCGCTGAGAGATTGAATCGCTCTGCTTCGTCTGCGAAGATACGGAGGTTGGCTATCTTGTCGGCGAGGTAGCGGGCGTCGTCCTCTGAGTCACCGTCACCCACTCCAACGAGTACGACGAGGCCCTTGGCGATCTCGGCAACGGTTCTATCATCAACGGTGACGGATGCCCCGGTAACTCGTTGAATGACGGCTCTCAACGGTGTTCCCTGGACTAGACGTCGGCAGTCTCCGTCGCTTTGCCCCCGGCGTCAGCGTCTGCCTTCGAGTCCGCAGCAGGTTTGGATTCTGGGGCTTCTTCCTTACGGCTGGCCGAGCTTGCGGATCCTCGGCCATGGTCTGTGCAATAGAAGCCACTGCCCTTGAACAACACCGGCACGGAATGGATCACCCGCCTGGCCTTGCTGGCGCACTCTGGACACATGGCCACCGGCTCCTCGTGAAACCCTTGCCTTCTCTCGAACCTGGTGTGGCAGCTGTTGCACTCGTACTCGTATATCGGCAAGTCACACCTCAAAGAAAAGACGCCTCGGCACGGAGGTCGTCCTGTAAGACTCGCTAGCAGTCATCTGGAGAGAGTGCTAACGACTCGAATCTATCACGCATGGCTTCGTTTGTCAAGGCGAGTGAGGTAGGGTGTAGCTTCCCCGCAGCACTGGCTGGACCCTGCGGGAGGACGATGGCCGGCGGGTGCAGCTTGGCCAATGCTGCTTCGTGCAGTGCGCTGTAGCTATTGTGTTTTGGAGGGTGCTATGCTAAACTGTCTTCCGGCCAAACGTGGGTGCGGCCGAGGGTGGGATAGCTTTATGTTACGCCCGGCTAGGCTGTGCACTTAGGAGGGGGTAGAGGTTACCAAGATGGCAGAGCCCATATCGATGAAGCTGCTTCTCGAAGCGGGTGTTCATTTCGGACATCAGGTATCGCGCTGGAACCCGAAGATGAAGAGGTACATATTCAGCCAGCGCAACGGCATCCACATTATCGACCTTGAGCAGACCGTGGTGCTGCTTGGCAAGGCCTGCGACTTCGTGCGAGAAATAACCGAGAGCGGCCAGGACATCATATTCGTGGGCACCAAGAAGCAGGCTCAGGACGCTATCGAGCAGGAAGCCAGGCGCTGCGGCATGTTCTTTGTGAACCAGCGGTGGTTGGGTGGAATGATGACTAACTTCAGCACTATCCAATCGCGCATCGATCATCTGGTGCGGCTCGAGGATCGCAAGGCGCGGGGAGAGCTGGACCGGTTGCCCAAGAAAGAGGCACTCAAGATCAACAAGGAGATAGGGCACCTGAACCGGCTCCTGGGTGGGGTGAAGGAGATGACAAGGATACCGGGGGCGCTCTTCGTGATCGATCCTACCAAGGAGAGGAACGCTACGAACGAGGCCAAGCGGGTTGGGGTACCAATCGTCGGCATTGTTGACACGAATTGTGATCCTGATGAGATAGACTACCCGATCCCTGGAAACGATGATGCCATACGGGCCGTGGCGCTGTTCTGCTCGGTCATCGCTGATGCTGTGCTGGAGGGCAGGCAGGCCCTCGAAGCCCTTGCGGACAAGGACCTCACGGACGAGGAGTTGGCTATGGCGGGTGTATACGAGGCCACATTCGAACCCGAGGAAGCCGAAGCAGCGCCTGCCGAAGAAGAGAGCCAGGAGACACATTGATGGAGATAACAACTGCTGCGATCAAGGAGCTCAGGGAGCTCACCAGCGCCGGGATTATGGAATGCAAGCGTGCGCTTCAGGAGACCGGATGCGACGTTGAGGCAGCCGCGAGCATGCTTCGTGAGAAGGGACACGCGATTGCGAAGAAGAAAGAGGAGCGGGCTGCCGACCAGGGGCTGGTGGAGAGCTACATTCACACAGGGGGGCGGATAGGTGCCCTGGTTGAGGTCAACTGCGAGAGTGACTTCGTGGCGCGCACACCGGAGTTCAGGGATTTGGCGCACGACATAGCGATGCAGGTAGCTGCTACCAATCCCAAGTACCTGGATTCCGATGGCATTCCCGAGGGAGACGATTCAACGGAGGAGGATTGCCTTCTCCTGCAGCCTTTCATCAAGGATCCTCAAAAGACCATCAACGACCTGCTTGCGGAGACCATCGGCAAAGTCAGAGAGAACATCAGGATCAGAAGGTTCTCGCGCTTTGAGTTGGGTGTAGAAGGGAAGGATGCCTGAGTCAGAGTACCGGTGTGTTCTGCTCAAGCTCAGTGGAGAGGCCCTCGGTGGGCGGTGCGAGAGTGGAATCGACCGGGCCGTAGCGGGTGGCATCGCTCAGCAGGTCAAGGCCGTAGTGGCGGATGGGGTGAGGGTGGCGATAGTGGTCGGCGCTGGCAATATCTGGAGGGGCACGGTGGCGGAGGAGGCGGGTATGGACAGGGCCACAGCCGACTACGCGGGGATGCTGGCCACGATAATCAACGCCCTGGCCCTTCAAGATGCCCTTGAGAAGGCCGGGCTCGACACGAGAACTCAAAGTGCTATCGCTGTCCAGGCAGTCGCCGAAGTTTACATAAGGCGTCGTGCCATCCGGCACCTGGAGAAGGGGCGGGTGGTCCTGTTCGCCGGGGGCACGGGGAATCCATACATGACAACGGATACAGCTGCCGCTCTCCGCGCGGTGGAGATCGGTGCGGATGTGCTTCTGATGGCCAAGAACAACATAGATGGGGTCTATGATTCTGATCCTATTGCCAACAGTAACGCCAGGAAGTACGATCACATTACCTATATGGATGCTCTGCAGAAGAGGCTGGAGGTGATGGATTCAACAGCTCTCTCGTTGTGCATGGACAACGGGCTGCCGATAGTTGTATTCGACCTCAAGGCACCACGGAGCATCGAGAGGGTAATCAACGGCGAGCCTATCGGCACGCGCGTCGATAGCGGCAACTAGTCAGGCATTTGCCAGCGTCCTGCCAGCGGGGCGCTTTGATCTCTTCCACGGCGACTGCAGGCCACCGGAGGATCACAACCTCGAAACGGGGGATCGAACATGAGTGGCGATGATGCTCTGTCGACTGCCGAGTCCAAGATGGAGAAGGCCATCGAGGTGCTGAGGAATGAACTCGCAACGATTCGAACTGGTCGAGCCAGCCCGGGGCTGGTGGAGAACGTGAAGGTCGACTACCATGGCGTGCAGATGCCCCTTAACCAGGTGGCCGGTATCTCCACGCCTGAGGCTAGACTCATAGTGATCCAGCCTTGGGAAAGGCAGATCCTGGGCAATATAGAGAAGGCCATACTCAAGTCCGATCTCGGCCTGAATCCCAATAATGACGGGAACGTAATAAGACTGGTCATTCCCCAGCTGACAGAGGAGAGGCGTAATCAACTGGTGAAGGTGGTGCGCAGGAGGATCGAGGAAGGCCGCGTTTCGGTGAGGAATGTGAGGCGAGAGGCCCTCGAGAAGCTGCGACAGATGAAAGACAGCAAGGAGATGTCCGAAGACGATCAGAGGAGAGCGCAGAACCGCTTGCAGCAGATCACGGACGGCTTCATCGAGAGGATCGACAAGGTAGCGAAGGATAAGGAGGCTGAGCTGCTGGAGTTCTAGGCCTCCGGGGACAGGTAGTTGGCCAAGCCGTCACCAGAAACACTAGCAGTCAGGAAGATATGGCCGCTCCCAGATCATGTCGCGATCATCATGGATGGCAACGGTCGGTGGGCGAAGCGGCGTGGACTGCCACGCATTCGAGGTCATCGCTCCGGTACGGAGAATATCAGGAAAGTCGTCGAGTGTTTCGCCGAGCATCAAGTCCCTTATTTGACGCTCTACGCCTTCTCCACTGAGAACTGGGCGCGGCCCGAGTCGGAGGTGCGCGGCCTGTTCGGGATTCTGGCTCAGGTCATCGACCGCGAGAGCAAGGAGCTCCATCGCAAGGGAGTGCGGCTCCGGCATTTGGGCAGGATCGAGGGCCTGGCACCTGGGATTCAGGCCAAGGTGCAGAAGGCCATAGCCCTGACGAAGGACAACACCAGGCTGAATCTCAGCATCGCGTTCGACTATGGGGGTCGGGCGGAGATAGTCGAGGCGGTGCGGCGCATAGTCCAGGAGGGTATCGCACCCGAGGCGATTACCGAAAGCACGATAAGCAGCCACCTGTACACCACGGACATACCAGAGCCGGATTTGATCATACGTACGGGTGGTGAGATGCGTCTCAGCAACTTCCTCATCTGGCAGTCGGCTTACAGCGAGTACTACTCTACCCCCACATTGTGGCCTGACTTCGATGCTGCTGAGATAGAGAAGGCTCTCCTTGCCTACTCCGAGAGGGAGAGGCGCTTTGGTGGACTGAGAGTGGAAGGAGGCGAGGAATCGGGCCCGACCGATTGAGCTCCCGGCCTCTTGCGGTGAATGCTCCGGCATAGAGTGCTCAGCGCGATAATAGCTATCCCCCTTCTCATTCTGGCTATTTGGTTCGAAGCCCCCTGGTTCACGCTCCTTGTCTCTCTCGTTGCAGTGCTCGCGTATCGCGAGCTGAGCTCCATGCCATCACGGCCCATCTGGGCGGGTGTACCCATCCTGGGTGGGTTGTGGATGCTCGCCCTCATCCTGAACGCGCACTTCGTCAATGACTACAGCTCCAACACGGTGCTTATGGGCGTAGCGTCGGCCATAGCTGGGTCTGCAATCGTGTTCTCGCTGGTTGGTGCGACTCTTCAGCGTCAAGGCGCTTCAGAGGAGGGGGTGAACCCTTGGGCGTGGCACGCCTTCGGCGTCGTCTACCTCGGACTGCTGGCCTGCTTCTGGGTCCTGCTGATGAACACCCAGGGACGAGAGTGGGTGTTCCTTGCACTGTTCGGCACGTTTGCCGTGGATACGACCGCGTACTTCGTGGGGCGCGCATGGGGCAGGCGCAAGTTGGCTCCAAGCGTGTCTCCGGGCAAGACGTGGGAGGGAGCCGCGGGGGGGCTGTTGGGCGGTACCGCTGGATGTGTGCTGCTGTCCTTTCTGCTCGGTCTGGACATGCCCTACTGGCAGGCGGCTGTGCTGGGGATGCTGTTGGCGGTCGCGGCGCAGATTGGGGACCTTGTGGAATCCAAGCTGAAGCGAATATCAGGGGTCAAGGAGGCAGGAGGCCTGATACCGGGACACGGTGGGATGCTAGACCGCCTGGATAGCATTCTGCTCACTGGAGTTGTAGTATACTACTGGGCATACTATCTAGCCTGATTGGCCAATAACGATGAAGAGAATCATAATCCTGGGCTCTACGGGGTCGATCGGTCAGCAGACCCTCGACGTTCTGCGAAGGTTCCGCGACCGGGCTCAGGTAGTAGGCCTGGCCGGTGGCAGAAACACCACTCTTCTGGAGAAACAGATCGCTGAGTTTGGGCCGGAGATGGCGTGCAGCGCCGCCGAGGGCGGGTTGGCCGGAGCGTCGGGTGTGGAGGTCGTCTCGCTAGTGGAGATGGTGTCACGTCAGGGAGTCGATCTGGTGCTGGTTGCCACATCAGGCAAGGCCGGTCTGGAACCAACACTGGCTGCGATTCGTTCTAAGAAGCAGGTCGCATTGGCGAACAAGGAAGTGCTCGTCATGGCGGGGGCAATCGTCATGGGCGAAGCGCGGAGGCACGGCGTTGAGGTCTTCCCTGTCGACAGCGAACACAGCGCTATCTGGCAGTGCCTGCGCGGTGAAGAGGGGAACGGCATCCGAAGGCTCATTCTGACGGCATCGGGTGGCCCTTTCAGGAGCAGGTCGAAGGAGGAACTGGCGCGTGTCACGCCGGAGCAGGCGCTGGCTCATCCCACCTGGCAGATGGGCTCGAAGGTGACTGTCGACTCGGCTACGTTGATGAACAAGGGGATGGAGATCATCGAGGCACATTGGCTGTTCGGCGTCCCCTATGACGAGATCGAAGTGATCATTCACAGGCAGAGCATCATTCACTCTATGGTCGAGTTCGTTGACGGGTCGATCAAGGCGCAAATGAGCTTGCCGGACATGAGGCTGCCGATTCAACACGCCCTGTCCTACCCTGAGCGGTGGCAAAGCGACTACCACAGAGACCTGGATTTCCGGCAGGTTGCCAACCTGGACTTCGAGGAAGTCGATATGCAGAGATTCCCCTGCCTGCGCCTCGCGATGGAGGCCGGGAGGAAGGGTGGCACCTACCCGGCTGTGGCGAGCGCGGCGGACGAGGTGGCGGTCGAGCTATTCCTTGACAAACGCATCGGCTTTGCGGACATACCGAAGCTGATCGAGAATACGTTGAGCGCACATGGGGGGACAGACAATCCTTCCCTCGATCATATACTGGCTGCGGACGCATGGGCCAGAGATGCCGCGCGCTCTGCGGCGACGCACTAGGTCATGCTGCTTACTATAGTAGCCTTCATTCTCATCCTCGGACTGCTGATACTCGCCCATGAGTTGGGTCACTACGTCACGGCTCGCCTCGCCGGCGTCAAGGTCGAGGAGTTCGGCATAGGGTACCCGCCCCGCATCTTCGGGATCAAGCGCGGTGAGACGATATACTCGCTGAACTGGATACCGCTGGGCGGGTTCTGCCGGCTGCTGGGCGAGGAAGACCCGTCGGAACCGAGAAGCTTGGCCACCAAGCCCGCGTGGGTGAGGCTCATCGTCTTGGGCGCTGGCTCGTTCATGAACGCCGTGCTGCCGATCGTGCTGCTCACGATAGCGTTCATGATACCCAGGGACGTCCGGGTCGGGGACATCTTCATCGATGAGGTGGCGTTGAACTCGCCTGCGGTTGAAGCAGGCATCGAAGCAGGAGACAGGCTGCTGGCGGTGAACGGTCAGGAAGTCGAGAACATCGGGGACGTGATCTACGAGATTCACATGAGTCTGGGTGGCGATACCACTCTATCTCTTGAGAACACCGCCGGTGTGGAGAGAACGGTAACGGTGGTTCCGAGATGGGACCCTCCCGAGGGCGAGGGGGCGGTGGGGATTACTATGAGCATGGCCAATATCGAAGTGATCAGCCAGTCCTACCCGTTCTGGGAGGCTGTCCCCAAGGCGGGCAGTACGTTGTGGGAGACCTTCACACTCATTCGCAACGAGGTGGCGAGTTGGTTCGCGAGGGGCGCCGCGCCAGAGGTGGCGGGGCCAGTGGGCATATTCCAACTCACCGGGGAGGCCAGCGAGGCCGGTCCCTCCTATCTCGTGCAGTTCGCTGCCTTCCTGAGCCTGAACCTTGCGTTCGTCAACCTGTTTCCGATACCTGGTCTGGATGGAGGGCGTATCATCTTCGTCCTCATCGAGGTTGCGAGACGCGGGAAGCGCGTAGCACCTCGGACAGAAGGACTCATACACCTTGCCGGTTTCGTACTGTTGTTAGGATTGATCCTCGTTATCACCGTCGCTGACATCATTCGCGTGGCTGAAGGAAGGCCGTTGATAGAGTGATTAAGCGCAGGGCGTCGAAGGTGGTGAGAATCGGGGATGTCGAGATTGGTGGGGCTGGGCCCGTTGTGGTCCAGTCGATGACGAACACCGACACTCGCAACGTGGCGGCGACGGTCGAGCAGATACGCCGTTTGGAGGACTGTGGCTGTGAGATCGTGAGAGTCGCAGTGCCCGACGGGGAGGCCGCAGAGGCGCTTCCGGCGATCAAGCAGTTGATCTCCCTGCCACTGGTTGCCGACATCCACTTCGACTACAGGCTGGCACTGGCGGCGCTGGAGGCTGGCGTGGATGCCTTGAGACTGAACCCCGGCAATATCAGCGACCCCGAGCAGATCGCTACTGTCGTTCGGGCTGCGAAGGAACGGCAGGTTCCGATCCGGGTGGGCGTTAATGCCGGGAGCCTGCCCAGGGACAAGTCGCCGGACGCACCGATTGTCGAACGAATGGTCGAGGCCGCGCTCGGCGAAGTCCGCCTGTTGGAAGACCTTGACTTCGAGCTAATTAAGATATCGGTGAAGGCCTTCGATGTGCCGACCACGGTTGAGGCGTACCGTGTCATGGCTGAGAGAACGCCTTATCCGCTTCATCTGGGGATCACGGAGGCGGGGCTCCCCTGGAGTGGGGCCATTCGCAGCTCTGTGGGGCTGGGTGTCCTGTTGTGGGAGGGCATCGGCGACACAATCCGCGTGTCACTCACGACCTCAGACTTGTGCCAGGAGGTCGAGTGTGCCTACGAAATACTGAAGGCGCTCAAGCTGAGAGAGCACGGCCCGACGCTGGTTAGCTGCCCTACCTGCGGCAGGTGTGAGGTCGACCTGATACCCGTCGCTGAGGAGGTGGAGAGAAGGCTGAAGGGCATGGACAAGGCGGTGAAGGTGGCGGTGATGGGGTGTGTGGTCAATGGGCCGGGCGAGGCGAGGGATGCAGATGTCGGAATCGCCTGCGGCAAGGGCAAGGGCGTGATATTCAGGAAGGGCGAGAAGGTGCGAACCGTGGAGGAGGCCGAGTTCGTGGAGGCGCTGATGAGAGAGGTAGAGGAGGTTGTCGGCTAGCAGGCGGGAAGAGCATGGAAAGGTAGTCAGACGTGCGAGTATCGAAGCTGTTCGGGAAGACACTACGAGAGGTGCCAGCAGAGGCGGAGACGGCCAGCCATCAGTTGATGCTGAGAGCGGGAATGATCCAGCAGGTCGCGGCGGGTGTCTACTCCTATCTCCCGCTTGCGTGGCGTGCCCTGCGCAAGATGGAGCGCATAATCCGCGAGGAGATGGACGCGGCTGGCGGCCAGGAGATCAGCATGCCGGTGCTCCAGCCATTGGAGATATGGCAGGAGAGCGGGCGTGACCAGGCCTTCGGGAAGAGCCTGTTCACGCTGAAGGATCGCAAGGACCGCTGGCTGGCGTTGGGGCCGACGCACGAAGAGGTTGTGACAGACCTGGCACGGCGCAATGTCAAGAGCTACCGCGACCTTCCCCTGATGCTGTATCAGATCCAGACCAAGTTCCGCGATGAGCCCCGGCCACGCGGCGGCCTGGTGCGAGTTCGTGAGTTTGCTATGAAAGACCTCTACAGCTTCGACATGGACGAGGCCGGTCTCGAGGCCAGCTATCAGAGGATGAAGCAGGCCTACACGAACGTTTACAAGCGTTGCGGCCTGGATGCGATCGTGGTGGAGGCCGACAGCGGCGCTATCGGCGGCAAGGACTCCCACGAGTTCATGGTGGTCGCCGAGACGGGCGAGGACGAGATCATATACTGCGACAGCTGCGATTACGCCGCGAACGCCGAGAAGGCCACCTGCGCCAAGTCCCGGCTGCCCGAGGAGGCACAGTCGCCAACCGAGGAAGTCGCTACGCCTGGGGCCAAGACGATCGAGGAGGTGGCGAGTTTCCTCGGCGTACCGAGGGATCACACGCTCAAGGCCGTCTTTTACTCGGCGGATGGCGAGCTGGTGTTCGTCACCGTCAGAGGTGACCTCGAAGTCAACGAAGTCAAACTGAAGAACATGCTCAAGTGCACCGAGCTGAGACTGGCCAACGACGATGAGGTGCGGGCCGCAGGGCTGGTGGCTGGCTCGGCATCGGCCATTGGGCTGACAGGCGTCAAGATTGTGGCGGATAAGTCTATCACCATGGGCCAGAACTTCGTCGTGGGCGCGAACAGGGATGGGTACCATCTGAAGAATGCCAACTACCCTCGGGACTTCGACGTGGACGTGCTGGAGGACATCGCGCTGGCGAGGGCTGGCCATGGTTGCCCCAGGTGCGGTGCCGAGCTTCGATCAACAAGGGGGGTGGAGGTAGGGCACATATTCAAGCTGGGCACCGTCTTCAGCGAGAGGCAGGGTGCCCTCTATCTGGACAGTGATGGCCAGCAGAAGCCGATGGTGATGGGCTGCTACGGCATAGGCGTGGGGCGGCTCCTGGCCGCGGCCATCGAGCAGAATCACGATGAGAAAGGGATAATGTGGCCGGTGCCGATTGCACCCTACCACGCCTATCTATGCGTTCTCGGTGCCGATGAGCCGGATGTGATGTCGGCGGCGGAGCGTGTGTACGCGGAGTCTGGTGAACGGGGACTCGAGGTCCTGCTGGATGACCGGGGGGAATCGCCCGGCGTGAAGTTCAACGATGCGGACCTGCTCGGGATGCCGGCGCGGGTGGTAGTGAGCAAGCGGAGCCTGAAATCGGGTGGTGCCGAGGTGAAGCTGCGCTGGCAGAAGGACATCGAACTCGTGCCCTTGGATGAGCTGCCGGAGAGGCTGGCGAAACTCCTCGGGCTGTAGCCAAGCACCAGCCCGGCCCCGGTAGGTGGCTGCGATCACGCCCAGGGTTCGAATGACTCCGTCTCATCGGACGGGGCCAACGCACCCAGGAAGAGCGCGAGGATGATAAGAGCAGCCAGGAAGAAGACCCAACCGCCGTCCAGCAAGGCGGCGGAAATCCCGAGTGCGATGGCTATTGCAACGCCGTAGATCGCTGCTTGGGCCCACATGTTGTCACCTCGAATCTTCTATCTCGCACGAGCACTAGCCCGCTACTTGACGTAGAGCCTGGCGGCATTCTCCCCCAGGATCGCGTTGACCTCGTCCTCGGTGAACTGGATGCCGTCGGGCGCGTTCTGTGGCAGGCCCTTGATCAGGTCGGCGTAGTCCTTAGTTGACATAAGGGCTGCCACAAACGGGTTGTCGGTTCCGAAAAGCACGCGGTCCTTGCCCAGGCGGTCCAGGGCATGCCTGAGGACGGTACAGAACTTGTTGAAGTTGGCTCTGGCGACATCCTGCCAGGCAGAGACGTCGGTCGCCAGGGTGTACCTCAGCCCCGCGAGGTAGAAGAGCTGCTCGTGCCATCCGAAGGCCATATGGCCGGCGGTGATAGTGATGTTGGGGAAGTCCTGAACTACGTCGTCCAGGTAGATCGGGTCGCCATACTTGGCCCGCAGGGGTACCGCGCCGAGCTGGCCGGTATGGCAGGTCACCGGCAGGCCATACTGTGCCACCTTCT
>CAZGDV010000001.1:0-1416 GCA_964524995.1 uncultured Dehalococcoidia bacterium | reverse complement strand
GCGCCGAGCTGGCCGGTATGGCAGGTCACCGGCAGGCCATACTGTGCCACCTTCTCCAGGACGCGGTAGGTCTCCGGTTGGTTGATGAAGAACCCCGTCTGGGGATAGAAGTTGACTCCCTTGAGACCCCATTCCTTGATGGCCCGCTCGATGAAATCCGGGGCGTCCGGCCTTCGCGAGTCGACCGTGGCGAAGGCTATAATCTTGTCGGGGTACTTGCTCTGTAGCTTGCTGTATGCCTGCAACTGCTTCTCCAGGGTAACCTTGGGTTCCCCGTACATGAGCCAGTAGTCCATCGGGAGGAGCACCGTCTTGTCGATGCCGTTTGCCTCCATGTCACGAATAAGGGCCTCGCCCTCCGGGTCCCAGAGAGACGGAACCATGGTCTCTCTCACGACCTCAGGGGGCATCTCCATGCCCAGCGCCTTCATGCCGTTGATATACATAGAGGTTACGGTCTGCCACCACCCCTCCGGGTACCATTCCTCGGCCACCAAGTGATAATGGGCGTCGATCAGCATGTCCTGCTCCTTTCTCCCAGCCGAGGCCGGGCTCGGCGCGCTAGGGTCGTGGAAGTCCCAGGCCGACCAGGGCGACTATCAGGCGCTGCACCTCGTTAGCGCCGCCACCTACACCCTGCATGATTGAGAACCTGTACGCCCACTCCATGTAGCCCTTGTATGGGGCCCACGAGCCCTCTCTCAGTTCGCCGTAGAGGCCGAGCGTCTGCATTGCGATGTTGCCAAGTCTGCGCTCCAGCTCGCTGGTGAATATCTTCGATATGGAAGCCTCGGAGTAGGGCACTATACCCTGGCTCAACAGCCAGGCGAGCCTGTAGCCCAGCAGCTTGCCGACCTCCAGGTCGATGGCCATCTGAGCCAGTCTATGACGGACAAAGGGATTATCGCTGAGCAGTTGTCCGTTGCGCCGGGTCTTGGTAGCATACTCCAGGATCTCCTCGTAAATGCGTTTGTAACCAGCTATGGTAGCAGCCATGAAGACCCTCTCATGGTCGAGGGCTTGCGTGATGTAGTACCAACCCGAATTCAGCTCGCCCACAACTCTATCCTTCGGGACGCGCACATCATCCAGGAAGACCTCGTAGACAGCGTAGTCGAACATGGTCTCCATGGGGCGGACTGTGATGCCCGGGGTATCCATATCGATAATGAAGATGCTAATGCCCCGGTGCTTCTTGACCTCGAAGTCGGTTCTCACGCCGATCCAGCAGTAGTCCGCTTGGCCCGCGAAGCTGCAGAACACCTTCTGCCCGTTCAGTATGAAGTCATCGCCGTCGCGGACGGCCTTCGTCTGCAGAGAGGCGAGGTCCGATCCCGCCTCCGGCTCAGTGTAGGCGAGGCAGAAGGTCACCTCCCCGCTCAGTATCTTGGGCAGGAACTCCTTCTTGTGCTCTTC